>CAZQAP010000009.1:0-33347 GCA_964591365.1 uncultured Planctomycetales bacterium
CTTCTTGTCTTTTTCTTCTTCTTCTCCGCGCTCTCCGCGTCTCCGCGGTTTTTTTCTTCCTGTTTTCTTGAAAATCCGCACCTCAAGCGGTTGCATCCCGCAGTGAGTGTCCGGCCGCTCCCTTGCCCGGTTTCCCCAGGGCCCCAAGAAAGGGGCGCTCGACCCACACGAAACCCGGGTCAGTCGCCGCTGCCTTCGTCCGCCGGGCTCCACCAGGCGTGCGCCATGGTGGCGGTGTTGCGGCGGGCAACGGGCGGCCCCGTGCGGGGAACCAGGATGGCTCCGCCCTGGCCTTCGTAATCGGTCTTCAGGCTGGCGAGCAGGCGGCCGAGGGTCGCGGCGGCCTCCTCGCCGCGCTCCAGGGCTTCGGCCACCCGCGCGGCAAAGGCCTGGCGCAGAAAGGCTTCCCCGTCGCCGGTGGCGCTCAAGGCGCAGAACGGGTCGGCATAGGTCCCCGCTCCGAGAACCGGCGAATCCCCCACCCGGCCGGGCCATTTCCCCAGGGTGCCGCCGGTGCTCGTGGCGGCCGCCAGGCCGCCGCGGGCGTCGCGGGCCACGGCCCCCACCGTGCCTCCCGCCCAGTTCCTGGATGCCCCCTCTGCAAGGGCCTTCTCCAGCGCCTTGCGCGAGCGGGGGACGATGAGGGCTTCGTCGGCCAGCCGTTCGAACCCCTGCTCCTCGGCCCAGCGTGCAGCCGGCTCCCCGGCCAGGAGGACCACCGGCTGATCCAGAAGGCGGGCAGCGATGCGGATGGGATGCCGGAAGGCGGGAAGAAGCGCCACAGCGCCCGCCCGGCGGGTGGCCCCGCACATGACGGCGGCATCGAGGGAGACCCCTCCTTCCCGGTCGAGGGCACAGCCTGTTCCGGCGTTGAATACGTCCTCGTCTTCCAGGATCTCCACGGCCGCGCAGACCGCCTCGAGCGCCGTTCCCCCCCCGGCCAGGATCCCCCCGCCCCGGCGTGCGGCCAGCAGGCATCCCTCCTGGCGCCGGACGAGAGACTCGCGGAGCACCTCCCCAGCTCCGCCGTGGACCATGAGAACCGGCTCTTCCATGGGTTGGGGATTCTACGGAGCCCTCCGAATCCGTAGAGTCTTTCCGATGACCCTCCCCGGCCAGCTCACCGACGCCCTGGTGGTTCCCGCCCTGCGCATCAACCGCGGGGAAGGGCTTGCCGAAGCCCTGCGCTGTCTGCGGGAATTCGATCCCCGGGTTTTTCTCATCTTCGGGGGCGACGCCGAAGACATTGCCTGGCTGCACGAAACCCTGGAGGACCAGGCCGGCCACCCGGTCCTTTTCTGCGCCGATCTGGAACGGGGCGCCGGGCAGCAGTTCGACGGCCTCACCCCGCTTCCGGATGCCTGGGCCCTGGGAATCCTGGGAGCCGAAGCCTCCTTCGATGCCGGCCGACGGGTGGCCTGCGAAGCCGCCCAAGCGGGTGTGCGCTGGATCCTGGGACCGGTCCTCGACCTGCACTCCACGCTTCCCAATGCGGTCTGCTCCCCGATCATCGGCCACCGCGCCTTCAGCGGAGATCCCGACCGAGTGGTCGAGATTGCCGGCGCCTGGATCCGGGGTGTGAAAGAGGGCGGCGGCCTGGCCTGTGCCAAGCACTTTCCAGGTCATGGAGCCTGTCCGCAGGACAGTCACGTGGAAAGCGCCCTGGCCCTGGTGGACCTGGAGTTCCACTTGAAGCCTTTTCAGGAACTTCTGCCGGAACTCCCCGCCATCATGGTGGGACACATCGAGTGCCCCGCCCTCGACGAAGAATCCCGGCCGGCAACCCGCTCCAAGCCGGTGATCGACCTCCTGCGCAAGGACTGGGGCTACGAAGGGATCCTCGTCACCGATTCCCTGCGCATGGCCGGATTCGGAAGCGGCCCCCATCCCGAACTGGCCCGCGAGTCGCTGCACGCCGGCCTCGACCTGCTTCTCGACCCGGAGGACCCGGTGGTCCTTGCGGTCAGCCTGCGGGACTCCTTGGAACGGGGAGATCTCGACCCGGCCACGGTGGAACGGGCGGTCCGGCGCGTGGACCGCTTCCTGAAGGCGGCCGGCGAACTTCCGACGGTTCCGCCCAAGCCACTCATGCTCGGAGGCGGAGCCCGGCGTCTCCTGCGGCCGCTTCCCGGCGGGTCCCCCGGACGTCAGATCCCCCGCCCCGAGCTGGCTCTTGGACTTGCAGGCTCGCGGGACTCGATCTCCTTCCTGACCGAATGGGGCATCGAGGTCTTGAGCCCCACCGAGCCGCCCCCCGACCCCATGCCGCAGGCTCTGGTCATTCTATGGGGAGCCGCAGAAGGACACGGCTTCCCCTCGCTCCCCGGCCCCTGGGCCGAAGCGGTCTCCCGCAACCACACGGTCCTCTACGTGGCCGGATCGCCGGAAGCCGCCCAATCGGTCCCCGCACACTCCCCCGGCCTCTATCTGCCCGGGCTCTCCCCGGCCCTCCTGGCCCTCCTCTTCACCGAAGGAGAGGAGTAGCGGCTCTTGGGAGCCGGAGTCCAGCTCGCCCCCCTGGACTGGCTGGCGATCGTCGGATACCTGGCGCTCGCCCTTTTTCTCGGAACCATCCTTTCGCGCCGGGCCAGCCGCTCCGTGGGGGATTTCTATCTTGCAGGACGCTCGCTTCCCTGGTGGGTGGCGGGCACCAGCATGGTGGCCACGAGCTTCGCGGCCGACACCCCCCTGGTTGTCACCGGCTGGGTACGCAGCCCGCAGGGGATTTCCCAGAACTGGCTCTGGTGGGGCATGGCGGTGGGAGGCGCACTCTCCTTCGTGGTCCTGGCGAGCTGGTGGCGGCGACTCGAGGTGACCACTGACGTGGAGATTGTGGAACGCCGCTATGCCGGACGCCCCGCGCGCGCCCTGCGGGCCCTCTACGGCGGCTACCACGCCCTGATCACGAACACGATCATCCTGGGCTGGGTGCTCTTGGCCATGCTGAAGATCGTGCGCGTGGTTTTCGGGCTGGAGAGCGGGCAGTACGACGTCCTGATCGTGGGCGGCGCCCTGGTCCTGGCGCTCTCCTATTCCATCCTTTCCGGCCTCTGGGGCGTGGTGATGACCGACCTCTTCCAGTTCGCCCTGGCCCTCTTCGGAGCCATCGCGCTTCTCTGGGTGGTGGTGGACGATTTCGGCGGGCTTGCCGCCGCCCGCGAGGCCATCGTGCGGGCCGCCGGCGAACGCACGCGCTTCTTTCCCGCGCCGGGGGGCGGCTCCTGGCACGCCGCCTCCTTCTGGACCCAGGGCTTCTGCGCCTTCCTGGTATTCACGGGGGTCCAGGGCTGGATCAACAAGAACGCCGACGGCGGCGGCATCGCCGTGCAACGTTTCTCGGCCTGCCGCTCCGAAGCCCATGCCCGCGGGGCGGCGCTCTGGTTCCATCTGGCGCACTACTGCCTGCGCCCCTGGCCCTGGATCCTGGTGGCGCTCTTGAGCCTCGCGGTGCCGGAGATCGCCGGCATGCAGGACGGGGAGGCCGCCTATCCGGCCATGATGGCCCGCTTCCTGGGCCCGGGAATGTTCGGCCTCATGTGCGCCAGCTTCCTGGCGGCCTTCATGAGCACGCTCGACACGCACTTCAACCTGGCCTCGGCCTACGTGGTCAACGACCTCTACCGGCGCTTCCTGCGCCCCGGAAAGAGCGACCGCCACTACATCTGGGTCGGCCGCGGTGCCGAGGTCGTGGTGGGCATCCTGGCGGCGCTCTTCGCCCTGGCAGCCAAGGACATCGGCGAGATGTTCAAGCTCTCCCTGGCGCTCCTCGGCGGGCTCGGACCGGCCTATCTCCTGCGCTGGTTCTGGTGGCGCGCCAACGCCTGGACCGAGATCTCGGCGCTGCTCAGCTCCACCTTCACCACCGTCACCCTGCGCTTCCTGGTTCCGGCCGCCGCCTGGCCGGCCGCGCCCTTCAACGGCTGGAAGGCCGGAACGCCCTGGGATCACGCCGGCCAGTACCTCGTGATCGTGCTGCTCTCCACGGCCGTCATGTTGGTGGTGACCCTGCGGACCCGGCCGGTCCCCTTGGAGCACCTGCAGGCCTTTCACGACAAGGTGCGTCCGCTGGGCGCCTGGGGTCCTTTGCGGCGGCCGGGGGGGCCGGGCCCCGCCCCGGGCGCCGGACGGGCGGCCCTTCTCGCCTGGCTGGGGGGCGTTGCGCTCATCTTCGGCCTTCTGCTCGGCATCGGTTCCTGGCTTTTGGGGCGCCCCTGGGAGGGTTGGATGGCCGCCGCGCTGGGCGGCGGCCTGCTCCTGGCCCTTTTCTGGCGCAAGAGCTGCCGATGAGGCCAACGAAAGTCCCCTTCGAAGGGTATTCAGGAAGTTCCGTGAATCCGCCTGGCGGACGAACCCCAAGAAGAAACGAATAGAATCCCGTCATGAACCAAGGCGCGCGCTCCTGGGAACAACAACAGCCTTATCGCGGCATGCTGGCCATCCAGGTCGCCGTGCCCGAACGACTGGCCTTCTTGAAGAAGGTCTACAGCCTCTTCTCCCTGGCCATCCTGGTCTTCACCGGCGCGGCCTGGATGGGGACCGCGGTCGAGCCGGTCCGCAACGCGGTCCTGAGCCTCTACGGGGGCGCGGGGATCCTCGGGTTCCTCGTGATCATGGCCGGCATGTTCCTGGTCATGCGCCTGACCGCGGCCCGCTTCCCGATCAACATCGTGGCATTGGGAGGGTTCGCCGTCATCGAGGGGCTTCTTACCGCGCCCCTGATCTTCATGATCCTCAAGATCCATCCCGAGACCGGCGCGGGGATCGTGGCCCAGGCGGCGGTCCTCACGGCGGTGGTCTTCGGGAGCCTGACCCTTTTCACGCTGACTTCCAAGCGCGACTTCTCCTGGATGCGGGCCGGCCTCTGGGCGGGGTTCGGGATCCTGTTCGGCTTCATGATCCTGGGCATGCTTTTCGGCTGGAGCACCACCGGCTGGGGGGTCTCGCTGGCCTGGGTGCTGCTCATGGCGGGCTTCCTGATCTACGACACCTCGAACGTCATGCGGCGCTTCCCCACCACTATGGCGGCCACCGCCGCGGCCACGATCTTCCTGGACGTCGTGATCCTCTTCCAGCAGCTCCTGATGCTCCTGGGCCGCCGGGACTGACCCGGACCGGCTCTCCCCCCCCTCAAGCCCCTGTTTTCCTCCCGTGGCGGCCCCTCCGCCTCCCGGCAAGGGAGGTTTTTAGTCACCACGGCCGGCTCCCAGGCGAATAGTCCTATTGGAGCCGGGCCGGGGGCATCCCGTCCCGGGATCCGACCCCGCAGTCGGAGATTTCTTCATGACGGCCCGCACCCACTCTTTCCTTGCCGCCCTGGGGCTGGTTCTTTTTCTCCCGGCCTCCGCCTGCTCTGTGGGGCTTCTGAATGAGCACCCCAGGATGCTTGCCGACCAGGGCAACCAGGCGAACCAGGCTTTCGACGGCCCCATGCCGGTCGGAATCGACGCCTGGATCGTCCGAAGCCGTTTCGGGGAAATCCTGAAGGAGAATCCCGGAACCGATGCCGAGTGGATCTGGGAGATGCATCTCTGGGAGAAGGAGCGGGAAATGGAGCAAGAAAAAGCCCTCAATCCCAGGCAGGGGGGCCAAGTTTCCCCGCAGGGCCTTCCCTCCTCCAAGCGGGAATAATTCCCACCCTGCGGAATTTTTCGGCCTACTCCCTATCTCCCCGCGGATTACGTGAAAGCGTGAAGCGCTTGACACGGAAGGATTGTGTTCGCCGGATGAGAACCCACCTGCTGGATCTTCTCCAGAAGGACGACGAAGGAAAGACTGTTTGCGACGTGGCCGCTGAACAGCACATCTTCTGCCGGGGTTTCGACCGGTTCCCGACCCAGGTTCTTCGCAAGCGGTTCCCCTGGCTCCTCCACGGAGAACCGGGGCTTTCGCGGGAGGAGATCCTCAAGCGGATCCGCAAATGGATCCATGCCCGGGAATTCGTCCTGGGCATCCCCACCGCCTGCGATCTCATGGCCGAAGAGAAGGATCTCTGTGAGGGGTGGGGAGCATTCTCCGACGAGAAGATCGCCGCCAGTTTCGAGGAAATGTTCGGCGAAAGGGTCGAACTCCTCCCCGACCAGCGCACCTGACCTCATCCCCGCCGGAAACAGGCCGTCTCCGGATGCCGGAGATGGCCCTGGTGAGCCAGTTACAATTCCACAGTCGCCGAAAAGAAACCCCGAATCCATGCCGATCACAACCATGACCCCCGACTTTCGCACCGAAAAGGACTCCCTTGGAGAGGTGCGGGTCCCCAAGGAGGCTCTCTGGGGCGCCCAGACCCAGCGGGCCGTCCAGAACTTCCCCATCAGCGGATTGCGCCCCATGCCGGCCTTCGTGCGCGCCCAAGCCGTCATCAAGCACGCAGCCGCGGCAGTCCACAAGGATCTCGGACTGCTCGAAGCCCGGGTCGCCGACGCCATCATGCGCGCCGCCGACGATGTGCGGGAAGGAAAATTGGATGAGCATTTCGTTGTGGATCCCTATCAGGCCGGCGCGGGCACCTCCCACAACATGAACGTCAACGAGGTCATCGCCAACCGCGCCAGCCAGATCCTGGGCTTCGCCCTGGACGACCCGGGAAAACCGGTCAGTCCCAACGATCACGTCAACATGGCCCAGTCGACCAACGACACCATTCCGACCGCGATCCGGCTGGGCTGCCTCCTGCGGCTCGAGGAACTGACCGGAGCGCTCGAGAAGCTGGCCCAGGCCTTCCGGGCCAAGGGCCGAGCCTGGAACGAGATCGTGAAATCGGGCCGCACCCACCTGCAGGACGCCGTCCCCGTCACCCTGGGCCAGGAATTCCACGCCTACGGGACCTGCCTCAGCCGCTGCCGGGAGAAGATCGAGGCCGCGGCGGACGGACTGCGGCGGCTCGGCATCGGGGGCACGGCTTCGGGGAGCGGCCTCAACGCCCACCCCGAGTTCCATGCCCGCATGGTGAAGAAACTCTCCGATCTGACCGGCCTGGAACTGCGGGGAAGCGACGATCTTTTCGAGTGCATGCAGTCCCAGGGGGATGCCGTCTTCTTCAGCGCGGCCCTGCGCAACCTGGCCACCGACCTGGGCCGCATCGCCAACGATCTGCGCCTGCTCTCGAGCGGACCGACCACCGGCCTGGACGAAGTGAACCTTCCCGTGGTCCAGCCGGGCTCCTCGATCATGCCCGGCAAGGTCAATCCCGTGATGGCTGAGATGACCAACATGGTCTGCTACCAGGTGATCGGGAACGATGCCTGCATCCAGCAGGCCGGCCAGGCCGGTCAGATCGAACTGAACGTGATGATGCCGGTCATCGCGCACAACCTGTTCTTCTCGATGGAGATCCTGATCTCCTGCCTCACGGTTCTGCGCAAGAAGTGCGTGGAAGGGCTGGAAGCCAACGCGGAGAAGGCCCACGCCTGGCTGTCCCGGAATCCGATCCTGGTCACGGCGCTCAATCCGGTGATCGGATACCTCAAAGGCGCCGAAGTCGCCAAGACGGCCCTCAAGGAGGGCAAGACGATCCGTGAAGTGGTCCTCGAGAAGGGCTATCTCACGGAAACCCAGCTCGACGAAATCCTCGATCCCCGCCGCATGACGGAAGGCGGCATCCTGGGTTCATAAGGGGTCGACCACGATTCCGGGGCGCTGGCAGAGGTCATAGAAGACCTCGCGCAGGGCGTCCATGGCCTTCGGCGGAACGGCCTTGACCAGGATCTGCCGGCGAAGGCGCCCCTTGAGCCGTTCCACGGGGGGAGGCGCGGGTCCCAGGAGGGTGCAGCCGGGAGCCGCTGCCGCTTGCAGCTTGCGGAAGGCCTCCCGGGCCATCCCCTCCACCTTGGTCCGATCCGTCGATTCGAGCACCACCCGGACCGCGCGCGCCGCCGGGGGGAAGTGGAACGTTTTCCGCTCCTCGAGTTCGCCGCGGGCAAATCCGCGGTAGTCGTGCCGAACCGCCGCCTGGATGGCGGGATGCTCCGGAAGCCAGGTCTGGACGACCACTTTTCCTCCCCGATGACTCCTGCCGGCCCGGCCGCTCACCTGCGATACGAGGTTGAAGCAGCGTTCCGCGGCCCGGAAATCGGGATGGTGGAGAGCCGTGTCGGCATCCAGGACGCCGACCACCGTGACGTCGGGAAAGTCGAGCCCTTTGGCCACCATCTGGGTCCCCAGCAGGATGTCGAGCTTTCCGGATCCGAAATCCCCCAGGATCTGCTCGTACATTTCCCGGCGCAGCATGGTGTCGCGGTCCATGCGGGCGATGCGCGCCCGGGGAAAGAGCTTCGTCAGCGCCGCTTCGGCCCGCTCGGTCCCCACGCCCACAAGAGACAGCGGAGCGCCGCAGGCAGGGCAGGTTTCCGGAGGAGCACTTTCCTCCAGGCAGACGTGGCAGAGGGCGCGGTTGCGCCCGCGATGGTAGGTCAGGGCAACGTCGCAGCGCCGGCAGGTGACGCTCCCTCCGCAGGTGCGGCAGTGCCAGGCCGGGGCGAACCCGCGCCGATTGAGGAAGAGGATCGCCCGCTCTCCCCGGGAGAGGGCCTGTTCCAGAGCCCGCCGCAGGGGTTCGCTCACGATGAGCCAATGGCCCTTTGCAGGCTTTTCCGTGCGCAGATCCACCACTTCGATCTGGGGAAACCGCCCTCCGGCCACTCTTTCGGGCAGCTCGAGCAGCCGGAGGCTCCCCTCCCGCGCAGCCTGCCACGATTCGAGCGAGGGAGTCGCCGACCCGAGAACGCAGACCGCCTTCTCCAGCCGGGCCCGTTCGCGGGCCACGTCGCGGGCGTGGTAGCGGGGCGTCTGCTCCTGCTTGAAGGAGGTTTCATGCTCCTCGTCCACGACGATCAGGCCCAGATCCGGCATGGGAGCGAAAAGGGCCGACCGCGCACCGATCACCACCCGCAGCCGCCTCTCCTGGATCGCCTGCCATTGGTCGTGGCGTTCCGCGTCGGTCAGCCCGCTGTGCAGGACGGCCACCCTTCCGACGCGCGCCTGGAAGCGGGCCACGGCCTGGGGGGTGAGGGCGATCTCGGGAACAAGGATGATCGCTCCCCGCTTCTGGGCCAGGCAGCGCACCAGACTCCGCAGATAGACCTCGGTCTTCCCCGAGCCGGTCACCCCGAACAGGAGGAAATCGGCGTGCTCGCGCCGGTCCAGCGCGCCGATGACCTCCGCGATGCAGGCTTCCTGACGGGGGGTGGCGCAGTGAGGGTCGGTCCGCTCCACCGGCAGGGCGCCGGCGAAAGGATCCCGGTATTCGTTGCGGCGTTCCAGGCGCACGAGCCCCCGCCGGCGAAGCGAGTCGAGCGGAGAGCGCGAAAGCCCGGTGCGTCCCAGAAGCTCGCGGACTTCGGCCTGTCCCCCCGCGGCCATCAGGAAGGCCAGGGCGCGCTCCTGCTTGGGATGACGCGCGGCCAGGACGGACAGCTCTTCCGGATCCGGCTGGCGGGCCAGAGCCGCCACCGGGATCGTGCGTCGCAAGCGCCCGCGGCGAAGAGCCGCAGGGAGCATGGTGAAGAGAGCCTGTCCCCAGGAGCAGTAGGTGGAATCCGCGATATGGCGGGCAAGTCGCAGAAGGTCGTCGGTGAAAAGAGGACGCGAGTGAAGACGCTCTTCGATCGCGCGCAACCGGGAAGGGGCCAGGCCCGACGGAGGGTGGGGATCGCGGCGCACGACCACGCCGACCATCCGGCGGGAACCGAAAGGAATCCGGACCAGTTCGCCGGGCGCAAGGGAAGCCATCGCATCGGAGATCCGGTAGGAAAACTCCCGGCGGACAGGCAGATCCAGGGCCACCACCGCGTATCCCCGGCCGCTCGAAGGTTGCCAATCCCACCCCGATTGCTGCAGGCTTTGCTGCATGCGAGCATTGTAGGAAGCGCTCTGCTCCCGAAAGGAAGACGGATTCCCTCCCTTCCAGTTACGCTGTTGCGGTGCTCCCCACGGATCCCCGGATTCCGGTCACGCTCCTGACCGGCTGGCTCGGTGCAGGGAAGACGACTCTTCTCAATCACATCCTCGAGGGCCCGGAAGGAAGGGACTGCGGGGTGCTGGTCAACGAGTTCGGCCAGGTTGGAATCGACCACCGGCTCATCGTCGGCGCTCGGGAGGATCTGGTGGAACTGCGCAACGGCTGCATCTGCTGCACCATGCGGGGAGACCTCGTCGCGGGGCTTCGCAAGCTTTTCGCCTCCCGCAAAAGGCCTTTGCGCCGGCGCCGCCCCCTGCGCCACGTCCTGGTCGAGACCACCGGGCTGGCGGAACCCGCACCCCTGATCCGGACGCTGCTCATGGAGGAGGAGGTCGCGGCCGTCTTCCGGCTGGCCGGCATAGTGGCCTTGCTGGATTCCCGCCATGGGGACAAAGCCCTGAAAGAAAGGGCCGCTTGCGAACAACTGGCCCTGGCCGATCTCCTGATCCTGAACAAGACCGACCTGGCTTCTCCCGGCCGGATCGAAGCCCTGAAAAGGACCCTGGCAGGCATCAATCCTTCCGCCTCTCTTCTTCCGACCACGTTCGGCCGGGTGGAGCCCCGCACGATCATGGAGGATCTGCGGCCCCGGACCGCGGGCCCCCGGCCTGCCCCCCTGGAAGGAAGCCCTTCCCACGGGGACATCCGGGCGGTCACCTTGCGCGAAACCCGGCCGCTCGATTCCCTGCAGGTCGAGCTCTGGCTGCGGGCCTGCGTCCGGCTGCTCGGAGACCGCCTGCTGCGCTACAAAGGCTTCCTCTACCTGCAGGGGGAAGAGCGAAAAATCGTCCTGCAGGGGACCTATGAGCTTTTCACCGCCGAACCCGGCCCGCTCTGGGGCGCGGAACTCCGCAGCACGGATCTGGTTTTCATCGGCCGCGGTCTCGAAGCCGGGTTCCTCCAGCGCGGCATGGACGCCTGCGTCTGCCCGGCTTGAGCGCCGGCTTCAATCCTTTTTCTTGGGCTCCGGGAGTTTTTCCAAGACCTCCAGAAGAGAAGTCTCCAGGTTCTGACGCTGCCAGTCGGTGAGGATGACCAGGCGGTTCAGCGCCTCCGAGGTGCGGGGAAGCTCCTTGCCGATCTCTTCCAGGTGGCGGCGATGGATGAGCCGCTCGGGAGGCAGGCCCAGCTCCATGGCGAGGGATTTGCGCCATTTCCGCAGGGTTTCCTGGTTTTGGCGGACGGCACGAAAAAACTGCCGCTGGCCAGGGCTCAAGGCGGGCCGGGTCACGACGATCTCCTTTCCATCCGCGGCATGCAGGGCCGCAAGGATCTCCCCTCCGGCCTGGCGCGCCTTGCGCCATCCCACACCCTTGCAGGAAGCCAGCCCCGCGAGATCCCGGGGAGGGCGGGCGGCCAGGTCGACCAGGGCCTGATTGGAAAGCACCCGGTAGACGGCGAGATTCTTGCGCTGCCCGGTCTGCTCCCGCCACTCGAAGAGGGCCTGCAGGCGGGCCAGGGCCGCCGGCCCGAGGGCGCGGGCGCCCTTGAGGCGCTTCCATCCCTCCGGATCCGGCTGGCGGGGCGCCAGCACCTCCCGTTCCAGCCGGCGGAATTCGCCTTCCGCGGCTTCCATCAGCCCCTTTGCCCGCAACTCGGAGGCGAGCCGGCGGCGGAGATCGGCAAGAAAGTGGGTGTCCAGCCGGGCGTACTGGATCTGCTCTTCCCGCAAGGGACGCCGGCCCCAGTCGCTGCGCTGCTCCTTCTTGGACAACTTGAGCCCGTAACAGCTCTCGATGAGCACCGCCAGCCCGGTCCTTTCGTACTGCAACAGGGTCATGGCGACCTGGGTGTCGAAGAGCCCGCCCACCTGGGCTCCGAGATCCTTCTTCAGCAGCATCAGGTCGAACTCGGCGGCATGAAAGACCTTGACCGGCCTTTCCGCCGCGAGAAGCGGATTGATGGCGCGCAGCTTCTCCCCAAGCGCCAGGGGGTCGACGACGTAATCGTTCTCTCCGCAGCTGATCTGGAGCAGACAGAGCTGCTCGGAATAGGCGAAGAAGGAGTTGGATTCGGTGTCCACCCCGAGAACCGGCGCCTGCTTCCAATCTTCGAGGGCAGCGGCCAGTTCCTGGGCGGTGGCCACCCGCCGGATCTCGGGCCAGTCTTTGGAGAATTCAGCAACCATGAGAGTCGAGCCGCATTCTAGCGGGCCCGGGATGGTCTAGGATTTCCGGCCTACCCGGATGGCACGATCCCGACTCTTCTTCTGGGCCACCCTGCTGGGGATCCTCTTCTCCCTCCAGCTGGGGTGGTGGGGCATCTTCCTGATGAGCCAGACCACGGCCCTTGGCAAGGCCCGGCTGGAACTCCTGGCCGCGCGCCGGGATGCCGCGGAATCCGCATGGAGAGGGGCCCTCGAGGAGACCCTGGACCCCGCGGCGGCCTGGTCGGCGGTCGCCCCGGCGTTTCCCGGCATCGAATTCCTGCCGGGGGAGTCCGGTGGATCGGTCGAGATTTCCCGGGAAGCCGCCCGGGAAGTGGAGGGTCTGGCCAGCCGCCAGCATCGCATGGTCCTGGCTGAGGGGAGTCTGTTCGTCCTGCTGGCAGGTCTGGGGATCTGGTTCGCTCTGCGGACGGCGAAGCGGGAAGCCTATCTGGTTCTCCAGCAATCCAACTTCCTCCATGCGGTGACGCATGAATTCCGCTCGCCGATCCAGTCGATCCGGCTGGCCCTGGAATCGCTCCTGCGGCGTCCCGATCCCGAGCGGGCCCGGCGCTACACCCAGGGGATGCTGGAGGACCTGGCCCGCCTGGAAGGACTGGTGGAAAACCTGCTTTCCGTGGGCCGCCTGGAAGCCGAGGCCTTCCATGCCAGCCCCCGCCCCATCGACTTGTCCGAAGCCCTGCGCCAGGAGGTGGACCGCTACGAAAAATTCCACCCCGACCTCGATCCCCCCCTCCAAGTCTCCCTGGATTCGGGGGTCCAGGCCGAAGCCGATCCGGGCACCCTGGCCCCCATCCTCTCCAACCTGCTGGAAAACGCGGTGAAATACGGCGAGGGAAAACCCGTCCGGGTCGCCCTGGAAACCGAGGGGGCCTACGCCCTGCTGACCGTGAGCGACCAAGGCCGGGGCTTCAGCAGCGAGGAACATTCCCATCTCTTCGAACGCTTCTGGCGGGCCGGGGAGGACCGGGTCCGCAAGCACACTGGCGTCGGTCTGGGTCTCTACCTCGTGGCCCGCCTGGTCCGGGCCCAGGGGGCTTCCCTGGAGGCGCGAAGCCCCGGTCCGGGGCATGGGGCCGTTTTTTCGGTGCGCTGGCCTTTGGTCGTCAAGGAGACCTGAACGGGGGGGAAGGAGGATGAGTTCCGGATCGAAGGCAAGGGTCCTGGTGGTCGAGGACGAAAAACGCATCGCCGACCTCCTGGCGGAAAACCTGGAAGGCGACGGCTTCCGGGTGGCGGTTGCCAAGGACGGAGAACAGGCTTTGCGGGCGGTCCGTGCGGGGGGGATCGACCTCATCCTCCTCGACGTGATGCTTCCCACCTTGGACGGATTCGAGGTCTGCCGCACGCTTCGCAAAGAAGGCGACCGCACTCCCATTCTCTTCCTTACCGCCCGCGACATGCCCTCCGACCGGGTTGCCGGTCTGCGGGCCGGCGGGGACGACTACCTGATCAAGCCCTTCCATTTCGAGGAACTCCTGGCCCGCATCGAAGCCCTCCTGCGGCGCCAGAACTGGGAAAAAGATCCTGCCCAGGGAAGGCTCCCGGTCGGCATGGGATGGGTGAACCTGCTGACGCGAGAATCGTGCAGCGCCGACGGAAAGCGGGAGACCCTCCCCGCCAAGGAATTCAGCATCCTGAAGCTTCTCCTCCAGGAACACGGAAGGGTGGTCAGCCGGACCCGGGTGGTCGAGGAAGTCTGGGACCGGGAAACCGCACCGACCCTTCGAACCGTGGACAATTTCGTGGTCCGGCTGCGCCGGCGGTTCGAGCCCGACCCGGTCCATCCCCGTTTCCTTCTGACCATCCGGGGGACGGGTTACCGTTTGGTAAGCAGCCCGGAGGAATAGAACCACTGCCCGGAAGACCGGGCAGTGGTTCCTTGGAGTTGAGGATTGAGGGAATGGAGTTGCAGTCCCGGCAATTCCAGCCGTTTCTGCGCTGGAAGACGGGAATTCCAGCGCCGGTGTGACGGAGAAACCGCGCCGGCGGTTCCAGAGATTCCCCTGGAGGCCCGGGAAAAAGGCCCCACTCGGTTCTTGCCTCCCCGATCCCTCTGACCGGGTAGAGTTTCCAAAGAAGCCAAAATCGGGCAGAATGGGGTTCTCCAGGGCCTTCCACCCCCCCCTGGAACCCCTCTTTCCCCTCCCGCTTCCCAGGAGAAGTCATGAAAACCCATCGATGGTTGGTTTTGGGCCTGATCGCGGCCCTGCTGGCTGGGGCCGCATCGGCCTGCATCGAGGCCCTGACCCTTCCCAAGATGCTTTCCCGCATCCAGGTCCGGGGCCCCGTCATCCCGGGCGTCCCCCGCGGGGACGTCGTGGAAGGCAAGGTGACCGGAGTCCGTTCCGTGAGGATCAACCCCACCGGAATGGATTTCGACGACCGGATCTACACCGTCGTCGAGGTGACCGGCACCAGTCTGCTCACCGGCCGGCCCGTCCGCCAGGAAGCCGCCTTCCTGGGAGGGGTCTTCCAGGGAGAGAGCATGCTGGTCACGTCCATGCCCGGCAACCCGCGTCTCTATTCCCCCGGCAATGAAGTCGTGATCTTCGCCGCGCCGGTCAACGACTGGCATCCCTCGATCACCCACGCGATCTACGCCGCCACAGGCGGGATCTACCAGGTCGTGGGGACTCCCCGCCACGGCAAGGTGGTGCTCGGAAAAGGCGAAGGATTCGCCGTGGATCGCAATCTCCCGGTTTCCGAGCTGCGCCAGTCGATCGCCAGGATCCTCCATTCCAAGGAGGTGAAGTGATGAAGGGCCTTCTTCGCATCGTTCTTGGAGGCGCCATCCTCACCCTTGGGGCCGGTTCCACCCTGATCCTGGCTCCCGAAACCGCCACGGGGTTCACCACCATCGGGGGAAGCCTGAACCTCACCCAGCGGGATCACCGCCTGTTCAACAACTTCACCAACCCGGAAGCCAACAACAACACTGTCGAGCACGCCAATTGGCCCGGCGATACGGGGGCGGAACTCGCCTTCCGCAAGGCCGCAGCCGAGTGGAACGGCGCACCCTACGGAACCGGCAAGGGCGACCCCAGCCAGGTCAACGTCGGAAGCGGCGGAGCCAATTTCAGCTTCTTCTGGAATGGCAGTGCCGCCGGAGTGGGCAACACCAACTCCAACGTCCACTCCATGATCCCGGGCTCCAACGGCGGGGTTTTGGCCTTCACGGAGACTCCCATCAGCGACGGATGGCGGATCCGCTACTACCAGAAATGGACCTGGCAGGACGGCCCCGGCACCGGTTTCTTCGGGGGCATTGACCTTCAGGGTGTGGCCACCCACGAGCTGGGGCATGCCTTGGGCCTGGGACATTCCGGCGTTGGCGGAGCCACCATGGCTCCATCCATCAGCGGAACGGGAACCGCCCAGCGCTCCATCGCCCAGGACGACATCAACGGCGTCCAGTCGATCTACGGCGCTCGCAGCAGCTCCAATCCCGACATCGCCAGCCTGAGCGGAAGCATGGTGCCCGGGGGAACCGCGGTCATCACGGGCAGCAACTTCTCCACTTCCGGAAACGAAGTCTGGCTGAACAACGACCCGAACACCTCCGGGCAGACCGGGGGCAACCCCGTCAAGATCACCGGGCTCGCATCAACGGCGGGCGGAACCCAGATCTCCTTCACCTGGCCCACCACGGGGATCGAGCCGACCGGGGACATCACCGTCAAGAAGAACGCCTCGGGCAATGCCGCCCTTGCGCCTCCTGATCCCTACGACATCCGCGGCGGAGGTCCGGTGACCGATACGATTCTCCTCACCGGCCCTTCCCCCATCAACGTCGGAGACACGCCGACCTACAGCTTCAGCGCGGCCCCCGGAAGTTCCCCCTTCTTCCTCCTGGCCAGCAAAAAGCTCACCGGAAGCGTGATCAACGGGCAGCCTTTCGACATCGGACCGATCTGGAAAACGCTGAAAACGGGCACCACCACTTCGTCTGGCACGGGATCCTGGACCGCATCCCCCATCCGGGCCCGGTTCTCCGGCAAGACCGCCTTCTTCGAAGTCCGGGTCGATTCCGGAGGCCAGACGTTCGACTCGAATGCCCTGACGGTGACCGTGAACTGACCGGCCAGGGCCCTTCCGGGCCTGGGGCCCTCCATTTCGCGAGCGAACAAGCCGCTTGACGGGGGTATCTTGCGGTCCTCCTTGATCGAACCCGTCCCTCTTTCCCCGCCGGAGGAAGATCCTTCCTCCGGCAAGTCCCCTCTCCCGGAGCCGGTCACTCTGGAGGATCTGGCGGCCGCGGTCCGGATCCCCCACCTTTTCCGCAAGGTGGAGCGCGTGCTCGGGATCGTGAGCACGTCCCTTTCCTCCGCCCCGGCCCTGCCCATGCAGGCCTCCGCCGGCGGCCCCGCGGACGGGGTGCGCCAGTACGGACTGACCTGGCACGACGAAAAAGGGCTTCTGACCCTCTTCGCCGGCCTGTCCTGGGGGGAGGAGGGGCACGACCCACTCTGGGAGGTGCGCCTGGAGGCGCAGCCCGGTTTCGACCCCGATCTTCTGCGCCGTGGCGGATTGCACGCCATCGCCGCCCGCCGTGCGGGCACCCGCTTCACCGAATGGGACCGGTTCTGGCACGAGGACACTTCCGGCAAGGCCCTCCTCCTGGGAGCTTCGGCCGCCGCCACCCGCTTCCTGGAAGAAGAGGATCCCGACGCCACGGCCGCCGAATACCTCTCCGGTGCGCTCTACGCCCTGTCGGCCTCCGGCGCCCTGGGAGCACTGGTCCAGGCGGCCCGGGAATCGGCCGCCCCGGCCTGAAGGCGGGCACGGCCGGCGCGCCTACCGGTACCGACGGTGGCACTCCTTGCAGGAGAGTTCCAGCATCTGGACCGCGCCTTCGATCCGGGCGGGATCCCGGACGGTGGCGAGTTCCTCCAGGCCGCGGTCGAAGGCGGCCACATAGCGGCTCCAGACCTCTTCGTTGCGTCCGATGCGGAACTTCTCGTCCTTCCCAAGCTCACGAAGCTCCTCCACGGCGGGGCCCAGCCCCTCGAGAACCTTCTTCTGGCGTGCGGCGAGAACCCGCCGCCAGGGCTGGTCCATCTTCACCATGATCCCCGTCACGGAAACCGGTGGGGGCTTGGGGGCTGGCTTCTGGCCGCATCCCGCCAAGAAAAGAAGGAGGGCGACCCAGACCGTGGGGAAGAGTCGGATGGTGGACACGCGGGGTTGGCTCGAACCCGCATCGTAGAAGGCTCCGGGCGGCCGGGATACCGGCCCCTGGACAAGAGGACCCTTTTGCCCCACCCTGGTCTCCGAAGGCCATGAGCGGGCCCCCCCACAAATGTCCCCATTGCGGGTACGAACTGGCGACCTACGCCGAGGCTCAGGAAGCCCTGGAGGCGGACGCACGCTGCCTTCTGTGCGGGGGCAAGCTCGATCCGGCCGCCCTCCAGACCCTGGTGGACTCCTGGACCGACGAGGAGATCCTCGGGGAAGGGGCCCAGCGAGCCGAGGCCGAGGCCGATTTCCACCAGGAAGAGGAAGGCCTCTTCGAGGGGCTGCCCGACTTCGGAGACGAAGGGGAAGAAGAGGATCCCCTGCTCTGATCCGGGGCGGGCAGCCTGCCGTTTTTGCAGTCCAGGAGAGTCCCAGCCGGGTTTTTCGCCCCGAAAGGGCAGAGGAGCCCCGGATTGAGGGCTTTTCTGAAGGGAAAAGGCCGAAAGCCGGGTTGGTACAGCGCTTGCAAGAGGGGGCCCGGGAGAACCTGTCATGTCCCTGCGCATCCTGGTTGCCGACGATCATGAAGCCAATCGGCGCGCCGTGGTGGACCTCCTGGTCCGCTTCGGCTGCCGCACGGTGGAGGCTGCCGATGGATCGAGCGCGCTCCGGTTCCTCCTGGAAAGTCCCTTCGACCTCAGCCTGCTGGATCTCCACATGCCCTCCCTGACCGGCCTCCAGGTGCTCTCCCAGCTCCGCTCGGCCGGCATCGAGGTGCCCAGCATCCTCATGACGGGGAGCCCCTCCTCCGAGGTCGAGCGGGCCGCCCTGGAACTCGGCGCCCTCACCATGCTGCGCAAACCGATCGCCGCTGCGATCCTCCGGGCCGCCCTGGAGCAGATCGGCCAGCGGCTGTCCGATCCGGAGCCCCCCCCCGGCTGGGGCGGGCCGGCCCCGGCCTGACGGATTCCCTCCCCCAACCCCTTCCCCAAACACCCTGTCAACGATTCAGG
This sequence comes from uncultured Planctomycetales bacterium, assembly GCA_964591365.1. GTDB lineage: Bacteria > Planctomycetota > UBA1135 > UBA1135 > UBA1135 > CAZQAP01. Next base: position 18,311 of record CAZQAP010000009.1, read on the forward strand.
AGATCAAGAAACCGACCCATGGCCAAGACCGCCAAGAAAACCGCCATTCGCCCCCTTGGCGACAAGATCCTCGTCAAGCGGCTGGAAGCTGCTGACATCACCGCAGGCGGCATCGTGCTGCCCGATTCCGCCAAGGAAAAGCCGAAAGAAGGGACCGTGATCGCTCTCGGAGAAGGCCGTCTTCTGGAAGACGGAAAACGGGCGCCCTTCACCGTGAAGAAGAACGACCGGATCCTCTTCACTTCCTACGCTGGAACCGAAGTGAAGTGGGAAGGCGAAGAATTCCTGATTCTTTCCGAGGAGGACATCCTCGGAATCGTGGGCTGACCTGCACGAAGGAGAAAAGAACATGACTGCCAAGAAAATCGCTTTCGATCAGGAAGCCCGCGAGCACATCCGGCAAGGGATCCGCAAGCTGGCCCAGGCCGTGAAGGTCACCCTCGGCCCCCGCGGCCGCAACGTGATCATCGAGAAGTCGTTCGGCACGCCCACCGTCACCAAGGACGGCGTGACCGTGGCCAAGGAGATCGACCTCGAGGACCACTACGAGAACATGGGGGCCCAGATGGTCCGTCAGGTCGCCAGCAAGACCAGCGACGTGGCCGGCGACGGGACCACCACGGCGACCGTTCTCGCGGAAGCCATCTTCGAAGGGGGCCTGCGCAACGTCACCGCCGGCGCCAATCCCGTCGAACTCAAGCGCGGGATCCTCAAGGCCGTCGAGGCCGTGACCCGCTTCCTCAAGAGCAAGTCCACGCCCGTCCGCGGAATCGAGGAGATCGAAAACGTCGGCACCGTGGCCGCCAACAACGACCGGGAAATCGGCAAAAAGCTCGCGGAAGCCTTCGAGAAGGTCGGCAAGGACGGCGTGATCACCGTGGACGAGGGCCGCGCCCTCGAGACGGAGATCAACCTCGTCGAAGGGATGCAGTTCGACAAGGGCTACCTCTCGCCGCACTTCGCCACCAACATGGAATCGATGGAGTGCGTCCTCGAGGATCCCTACATCCTCATCCACGAGAAGAAGATCGGCAACGTCCGCGATCTCCTTCCCGTCCTCGAAAAGGTCGCCCGCAGCGGCAAGCCCCTCCTCCTGATCGCGGAAGACCTGGAAGGCGAGGCCCTGGCCACCCTGGTGGTCAACAAGCTGCGCGGGATCTTCAAGTGCTGCGCCGTCAAGGCCCCCGGCTTCGGAGACCGCCGCAAGGCGATGCTCGAGGACATCGCGATTCTCTCGGGGGGAACGGCCATTTTCGAAGACACCGGCCGGAGCCTGGAGAACGTCACTCCGGAAGATCTCGGACGGGCCAAGAAGGTCGTGGTGACCAAGGAGGACACCACCATCGTCGAAGGGGCCGGCAAGCGCAGCGCCATCAAGGGCCGCATGGAACAGATCCGGGCCGAGATCGAACGCTCCACTTCCGATTACGACAAGGAGAAGCTGAACGAACGTCTGGCCAAGCTGGCCGGCGGCGTGGCCGAGGTCCTCGTGGGCGCCGCCACCGAGGCGGAGATGAAGGAGAAGAAGGCCCGCGTCGAGGACGCCCTGCACGCGATCCGCGCGGCTTCGGAGGAGGGGATCCTCCCCGGAGGCGGCGTGGCCCTGCTCCGCGCCCAGGAGGCTCTGGACAAGATCTCCGCGAAGGGCGACGAGAAGTTCGGCATCGGCATCCTGCGGCGGGCCCTCGAGGCGCCCATCCGCCAGATCGCGGTCAATGCCGGCATGGACGGTTCGCTCATCGCCGAGAAGGTCCGCAATCAGAAGACCTTCGCGGCCGGGTACAACGCGGCCAGCGGAGAATACGAAGACCTGCTCAAGGCGGGCGTGATCGATCCCACCAAAGTGGTCCGCACTGCGCTTCAAAACGCCTCCAGCGTGTCGACCCTGCTCCTGACCACCGAGGCCCTGGTGAGCGAGATCCCCGAGGAGAAGCCCCCCGCCCCCGCCGGAGCGGGCGGCATGGGAGGCATGGGTGGAATGGGCGGCATGGGAGGCATGGGCGGCTTCTAGCCCGCGGATCCCTCCCAAGGGGCCCCGCCCCTTTTTCCGGCCGCGGCGCTTCGGCGCCGCGGCTCTTTCATTCGCTGGAGGCCTTTTCGCGGATGGCCGCGCGGATCTCTCCGGGAAGATCGACGTAATCCTTTTTGTCCTCCGCGGAGGCTTCCTCCAGGGTCAGATCGGCCTGGCGGACCGCTTCCTCGAACTTCCCGTTGGCAACCAGGGCCCAGGCAAAGGTCTCCCGGTGATAGGGGCGCATTTCGTCAGAAGAAAGTTCCAGGGCTTTTCTTGCAAGATCCAACCCTTCCGGGAAAAGCGCCGGCAAGGGATGCTTGGGGCCCACGATCTTCCAGGAAGTCTGCCCGAGGAGATACAGGCTGTTCCGGACGTAGGGCAGGATCTCCTGAAGCATCACGACCGCTTCCGCATCTTTTCCCTGTTGGAGGAATGCCTCCACCAGATTCATGCGGAAATCCATCAAATCGCCGTTGGCGGGGGAAACCAGTTCTTCCAGTCTCGTCTCGGCGGCCCGCAGAACCGCCTCCGCTTCGAGGGGCCGGCCCGAGTCCAGAAGGAAATCGGAATAATTCCTCTGGGCCATGAAAAAAACGGGGTTGTCCTTCCCGAATCGGTTTTCCGACAGGTCGAGGGCTTTTCGGAACAGGATCTCCGCTTCTTCGGGGTCGTCTACGGCAACCCTGGAGTCGGCCAGATCCTGCATCAGTTCGATGGTCTGGGGATCGTCCGCTCCCAGCCAGTCCCGGGCAACGAGAAAAGCCTGTTCGTGGACCCGGGCTCCTTCCTCGTGCTTTCCCGCGTACCGCAGGATGGTGCCAAGGGCTTGCATGCCGCGAAGGGCCTCCATGCTTTTCCGTCCAAGAGTGGATTCGGCCCGTTCAATGACTTCACGCAGAATCCGTTCCGCCTCCTCATAGCGGTCCAATTGGAAAAGAGCCCATCCATGGTTGGTGCCGGCCCATAAAGTTGCGGGATGGTCCGGACCCAGCTTTGCGGTGTATCCGGCAACAACCTCCTGATCCAGGGCCTCGGCCTTGGTGAGGAACCCCAGGTCTGAATAAATGACGGCAAGCAGGGTCAGGTCTCCCATGTAATCAGGGTGGTCCTCCCCGTAGAGTTCCCGGTCCCTTTCAACAATGTCATTCACCATCTCGAGGGCTTTTCCCAATTCCCCCATCCCGGCCAGCAAACTGGCCAGATTCCCCTGGTATCGGCGAGTCTCAGGATGGTCGGGTCCCCGGGTTTCCCGGGATATCTGGAGCGCTCTCCGGTAGAAGGATTCAGCTTCTTGGAACCGGCCATCATTCTTGAGAATGGTGGCTTTCCGGTTCAGATCGGCCAGGAGTTCGGGAGAATCCCTGCCAAAAACCCGTTCTCCGGCTTCCAGGGCCTCCCCCACCTCGACCATGGCCGGTTGGAGCATCCAGAGGTCGAGCAGGACGCTGCTGAGGGCCCCCGTGATCCTGATTGTCTCGGGATGGTCTCTCCCATGGACCCGCAGGCTTTCCTTTTTAAGTTCCTCAAGGATCTTCCGTGCTTCGTCCCATTGCCCCAGCCGGGAGTAGGCCTGGGCCACAAGCCGTTCCGCGCGCAGAAGGCCCGGGGCTCCGGGTTGGAGCCGCTCCCGGTAGAGACTGAGTGCATCCTTGAAAAACGGGAGCGCGTCCCGGTAGGCGCCCAGCCCCCGGTAGGTCCTCCCCAGGACTTCCAGGAGTTCCGCCAGGACCTCCGGTTCGTCTTCCAGCTCGGTCCGGATGCTGGCGGAGGCTTTTTCCAGGAGCTCGCCGACGGTCACCATTTTCCCCAGGCTGGTTTCCGGATCCGGCATCTCGAAGATGTGCACGAGGAAATCCTTGACCTCCCCGGCAATGCGGGCCTTTTCCCGGGCCGTCTTCGCTTCCCGGAGGGCCCTTTCCTCCGCGGACAAGATCCTCAGGAAAAAAACCACCAAAACCACCAGGGCCGCCGTGGAAACCAATCCCACCGAGGAGATGACGGGGTGCCTCCGGCTCCATTTGACCGCCCTGGCCAGGGAGCCGGGCGGACGGGCAAGGATGGGCTCATGCGCAAGAAAGCGCCGCAGGTCTTCGGCGAAGGCCGCCATGCTCCCGAAGCGGCGGGCGGGATTCTTCTCCAGGGCCTTGAGGCAGATGACCGCCAGATCCCGTGGGACGCGGGCGCGGAGCTTGCGGGGATCCAGCGGCTCCTCTGTCAGGATGTTGCGGACGATTTCCTGGCTGGAATCGCCCTGGAAAGGACGGATGAGGGTCAGGGCCTCGTAGAAAGTCACTCCCAGGGAGAAGACGTCGCTCAAGGCGGTGATCTCCCCGGTGTTCCCCGCCGCCTGTTCCGGCGACATGTAGAAGGGGGTTCCGGCGTACTCCCCGCTGCGGGTGAGGGTCCTGTCCCCCGGGATCCTGGCCAGTCCGAAGTCGCCGATCTTGGGGTTGCCCTCCGGGTCCAGCAGGATGTTCCCAGGTTTGATGTCGCGGTGGATCACACCCGCTTGGTGGGCGGCTTCCAGGGAATCTGCAATCCTTGCAAAGAGATCGGCAAGATGACGGAAAGAATCCTTGGAAACCCCGGGCCGGTCGCGTGCCTCCTGCAATGAATCCGCAAGGGTCCTTCCGCCCGGCACCAGTTCCTGGGCGATGAAAGGCGTGCCGTCCTGCTCCCCGACCGCCAGGACACCCACGATGCCGGAATGGTTCAACCGGCCGCCGGCCTGAGCCTCGCGCTGGAAACGGGCCAGAGCGGAAGGAGAAAACTCCAGATGCGAAGCGAGAAGCTTCAGTGCAACGGGCCTGTCGAGGGAGATCTGCCGTGCTTCCCAGACCTCTCCCATGCCGCCTTTTCCGAGCAGATGGAGGAGCTGGAAATCACCGAAGGCCTTTCCCTTCTTGCCGCCGGATTCCCCGGCCCGGAAAGCTTCCCGAAGATAATCGTAATCCCTCTTCAATCTGGAAAGCTCTTCCCGAAGTTCAAGGGGCTGATCTTCCAGGAAACCCGGGAAGCCCTGCTTGCCCGGGCCGGCCCTCCGGTTCAGGAAGCAGAAAAAGGCCTGCTCAGCGCGGGAGCGGGTGGATCCAGACGGGTCCGGCATCGGTGGTCTTCAGGGCCGGCGTCCAGCCGGCATACTCCGATTGTAGACCTCATTTCCCTTCCCCCTCTGGGGGCCCGCCAAAAATGAAAATGGCCGGACGAATCCGGCCATCTGGTTTGCTGGTGCCGGGAACAGGACTCGAACCTGCACGGGGTATTAACCCCACTAGGCCCTCAACCTAGCGCGTCTGCCAGTTCCGCCATCCCGGCAATGGGGCGAATATTCTAGTGGGCTTTCCACGGCCGTCAAACGGGGCCACCGGGCCGCCTCTACTCCAGGGCGAGATGCCCGGTCAGGAAGAAACCGGCCTCCTTGTTGCCCATCTTCATGGCCAGGGAAACCCAGTCGAGAAGCTGCAAGGGAAGCATGGAGCGCTCGAAACGGTCCGTCAGGACGGGAAGCTGTTTCTCCTCTTCCCCCCGATGGCGCTCGAGCAGGGCCTTGTCCACCGCCTCGGTGAGCCGGTACTGATCTTGGTCGGAGAGATCCTGGGCCCCCTGCCCGAACAGGCGCTGGCGCTGGCGTTCCGTCTCCGCGGCCCGCTCCCTCGCAAAGACGCTCTCCATATCGGTCAGAAAGGTTTCTTCGGCAAGCGCACCGGCCGTCTGGTCGATCCAGGAACGGGCCGCGGAAGGCTTGAGGAAAAGAAACAGATTGGGAGCCCGGCGGATCTTCTCCAAGGCCACCTGAAAGCCCTTCATCTCCGACAGAGGGCCCGGTTTGCGCGGCATCCTGGATATCGTGTCGATGAGGGCGTTCACGTACTTGAAGGAGTTACTGAGGATCACCAGCTTGCTCTCCCGCATGACCAGGATCTCCCCCGTGCCGGGAATGGCGGGCGAGACGAAGGAGAATCCGCTGTAGCCGGCCCGCAGGGAGATGGTCTGGACCTTGGGCCGTTCTTCCCCCTCCGCGAAGCGGAAGGCATTCCCCATGAAGAACTGGAGCAGGTCCTCGTATTCCTGCACGTCCCGCAGGGTCCCCAACATCAGGAAGAGCGGAACGGGAGCGTCGTCATGGGGCACGTCGTTGGGGTCGGGGGGATAGTCGTTGGGGTGCAGGGCCAGGAAGAGCCCCGGGGAAAGAGCCTTCCCCACCTGAGCCAGGAGATCTCCGGTTCCCTGGTATTTCCCGGTGTTGACCACCAGTTCGTCCAGGAAACGGCGGCTTTCGTCATCCAGGCTGTCGAACCACTGGAGGAACACCTTGCCTGGATCCCCGGAGATCCCGCCGTAGAGGAACGAGTCGTCCGGAACCTTGGAGGCGAAGTCCTTCAAGCGGCGAAGATCGAGGCCGTGGCTCTCGAACCAGGCCCTCTGGAAGCGGGAGGCGCCGCCCAGGTCCACACGGGCGTTGAAGCGCCCTTCGAAGCGGGTTCCCGGCAGCCAGTAGCCCGCCACCACCCGCATGAGGCTGGTGGAATAGAAACGGGAAGCCACCTGCTCCCAGAAACTTCCCGAAGGATCGGGAAAACGCCCCACGCGCGGGGCCACGGTCTCCCAGCGGGAATAGAACTCCAGGGTCTTGTCGCCTGGAGCCAGGAGGGCGGTGACGTTGTCGCTGAAGTTGGAAGAAAAAGCCAGAGATCCCTGGCCGGCGAGCACTTCCAGCTTGCGGGCGTCCTGGATCCACTCTTCGCGGCTGGCCAGAAGGATCACGTCGCGAATCCTGGCCAGATAGGCATCCTGGAAGCCGAAGGGTTCGAACTGCGGGAGCCGGTAGAGGTTGTCCGGCAGGGCCTCGATCGCCAGGGAGCTGGGCAGCTTGTCGCGGATGAAGCCGTAGTCGAGCAGCGAAACTCCCGCCTTCACCTTGAGGGAGACCCGCAGCAGGAGGACTCCGTTGAAGGCGTGGTCGAAGCTCAAGGAACCCTTGCCCGCAACCGCGACCTCGCGCATGAAATCGGTCTGGAGGTCGACTCCCACCGGGGCGCTTTCCGCCAGGGACCGAAGATCTTCCAGGGCCCGGGCCACCCCCAGTTCCTGGTCCCATTCCTGGAGTTCGCCCCCTTCCCGAAGCCGCCGGACCACGGCGGAGTCTTCCAGATCGCCCCAGATGCGCGGCACCGGAAAATCGGAGAACTGCTCCCCGGCGGCCTTCCAGCGCACGAAATAATCCACTTCGCGCGGAACGATCTGGGCGATGTCCTCCAGATCGTCCTCGAACGGGTTGAAGAGAAAACTGACGAAAAGGAAATAGAGCACCATCAAGACCCCGAACAGGATGGTCAGGATCCAGAGGAACCGGCGGCTTGCGAGGAATTCCCGGATCCGCACACTCAAGGAGATCGTTCCCATGAAGCGGATATCTTCGGACGCTCCGGCCCTGAAATCCCGTCCTTATTTTCCCCGCCCACGCCCAGGAGGGGGCCGCAGGTCAGTCGGTGAAGGGGTAGCCCGCGTTGTCGAAGGTGACCTTCCAGTCGACCGTGCCGCCGGGGACCTTCTTCAGGAAGGGCGTCAGGTCGGGGCAGGGATAGAAGCGCTTGCCGCGGGGCAGCGCCAGGAAGGAATCCACGTCGCGGAGGAAGACGTCGAGCACCAGATCGCGGTCCTCCCGTTCCCGGGCATAGACCAGGTCGAGTCTTGCGGAAGCCTCGGCGGCGAGCACCTTGCCCTGGCCTTCCTCCTTGGCTTCCAGGACCAGCTCCTGGTGAAAGAAGTTCAGTTTCAGACCGGCACTTTGCAGCAGGGTCTCCACCTTCTTGGAGGAAAGCCGCGCTTCGTGGAAGACCCAGACCAGTTTCTCCCGGGGGTGGACGGAGGCACCCCAGACCTTCCGCTCCTTGCGTTCGACCTCGCGCAGGCTGCGCTGGACGACGGCTCCGGAAACGGCATTGAAAAGGGAGAAACCCGAGGCCCGCAGGCGTTCCACGCGGAAACCCAGCTTCTTGAGCGGCCGCACCAGGCCGGCAACCAGCTTGTCGGGCTTGGCGGTCCGCACGCCCCAGACCATGTGTTCCCGGTTGGAGAAGGCCCGCGCGGGCCGGCCCACCAGGTTCAGGTGGAGTTCCTCCCGCAGGATCTTCTCGAGGTCGGCGGGAGCGATCTTCTGGAAATCGCCGGAGACCCCCAGGAAGATCAGGGATTCGTTCAGCGAGAGGGCCAGGGTCTGGCGGCCGCCGAATCCGGGCAGGATGGGACCGTACAGGCCGGGCGACGGAAGCGGCTGGGGGGGGGCCAGACCGGGACCGAGGAGTAGAAGCAGACCGCAAATCGACACTTCTGGTGCGACTCCGAGGTTGACTTTTTAGGTTGCTGGGGAGCAGTCCGGGGGGAGGGACCGTGCAGGGAACGCCCTTTCAAGCAGCACGATCCATCATAGGCGAAAGAGCCCGGCCGGTTTCGAGAAATCGAAAAACAAAACTCAAGAGGCCGAAACCGGAGGCCGTTCCTCCTCCTGAAGCACGTTCACCGCGCCGGGGAACTCGCGCGCGCAGAGGCGCTGGAGGGCGCCCAGGGCGTTCCTATCTTCCGTGAGGGCAAGGACATAGAACTTCCACATGCGCCGGTAGGAACGCTCCAGGTCGGCCAGGCGGGGGATCTCGGCGGCCATCTCGCCTAGGGGGACCAGGCCCTCGCGGCCCGGCCAGCGCACCAGCAGGCGGGCCGACTTGAGCTGCATGCGCCCGGCCGGGCAGTAGAGCAGCACAGGGACCTCGCGGCCCACCGCGAAGCGGATCCCCTCCCCCAGGCGGGCCTCCACCCGCTGGCGCTCCTCCGCGCTCCCCGCCCCGTAGAAGCGGCGGATCAGCTCCTCCTCCAGGGCCTCGTTGGCGTAGGCCGGGTAGACCGCCACCCGCTTGGGCACCCGGCGGGCCCGGAAGGCCTCCACGAAGGTCCGCAGGCGGCGGCGCTCGGCGGGGTCGTCCACCCGGGCCCGCCCCAGCCGGGCGATCAGGCCGGCGTCGGTCTCTTGCTGGAGGTCCTCGAGGGTCACCGCCCCGGCCCGCAGCGCGATCTCGACCGCCTTGGCCACCAGCGCCCCGAGCGCGATCTTGGCGTGGTGGTAGTAGACCCGTTCGCTGAAGTAGTAGCGCGTCTCCAGGCAGCGCAGCACCTCGCTCAACAGGTCCTCGCGCAGGTAGCCGCGCTTGGAGAGGTCCACGAAGAGGCGCCCCGAGCGCCTTTCGATGCGGAACATGCTGAAAATGCGCGGGTCGTAGTGCAGCTTGAGTCCGGTGAAGAGGGCGTCCCGGGCCAGGTAGTCGAGCATATCGGCATCGAGGGTCCCGGAAAGAAGCGCCCGCCAGGCCTGGGGGGGACGCTCTTCGGGAGGGACGCCTTCGGGAGCCAGGATCGAAAGGACCGTCTCGCGAACCCCCAGTTCCCCGAGCACGCGCCCCAGCGCGGTCGTTTTCCCCAGAAGCTCCCGGAACCGCTCGGGACGGTCGTGGCGTGGGAGCAGCCCGGTCTGGTCCTCGATGTTGTGGCCGAAGGGGAGGTGGGTCGCGTCGTGGACCAGGGCCGCGAGCCGCAGCAGCCGGATCTCCTGGGGGTCGAAGCCGCCCAGGCGGGCGTCGGCCTCGCGGTCGCGCGCGGCGTTGATCTCCTCCGCCAGGCGGCCGGCCAGGTGGGCGGTGCCGACCGAGTGCTCGAAGCGCGTGTGCCCGGCCCCCGGATAGACCAGGTAGGCGGTGCCGAGCTGGCGCACGTTGCGCAGGCGCTGCATCTCGGGCGTGTCGAGGACGCGCAGCTCCTCGGCGGTGAGCGGGACGTCGCCGTGGACCGGATCGCGCAGCAGGGTGGCGAAGCGCAGGGTCACTTTCTTCTCCCGCTCGCGGGGGGCCGGGCCCGGCTGCCGCTCCTGGCGTGCCGGGCCTTGCGGGCCGGGCGCGGCGCCCTGGAGGTGCGCGGTTTCCGGGTCTCGTCGGAGAGCTTGAGGAGCGCCTCGCGTTCGGCGAGGGTGATCGGCCGCACCCGCCCGCGGGGAAGCCCCTTGAGGCCCAGGGAGCCGATGCGCACCCGCTTGAGGTCGCGCACCCCGTAGCCCACGCGCGCGAACATGCGCCGCAGCTCGCGGTTGCGGCCCTCGCTCAACACGACCTCGAGGGTGGTGGTCTGGCGCGTGCGGCGCATCACCTTGATGCGCATGGGGACCGCCTTGCCGTCGGCGAGGTGCACGCCGCGGCGCAGTTTCTGGAGGTGCTCGGGCGCGAGCGACCCGGAAAGCCGCACGACGTAGGTCTTGGGGACCCCGTAGCGGGGATGGGCCACGCGGTTGGCGAACTCGCCGTCGTTGGTGAGAAGAAGAAGCCCCTCGGAGGCTTCGTCGAGGCGCCCCACCGCGTGGACGCGGCCGGCGACGTGGCCGGCGACCAGGTCCACCACCCGCGGGCGGGTCTCGCGCGGATCCTCGGTGCAGAGCACGCCCTTGGGCTTGTGGAAGAGGTAGTAGAGGCGCGGCACGTCGCGGACGGGGCGCCCCTCGACCCGCACGCGGTCCCCCGCCGTGATCCGGCGGCCGGGGGCAAGCACCGTCTCGCCGTTGACCTCGACCGCTCCGCCCTGGATGAGTTCGTCGGCCCGGCGGCGCGAGGCGACCCCGCGCTCGGCCAGCCAGCGGTTCAGGCGCGTGCCGGGCGCGGCGGCGGGTTTCTTCGCGGCCGGGGTCACAGCGCGGTCCCCTCCAGGAGTTCGAGCCCGCCGGGGGCGGGGATGGCTTCTACGGGCGCCAGGGCGGCGGGCAGAAGCACCGTGTCGCCGAAGCCGAGGGCGCGTTCCCCGAAGGCCTCCGAAGGGGAGCCGAGCCGCCCGCCCCCCGCCACCACGGTCAGGGTGCGCGCCCGCCCGCAGGGCTCGAGCCGGAAGGGGGCCGCGCCGCGCCAGAGCCGCAGGCGGAAGTAGGGGCAGGCGACGAGGTCCCGGGCGCCCTCGCCGGGGCGCGGGCGGACCACCCCGCCGGGGCCGCGGGCGTAGTCGATCACCCGCAGGGCCTGCTCGACGTGGGTTTCGCGCGGGCGGCCGTCGGGCCCGGGGCGGTCCCAGTCGTAGAGCCGGAAGGTGACGTCGCAGGTCTGCTGGACCTCGCAGAGGGTCACCCCGCCGCAGATGGCGTGCACCGTGCCGGCGGCGACCAGGATGCAGTCGCCGGGGGCGACCGGCTGGCGGTGCAGATGCCGGCGCACCGCCGAGGTGGCCGCATCCGGTTCGAAGCTCTCCTGCGTGGTCCCCTCGCACAGCCCGAGGATCACCTCGGCGCCAGGATCCGCTTCCAGGATGAACCAGGCCTCGGTCTTGCCGATGCCGGTGGGCGAGAGCGGGCCGTCGGGCGGGTGGACCTGCACGCTCAAGTCGTCGCCGGCTTCGATGAGCTTGACGAGCAGCGGAAAGCGGCCCTGGGGATCGGGCCGGGAGCTTCCCAGGATCGAGGCGGCGTGGTGTTCCATGAGTTCGCGCAGGGAAACCCCGTCGAGGGGTCCGCCGCGCACCTTGGTTTCGCGCCCGGGATGATCGCTCAACTCCCAGGTCTCCCCGAGCGGACCTTCCGCGGGTTGGGCGATTCCCAGGCGGCCGGCGAGGCGTTCGCCGCCCCAGATCTTTCCCAGGGGAATGCGCTGAAAGAAAAGGGGTTCTTCGGGGGCCGGGGGATGGGCCACGACCCCGAAATCTACCAGAGCCGGCGCCGCCGGCGCCGCCGGCGGGCCCGGCTGTTGGAGAGCCCGGCCGTATCCAGGTTGTGGGTGGCGCGCGGGGATTCCCCCGCCCGGCGCATCAGGGCCTTCCAGACCGGCCCGTGGTCCCCGCCGGCCCGATGCAGCCGATGGGCCACGAGGTGGCCAGCTTCGTGCACCAGGACCGGACGCAGCTCCTCGGGATGGCGGGCCAGAAGACGGGGGTTGAGTTCCACGAGCATGTCGTCGAGCACGGCGCGCCCCACGGTGGTGCGCAGCCGGGCGTTCCAGCGCCAATGGATCTGGCCGGCCAGCTCCGGCACGCCCCAGACGGCCAGCACCTCCTCCAGCGCCCGCTGGATGGCCTCGGGCGGCCAGGCCGCCAGAAGGTCGGGAACCCTTTCCACGACCCGGGAGGATATCCCGCCGTACAATCCCGGCCATGCGCAACCTGGCGCTGGCCGTTCTGGCGGGGCTGGGGATCTGGGCGGCCTTCGGCGTGCAGTCCCTGCTCTCGGGCCATGCGCGCGAGATCGCCGAGCGGGACGCGAAGATCCAAAAACTCGAAGGCGATCTCGCGACCCTGCGGCAGGAGAACGCGCAGCTTCGGACGGCGCTGCGCTTTTTGAAGGTGGACCACCGCCTGGCGCGCATCGAGGTCCTTTCGCAGGAGTCCGCCGCCGGCGACCCGCCGCGGGTGGAGACCACGCTCCGCTGGCAGGAGATCGGCCGCGAGGGCCAGCCGCTCGGCCCGGCCCGCACGCTCACCCTCCAGGGCCGCAAGGCCTACGTGGAGGCCCAGGTCATCAAGTTCCAGGACGGTTTCGTGGAGGGCGGCGACGCCTTGCGGGGCACCTCCCTGTGCCTCTTCCGGCGCATCTTCGGCGAGTTCCAGGAGCCCCGCGAGGGGGTCGCGCTCGACCCGGTGGGCGTGCGCCCGCTCCCCTACTCCCCCGAGGGGGCCGATTCTCAACCCCAAGCGGGCCTCTGGGAGCGTTTCTGGGATCTGGCCAACGATCCCGAGCGCGCGCGGCAGGCCGGCGTGCGCGCCATCCACGGCGAAGCGCCCTTCATGGAGCTGCGCCCCGGCAAGAGCTACCGCGTCGAGTTGCGCGCTTCGGGCGGCTTGAGCATCGTGGCGGAATGAGCGAGCCCGCCGCCCGCGCCGGAGAAGTCGTCTCCCTGACCCCCGATCTCCTGCACTGGACGGTGTCCGACGACCGGCTGGGCGGCTTCCGCAGCGACGCCTACGCTCTTTTGACCGGCGAAGGCGCGCTCCTCATCGACCCCCTGCCGCTCGAGGAGGAGCTTCTTTCGCGCCTGGAACCCGTGGCGGGGAACCTTCTGACTTCGTGGGTGCATGAACGCTCGGCCTGGAGGCTGCGCAAGCGCTACGGGGTGCCCGTTTACGCCCCGGCCGGGGAGGGGAGCTTCGAGGAGCAGCCCGACCGGCGCTACGGGGAGGAGGAACCGCTTCCCGACGGCCTGATCGCCATCCCGGCCCCCGGCCCGCATCAGCCCCATGCGTTGCTCCACCGTCCCGAAGGCTCCGGCATCCTCTTTTGCGGCGATCTTTTGATCCGGCCCGATGGCGCCCCCTTGCAGCCGCTCCCCGCCGAACACGCCCCCGACCCCGCCGCGGTCCTGGAGACCGCGCGCAGGACCCTGGACCTCTCCTTCGAAACCCTCTGCCCCGCGCACGGCGCCCCCCTTGCCGCGGGGGGCCGCGCGGCGGTTCAAAAGCTGCTGGCCTCCTGATCGGTGATCCGCCGTCCCCCCCACACCCCTCGCGTGTGCCTCGGCGGAATCCGGGGGAGTACGTGGCACCCGGTTGGCCTGATCCCTAAAACCATGAAAAGCCCTTCGAGGATTCCGGCCGCAGGGTGGACCGAAGATGGGGTGCAGGATATGCGAATCATTTCTTTGTTGGGGCTATTGTCAGGTTTTCCCCGAACAGGACTCTGGAGGAAGATTCACGAAAAGAGTAGGAAGTTGTGACGAAATCCAGGTCGCCATCATCATCGCAATCCCTGAGAGTAAGATGGGGGAATAACAATTCATCCGAAAGATCCAGAAATTCAACCTTTTTGGAAGCGCCTTTTCCCGAAACGATTGCAATGCGGGTAAGTTGGTCAAGCCTTCCCCATCCGAAAAGAATCTCTTGCTGGCCATCAAGGTTCAAATCCCCTTTCTGCATGAAAAAGGGGCCTTGTAGCGGTCTCCCATCACCGCCTTTTGGCACGTCTCGATCCGGAAAAAGGGATTTCCAGACCTGCAGAAAAGGAGGAAAGTTAGTAATGCCAACAATATCATTGAGGGTCGCCAAATTCAAGGAATTCATCGCTTCTGAGTCGGCATCTTCAAGAAGAAAGGAAAGCACCGTCCTCACTTCCGTTCTCTCGGCCAAATGGTGGCCCGGGCCTTGATTCCAAATAAATCCCACATGACCTCGGTCGCGATGGAGAAGAGCAATTCCGAGGGCCTCGCTTCCAGTTTTTTTCTGAACACAGATGCGTTCCCAGGGCTCCTTCAATTCCAGAGGTTCGCCACGGTTGAACTCTCCTTTTCCGTTTCCCCAATACGGAACAATTGTGTCCATTCCCTCTAGAAAGGCAAAGTCAATGTGGCGGTCGGAATCAAGATCGACCGCAACAACAGGAAAATCCCAACCAATAAGCTCTGGCATGGAAGAACGAAGCCAAATAAACTTATAATTCAGAAGGACTTGAGGCGAAATTCCAAAATAAGATTCAGTCGGCTCACGCCCAAGAAGAACAATATCAATCCAACCATCCTCATTGAAGTCGCCAAAGGTGAAATGGACATTCCCAGGAGTTCCGAGCCGAATGGAGTCCGGGTTGACCCACCATGGATACCCAGGAACAGAATCAAGGATGGCCATGTATGGAGGACCTTCTTCAGGAGAATCAGAGGCGTAAGGAAACAAAACAAGATCTGGAAAACTATCCTTTCCAAGATTCACCAAACTCGGAACCACCTTCTCATCGAGCCCAGAAACATTAACCCACCTTAGTTTGAAAGGAAATCGATTTCCCTGAGCTTTGGACAACGAATCGGCACTTGGCACACGGCTTCCCAAAAGAAGAAGAAAAAAGAAGAAAAGTTTCTTTTTGCCCATTGTTATCATTTTACTTCTTCTCCTTGTATCGGGCAATACAAGCATCAAAATTTACACGGTTTTCTTCAACGATTGGAAATCTAATGAAATCCCGAATAGCCTTTCCGCATTTACTGATATTCGCAAATTAAGGTTACCTTGAAAGTCCACGTTACTATTCTTGTG
>CAZQAP010000010.1:0-1282 GCA_964591365.1 uncultured Planctomycetales bacterium
GGCAGGATCATCCTCGAGCAGAATCCCTGGATGCGGCGGGCCACGATGCTGGCCATCGTGGTGTTCGTCACCTTTCCCCTTGCCGCGACCGGAGCGGTGGGCGGGGTTCTTTTCGGGCGCCTGCTCGGGCTGGGGCGCCTGCGCACCATGATCGGCATCGGGCTGGGATCCCTGCTCGGCTCCGGCATCATGATGCTGGCTTCCGAAGGGATCGGGGAACTGTTCAAGGAGACTCCCCGCTGGATTCGCATCGCGGGCGGGCTGTTCCTGGTGGGCGGCCTGGTCTTGATCCTCAACTCCCGCTACCGCGCTTTTCGGCGGCGGCGGCGGGAACGTGGGCCGGGTTCCGGAAACCGGACCCAGGGATCGGGTTGACCCCCTTGGTGATCGTCCTCTCCGAGAGTCGGATCGCGGGCGGATCCGGGTGCCGGAAGGGCCCTACAACCCGGCCACCTTGTCGTAGCTTTCGTTGACCTTCTCCACGTCCACCGCGGGGAAGCCGCTGAAGAAGAAGATCCCGCCCGGAGTGTTCTTGGCCGTTTCCTCGTCGTAGGTGATCTGGGAGTCGAGCAGCGCCTGGATGTCGGTATAGACGAAGAGCTGGCCTTTCACCTTGAGCCTTTTTGCGGTGTCGATGGAGTGGACCATGCTCAGCCCGTTCAGCTTGCGAACCGCGCTGGAGCTGACGGACGAGGTGGCCAGCCGGGCCCCCGGGGCGATGAGGCCGATCTGGGCATAGGCTCCGCCGGTTCCGCCGCCGATGACCGCATTCCCGACCAGGATCAGATCGTTGCGCGCAGTCGGATCGAAGGGGTTGTAGTCGGCTTCCACGAAAACCACCACGCCCCCGCGGATGTTCACGTCTTGAAGGGTCAGGGTCTGACCCGGGGCGAGGTTGAAGACGGCGGTCTTGTCAGTGTCCAGACCGTTCACCTGGGTCACCCCGTTGTAGAGCAGGATCTTGGAACCGCCGGCGTTGTACTCGTCGAGGTCCCAGCCCGGGGCATGGATGGGCATCTTGACCTTCTCCTGGGCCTGGTCCGATCCCAGGTAGGCGATGGGCAGGAAGCTGTACAGGGTTCCGTTGAGGTCCACGGCCTGGAAGGTGTAGGTGGGCGGAGTGCCCTGCTGGTTTCCCGGAGTCCATGCCCCCGTGGGCCGGATCTTCCCGGAAGTGTTCACCTTGGTTTTGCCATTGCTGTAGCCTTCTTCATCGGGTTCGTGAAGGCTATCGGAATCATCCGAACCCTGGTCATCCGAACCCTGGTCATCCGAACCCTGG
>CAZQAP010000010.1:1382-24478 GCA_964591365.1 uncultured Planctomycetales bacterium
TGGTCATCCGAACCCTGGTCATCCGAACCCTGGGCGTTGGAACCCTGGGCGTTGGAACTTTTCGTGTTTCCACTGGAGCTGGTCGAGCCGCTGAATGCCGCCCCGGTTCCATTGGCCGAGTTGCCGGTCGGGTTCTGGTTCAGCTTGACGTTGTTGAGCTTGCCGCCGCCTCCGCCGCCGGTCGTTCCACCTCCGCCTCCGGCGTTGGGATCGTAGGTCCAGACCCTGTTCGGTTTGTCCGCCAGCAGGACGTCTCCGTTCATGTTGACGTTCTGGGCATCCATGTTTCCGCCCAGGATGGCGAACGATTTCGTCCGCAGGGGGTCGCCGGGGCTCACCTTCATGCTGGTCTCCAGGCGGACCAGGACGGCATTGTTGCGGGAGCCCTCCACGACCACATCCACGGTGGTGGTCTTGTAACTGGAGGATTCCCCCGCTTTGCGGGTGGCGATGAAGCCGGCCTTCTTGTCGAGCATGACCTTCGAGCCGTTCGTGCCGTCCCAGACCGGGTTGAGGAGGAGCTGCCGCCGGGCGAATTCCACGCCCGATTGGGCGGCAAGCTCGGCCTGCAGGCTGCCGGCATCGTCGCGGGCCAGGCCGAGCTGATTGCGGACGGAGGAGCCGAATGTCAGGGAAAGAGCGGCAACCAGTCCTGTGATGAGCAGGGCCATCAGGAGCACGGAGCCGCCGCGGGGGTTGTTTTCAGAATTCTGGTACATTTTCCCGGATCCAGGTAGAGCCGCTGAGGGTCATGGTGTAGGCCTTGGCGCCCTTCCCGGCCTCCAGGCCGGCATTGACGTCCAGGGTCCAGGTGACGGTGATTCGGGCCACCTTCGGACCCTTTGCGGTCTGAACTGTGGTGGACTTGAGCTGGAAATCCTTCAGTCCCTGGATCACGATGTCTTCCAGGGTCCCATCGGACACCTTGAGGATCTTGGTCTGGGGGGACCATTTGTAGACCAGCGTGCCCGGGTCGAGGGAGCCGGTGGTGTCGACGGTGATGGTCCAGCCGTTGGCTGCGTCCCCCGTGATGTCCAGAGCGGAGGAATACCGGCAGTCCTTGAGCAGGCGGTCCAGGGACCGGCGGGCATGGATGTGGGTGTGGATGTGCCGGTCGCCTTCCCGCACGACTTCGAAGGACTCGCTGGTGCTGTAGAGGGCCCCGAACATCAGGACCATGGCCAGCATCGCGGCGAGAAGGACCTCGAAGAGGGTGAAGCCAGGGCTGCAACGGAGGAAGGTTCGCATCTTCATTTCACGGTTTACGGGGGAGTTTCGACCGGTTCGGATTCGAGCATCCCGCTCAGGGCCGAACCTGTGACCTTCCAGGTGGAATCTCCGCTCTGGATGTAGATCGAGGCATTGCGAAGCGTTCTTCCGTTGGGCAGAAAGATGAAATCCCTCTGGTAGTTGGTGATCTTCTTGAAGTGGACCCCGTCCGCCAGGAAGCGCCGGCCCAGCTCATCTGCTCCCGGGCCGGGGATGATTTCGCCAGCGCTTGTTTCCAGCTTCCACATGTTCTTCCTGGCAACCACCCGGATCTGGGTGGGCTCCCAGCGGGCCCGGGCCGCGGAACGGGCGCGCATGGCGTCGGCCAGGAAGCGCCGGGCCTCGGATCCGGCCAGATCCCCGCTCTGGGCGACGGGCAGCGCCACCGCCAGCATCGCGATGGTGATTCCCACCACCACCAGGAGTTCCACCAGGGAAAGGCCCCGCTGGTTCAGTGTTCGGCGGTGATCCATCGGGCCTCCAGGATTTGTCTTCCGGCCGAAGTGACCACGATCTTGACTTTGCGGGTGCGGGATTCCTCGGGAGCAACCGTGACACTCGGATCGTTGTCGTCGACCGGAGTCACGCTGATGTCGAGCAGCAGGTTGACGGCGTCCGGCATCGGCCCGCCGTCGGCCAGGACCGGAGGAGTCTGGGTGCCGTCGAGCAGGTCCATCTCTTCGATCGTCTTGTCGAAGGTCAGCTCCCGGTACTCGCGCACCGCGGAGGTCGCCAGGGCGACCATCTCCGTGCCGGTAAGGGTCCGGAGGCTCATCCGCAGCGAGGCGGCCGCACTGGCTCCGACCAGGATGATCAGAAGCATGGCGATGGCCACTTCGGCCAGGGTGAATCCGGATCGGTTTTTTCGGAAGGTCTTCATGCCACGAATTTGGCTAGTTGGAGGATGGGCATCATCAGGGCGACGACGATGAAGCCGACCATGGCGCCGGCGATCACCACGGTGGCCGGGCCCAGCAGCCCGGTGAAGAGCTCCATGGCCGCGTCGGTCTCCCTTTCCAGGAAACCGGCTGCGGTTCGCAGGCTCGACTCGAGGGCCCCGGTCGATTCCCCTGCGATGATCATCTGCAGGAGCGCGGGAGGGAGGTCGGCTTCTTCCAGGGCGGTATGCATGGGCCGGCCGTCCCGGACGACGGCGGAAGCGCTTTCCCATGCGGAGCGCAGGCGCGGAAGTTCGGCCACCTGGCGGGCGTGTTCCAGGCCGGTGAGGATCGGCACCCCGGCTTCCAAGGTCAGGGCCAGGGAATTCACCGAGCGGGTGAGGTAGGCCTTGTGGATCAGGTCTCCCACGACCGGGAGATGGCTGATCAGGTCGAAAGCCGCCCGGCGGAACTTGACGTTCTTCAGCACGAAGACCAACCCCACCAGGAGCAGCGCTCCCGCGATTCCGGCGATGGCGGGCGAATTCCTCAGGAAGCTGCTGGCCGCGAGGACGAGTTTGGTGGGCCAGGGGAGAAGCTCCGGCCTGCCAAGAAGGAGCTTTTCGAACTTGGGAACCAAGAAGACGAGAATCCCGGTCGTCATGACGAAGGTCATCATCAGCAGGAATCCGGGATAGGCAAGCGCGCCTTTGATCTTGCCGCCCAGCTTGATCTGCTTGTCCAGGAGTTCGCAGGAACGGTCCAGCGAGATGTCCAGGGCTCCCGAGCGTTCTCCGGCCGCGATCAAGTGGATGATGAAGCTCGGGAATGCCCTTGGAAAACAGGCCATGGCCATGGACAGGTCGTTCCCCTCCTCCACGATTCCGACCAGCTTCTCCAGGAGCTTGCCCGCGACGGGGGAGGGGGCATGCTCGATCAGCGTGCGGAGGGCCGAGAGGATCGGCACACCCGCGCTCAGCATCGACTTGAGCTGGATGAGTATGTGGAGGATCTGCTTCGGCTTGACCTTGAGCCTGGGGTCGGAATATGCCGAGCCAAGGCCGCTTTCCGCCGCGGCCCGTTCCTGCTGGATTTTTCCCAGGACGGCTCCGCCGGCCACCGAGTCGGGTTGGTGCTTTTGGATGCCGAGGGCGCCGAGTTTCACGCGTTTCCTCCCGCGCGGATGGCTTCCTCGAGGGTCGTCTTTCCCGCCTCCACCAGGCGGATCCCATCCATGAGAAGGGTGGACATGCCGGCCTCCAGGGCCTTGGATCGGATTTCGTAGGAGGAGGGGTTGCGCGAAATCAGGTCCTGCATCGGTTCGTCCACCCGCATGACCTCGAAGATGCCCATTCGGTGGTCGTAGCCCAGGTCCCTGCAGGAGGGGCAGCCGCTGGCGCGGAAGTGGGGCCCTTCTCCGAGTCCGTGAGGCCGGTATTTTTCCAGGATTTCCGGCGGCAGGGTCACCGGAGCCTTGCAGAGGTCGCAGAGACTGCGCACCAGCCGCTGGGCCATGACCACTCGCAGGGTCGCCGCCACCAGGAACGGCTCGACGTTCATCTGGATCAGGCGCGTGGCCGCTCCGGGAGCGTCGTTGGTGTGAAGCGTGGCCAGCACGAGGTGACCCGTGAGGGCGGCCTCCACCGCGATCTCGGCAGTTTCCGTGTCGCGGATCTCGCCGATCATGATGATGTCGGGGTCCTGGCGAAGGAGCGCCCTCAAGCTCCGGCCGAAGGTCAGTCCCGCCTTGTGGTTGATCTGGGTCTGGTTGACCCCTTCCACCCCCCGCTCGACGGGATTCTCCACGGTGGACACGTTGACTTCGGGAGTGACGATCTCGTCCAGGACGCTGTAGAGCGTCGTGGTCTTGCCGGAGCCGGTGGGGCCCGTGACGAGAACCAGGCCGTGGGAAGAGCCGACCCCTTCCCGCAGCCATTCCAGGTTCTGGCCGGCCAGCCCGAGCTGCTTCAGGGTGACCTGGCTCGACTTGCGGTCGAGGATCCGGATCACTGTCTTTTCCCCATGGACGGTGGGGAGGGTGGAAACCCGGAGGTCCACATCCCGGTTGTTTTCCTGGAAGTGGTGGCGTCCGTCCTGCGGCAGCCTCTTCTCCGAAATGTCGCAGCCCGCCAGGACCTTGATCCGTGCAGTGAGGGAGTTCCCGTCCTCCCGGCCGAGGGTGCTGATCCTGCGCAGACGGCCGTCAACCCGGTAACGGACCCGGTGTCCGTTCTCGAACGGTTCGATGTGGATGTCGCTGGCACCTTCGATGAGGGCATTGAGCAGGATTTCGTTCAGCCTCTCCTCCGAGGAGAAGCCGGACCGCTCGAGAGCCGAGCCGGTCTCCTCCCCCCGGGCGGAAACCGCCCGTTGAAGAAGGTCGAGGCCTTTTTCGATCTCCCCCTCCGAGGCCACGGACAGAAAGATGTGCAGGCCCGAATGCTCGCGGAGGGTGTCCGTGGAAAAGACGTTGGAAGGGTCCTGGACCGCTACGGCAAGCCGGTCCTTCCAGCGAAGGAAGGGCAGGCTGCGGTTGGCGCGCAGAATCGGGAAGGGAACCTGATGTTCCAGGGCCACGTCCACGATCCGGCAGGACACCGGTTCGACGAAGGGGAGCCGGAACTGCCGGGCCAGGGCCCGTGCGAGCTGATCCTCCTTGATGTACCCGTCCTCCACCAAAACGGCTCCGAGCTGGCGGTCCGGTTTGGAAGAGGCGACCTGAATGGCTTCCTCGAGCTCGGATTCCTGCAGAAAGCCGAGGTTCACCAGGATCTCGCCCAGGCGGGATGCGCTTTCCATTCCGGCGTCCGCTTCTTCCTCCTCTCCGTGGAAGGGGATGAACGCCGCCAGTTGCAGGGCCTCCCGGGCCGCCTGGAGGGTGGGGGAGGGGGAGGCAATCGCCAGAGGATGGCCCGCTCGGCTGGAACTCCCGAGAAGATCCACCAGGATCTCGAGCCCGGCCGAGTCGATGGAGTGGACCTCCGAGCCGTCCACCGCCGGAAGATTCGAGCGGGCCGCATCTCGGAAAAGACCGGCCAGATCTTCCTGCCGGGTGGAAACGATGGTGGCGGGGAGCTTCGGAAAGCTGGACTGCCTGTCCGTGTCGGATCCGAGGATCGTCCGCATCACTGTTCTCCCACGGGGTCGTTCCTTGTCACCGACGGGCCGAGCTGCTTTTCCACGAAGGGGAGCAGAAGTTCGGCCGCCTTGAGTCCCGGACGCAGCTTCAGGCAGACGAGAAGCGAACCTCGGGCGGAAACCCAGTTTCCAAGGGTGATGTCGATCTTGGCCTGCAGGAAGTGGTCCCGCCAGGTGCGGACGTCGACGGGCACCTGGGAAAGGACGTCCAGGGCATCCTCGGCCTTTCCTTCCCGGAAGAGGATCCTGGCCAGTCCGGTCTTGATCTGCAGGTTGTCGGGCTTGGAGCCGGCCAGGAACCGGTAGAGCCTTTCCCCTCCCAGAAGATCGTCTTTTGCTTCTGCCGCTCGGGCGGAGGCCAGGATCGGGTCGGATTCCCGGTCCATGAGCCCCAGGCGGTCGGTGATGGAATTCGGGGTGGGGATCTCGGGATCGATGGCCAGCGCCTTGCGGTAGGCTTCGGTGGCTTCTTCCAGCTTGCCCTCGGAAAGGGCCAGATCTCCAGCCATGGCCCAGGCGGGGGCGGATCCGTCCTCCTCCGCCAGGATCTTCTTCACGAATCTTCGTGCCAGTTCGTCCCCGCCGGTTGCGGCGTAGTGGGTGAGCAGCGAGCGCGCGAAGTCGGGGTTGCCGGGATTGACGGACCAGGCTTTTTCCAGGGCCCGGGTGGCCTCATCCACGCGGTCCGACTCGGCCAGCGCGGCCGCGTAGACCACGTTGATCTCCGGGTCGTCGGGGTTGTACGCGATGGCCTGCTGGGCGTAGGCCAGTGCGGCACGGACGTCCCCGTCCAGGAGGTAGAGGCGCGCCAGGGCGGCATGGCTCGGTGTGTCGCTGGGATCGATCTGGCAGGCTTCGGAGAGGTAGTTGCGGGCCTCTTCGGTGAGGCCCTGCTCCAGGGCCCGGAATGCGAAGGTGCGCAGGATGGTTCCCCGCGCCTTTCTCCAGGCACTGATCGACCCGGGGGTGTTCGATTCCGAGGCCGGGTCGTAGTCGCCCCCCGGCGGCCGAAGCTCTCCAGATTCCCGGTATCTGCTTTGCGCGCTGATCCGGTGCGCGTCCCCCCGTTCCCCGAAGAGGGAGGTGCAGGAACAGGGGATGAGCAGGAGCAGGAAAAGAAGCGGGTTGGTTTTCATCGGGACTGTTCCTTCTTCTTGGCATCAAGGAGCTTGATGGCTTCCTTCAACTCCAGCCGTTCCTCTGTCTGGGTGTTCAGCTCCTTGCGGCAGTAGGACGCAAGGGCGGCCAGGTCGGGGTCGGCGGGCATGGCGAGCAGGCCCCACTCGGCTTTTCCCAGGGCCCCTTCGGGATCTCCGTCCGCCAGAGCTGTTGCCGCCTCGGTGTACATGGACCGTGCGTAGGAAGGCCGCAGATACCCGGGATGGGAGGCCGCAAGTTCCGCCTTGGCCGACTCCAGCCTTCTCCGCCCCTCGTCGGCCCGGCGGTTCAGATCCGCCTGGTCCACGATATGAGGCGTAAGAAGAACGATGATCTCGGTCTTGTCCTCGCTGGTCTCTTCCCGGCGGAAGAGGGTCCCAATCAGGGGAATGGAGCCGAAGAAGGGGACCTGGCTCACGTTGGTCGTTTCCCGGGTCTCCATCAGGCCGCCGATGACGATGGTGTTTCCGGACCGGACCAGGACGTTGGTGGAGACTTCGGTGGTCCGTTCCTCGGGAAGCCCCGTGGTGGCGCTGACCGTTCCGTCGGATTTCTTCGGGTGGATTTCCATGCGGACGAAACCGTCTTCGCTGATGAAGGGGCGGAAGATAAGCGAGGTGCCGACTTCGAGGAACTCCACGTTCTGGACGGTTGTGGTTTCTGTCGCGGTGAGGGTCTGGTAGCCGAGTTTCTGCCCGACCAGGATCTGGGCCGCGTGCCGGTTCAGGGTGGTGACCTTGGGATTGCTGAGAACCGTGGCGTTCCCCACTTCTTCCAGGGCTTCGATGAAGGCTCCGACCTGGTTGTGCAGGATTCCCACGTGGAGGCCTTTGCTCCCCGGGTTGGTGAATCCCCGCTGGGTCAGCCCCACGAGCCAGTTCTGGAGCTGCGGGCCGCCTTTCGGCTTGGTCGTGAGGCTGTCGGTGGCGTTGGTCTTCCCGTTGATGGCCTGGAAGTCGATCCCGCCGAAGGCGGTGAAATCGACGCCCAGCTTCGCGTTGTCGGAGAGAACCACCTGGAGAATGGTCGCTTCCACCATCACCTGGGGCGGAGGAACGTCGATCCGTGCCAGCAGCCCATGGAGTTTCTCCAGGGTCTCGTCGCCCGCAAAGACGACGACCATCTCCCGGGTCGCCTGCTCGTTGCCCCCGAGATCGTCCAGGTCGGTGACCCCTTTCTTGCTTTCGGGCCCCGGGACGATCAGCTCATCCGCCCCGAGGAGGGGAGTGAGCATGGGAACCACGTCCTTGGCGCGGACGTGATTGAGGAAGACAACCTTGGGCTTGTACGGGTTGGGTCCGGCCGCCCCCGGGCCGCCCTCGATTCCGGCCGCCCCCTGGACCACGATGAACCCGTTTTCGACCGTGTAGGTGAAGCCGGCGGAGGCCAGGACCTGTTCGAACACCTCCTTGACGGGCACCTCATAGAGATTCATGGTGACCTTCCCCACCACGTTGGGACCGGTCACGATGTTCAGGTTGTATTCGCTGCTGAACGTGTCGAGGACTTCCCTCAGATCGGTGTCCTTGAAATTGACGGTGATCCGCTCGTTCGGGTCGATGTTCTTGAACGGATCCCCCTGTTCGTCCTGAGCCCTGGCTCTGGAAGATGCCAGGGTGAGAATCGTCAAGAGCAGAAGGGTGACGGGTTTCTTCATTGAGGGACCTGTTTCTTTTCAGTTCCGGAGGAGCCGCCGGTTTTCGCTTTGCTTTCCATTCCTGAGAGATTCTTGGCGCCCATCCGCAGGGTGCGGACCGCCCCTTCCACGACATCCAGGACGTCCACCTCCCGAGGCCGGACAGCCTGGATCAGATATCGGCCGATCTGCTGGCCTTCCTTGACCCGCTTGCCCTGAAAGACGGCCATCCGTGTCTTTCCCAGGATCACTGTTCCCGTCAGGTCCAGAGGCGCCTTGTCCTTTTCGGAATCAGTCTTCTGCTTGAGAAGCTCATTCATGGCGAGTTTCCCCACGTTGAAGATCTCGAGGTCGTCGTCCCGGTCCAAGTGGAGCCCCAACGGGCCGCTCCAGGTCTCGATCCGGCCCATGGCCACTTCGTAGGAAGTGATGGGCGGCAGCGTCTTCCGGGGGGCGGGGGCGGATGCAGGCCTGTTGTTGGCCTCGGCCTTGGCATTCCACTCCGGGCTGTTGTAGTCGATGACCGGCGCATTCGCGTAGGGATCCTCTTTCTTCTTGAAGAGGACTCCCGACCAGATCCAGAGTGCCAGAAGAAGGAAGGCGCCCAGAGCGATCGTCCGGCCTTTCTTCTTCTTGAGGTCCGCGAAGAATCCCTTGTTCCGGGCGCTCACTGGTCCCCCTCCGCTTTTTCATGGAGATCCAGCTTGGGGATTCCGGGAATCAGGAAGGTCCCGTTGAGCGTGACCCCGCCGTCGTCCGTCCCGTATTCCGCAACCGGAAGGGAGATGGTCAGGGAATCGAAACGGGCCCTCTGCCGGCCGCGCTCCAAAACGTCCACAAAGCGGACCAGTTCCTTGAAGGTGCCCTCCACGTTCAGCGTGAACCGGATTTCATTCTCCTGGTCCTGGCTGGCGTCCTGTTTGCACTGGAATTCCCCAAGATGCATGGAACGGGCGAGGATGGCGACCCGGTTCGGGATGAGCAGGGGATTCAGCTCGTCCTCGAGGTCCTGCAGGGCCTTTTCTTCGAGGGGCTGGAATTCCTCCCACTTCTTTTGGAGAGCCAGATGTTCTGCCACAACCTTGTTGGCGGCAGCCACGACCCTGCCCGCGTTTTCCTGCCGATCAATCGCGGCAGCCCTCTTGAGCCTGGCCGGATGGACTTCGCCGAACCAGAGAACCGAAGGGATGATCCCGAAACAGGCAAAGATGAAAGCTTTCTTGAAGTTCATTTCTGCTCGGGTTGTTCGGGATTCCCCGCCTTGGTCTTCTTTTCCGGAGTGCGGACCCGGCATCGGGGGGCGGTCAGCTCAACCTCCACGCTCGAGACGTCCAGGTACTTGGGGTCGAGCTCCGCTGTGGTGTGCGCATCCTGGAAGCAGGTGAAATCGAGAAGATTCTTCTCCAGGTTGACCAGGGCCTCGTTTCCCCGGACCATCCCGCGAATCTTGAGGGTGACGCCGGGATGGGGCTTCCCATCCCTTCCCATCGCATCATCCGAGAAGGACCATTTGATTTTTTCGATGCCGGCGTTCTTGCCCGCCGCATTGGCAAGACCTGCCAGAATCCAGCTCACCGTGGGCAGGCTCAAGTGAACGGTGAGCGGATCGAGCTCCACCGCCTTCCGGCTGATCTTCTTGAGAAGGACTTGAAGTTCCTTCTTGGCCTTGATCGCCTCGGGACGCGGACTCTCCATGACCTGGGCCATGCTTTCCTGACTCTTGGTTTCGATCGCCACGGCCGCGGTGCCCGCGCCGCAGAGGATGGTGTAGAGGAAGAGGACGGCCATCCTCTTGGGGTTCTTGCGGCGGTCCAGGTGAGCCCGGAAAGCCTGGGCGGGAAGGAAGTCGGCCGTCTTCACCGATACCCCCGAATGGCAAGGCCGATGGCCGTGGTCCACAGATGCTCCTCAGCGAGGAGTTCTTCCGGAGCCTTGATCCCGAGGTCGGTGAAGGGGCGGGCCATCCGCGTGGTGAGGGACAAGGAGCGTGCCACGGCCTTTTCCACTTCGGGAAGGGACGCTCCAAAACCGCCCAGGACGATCTCCTGGACCCGCGCTCCCTTGCTTCGGCTTGCGAAGTGCCGCAAGCAGGCCCGCACTTCCTGGGCCAGGGCTTCGGATTCATTGCGCATGGCGGTGAGGATTCCCACCGCGTGCTTCACGGCCCGATCCCCCAGGGATGCGATGTAGGCCTGGTCGAGGGCGGTGGCCGGCCGGGGTTCCTCCGGAGACGGATCTTCGGCGGGATCAGGGCTGCTTCCGGCCGCCGCAAGCAGGTCCATGACCTGCGTGCCGGTTCTCGCGGCGAACTCACCGTCTTTTGCCCCTTTGAGGGTGTTTTCGAGGGTGTCCAGGAAATCGCTGCCCTTCACTTGCAGCGGCTTGAGGAAGCGGACCTCTCCTCCCTGGAAGATCCCGAAGAGGGAACGGTCGAAACCGAGGTGGAGGAATCCCCAAGCGGACTCCGACTCGTCCCGGCCGGCATGCAGCGCCCTGGCGATGGCGAAGGCGTTCATCTCCATTCCGACCGGCTGGAAGCCCAGCGCTTCCGCGGCGGTTGTGCAGCGCCGGATTTCGGAGGCCCCGGTGGAGAGAAGAAGGCATTCTTCCAGGATCCGGGAGCGTTCCGTGTAGGTGGCGAGGGGCAGGTAGCGGTAGACGACCCCTTCGTCATCATGGACCGCCGTCTGGGCGGCCTCCTCCAGGGTTTCGCGGATCCGGCTGCGCTGGGTGGCATCCACCGGGATGAGGGCCACGGCCACGTCCGCCCCGGAGGTGGCGAGAACGGCATCCTTGCCGCGGCGCTTGAACTCTTTCTGGTTTTTGAGTTCCTCGGCCACCATGAAATGCCGGTTGTGACCCCGGGCGCTGAGGGTCTTCGCCATGCGGACCGACCAGTTCCGTGCGCCCTTCTGCAGCTGGAGAAGGCGGGTCTCCAGAGCGCCGAAATGGATCGCGACGGGCGAGATTTGTCTCATCGAGGCCGGCGGCTGCTTTTCCGGAGGATCGCCGGAGCGGGAGCGGTCAGCGCCCCTTCGATCTTTTTCAGATGCGCGTCGATCGAGCGCAGAATCTGGATCATCTCCGCCCGCTGCGCCCCTGGATTCAAGGTCGCCTGCACCTTGTAGTCCTTTGCGGACTTCTGGCCGAAGACCTGCATGGCCTGCAGCTCGTTCGGAAAGGGCGGGCCGTTCGCGGCGGGCTCCTTGGTGAAGGCCGACGCCGCGATCAGGCAGACGGCCGTGAAGGCAAGCCCTGCCGCCAGGGCCCGCAGGGGACGATCTTCGGAGGAAGGGATCACAGGTCGAAAATGTTCTTGCCCTTGGGGGTGGTTCCGGTGGAATTGGCCCGGAAGGATCCGTCCAGCGTGTAGTAGAGCCATCCGGTGGAATCATCCGGAAGGTCCTGGATCCCCTGATTGGGTTCTCTCACCAGGATCGTGGTCAGATCGTTGAAGGGGTTGGCGGGGATGCCTTCCGTCAAGTAGGGGCCGAAGGGGAAGTTCGGATTCGCAAGGGGACCCCAGGCCCCCTTCAGGTTGGTCGGCTTGGTGAGCTGGCTGACCAGGGCGCTCTCGCTCCACTCCTTGAGGGTGGGGTCGAATCCTGGAAGCGCCTCCTGGTGCTGAAAGAGGTAGTAGTCGAGGGCGGTCCGGACCCGTTGGAGCTGCTGCTCGGCGGAAGACACCTTGGCGTCCTCGGCGGTCACGGCGAGCTGCGGAATGGCGATCGTGGCCAGGATCATCACGATGGCCACCACCGTGACGATCTCCATCAGGGTCATCCCACTTTGGGCAGGGGCATGTCTCATTCGAAGCACCTCCTTTTCGGGATTCCCCGCTGGAATCCCTGTCTCCCTTTCGGAGTGCGGAGGGGGCCGGCTTGAGGCGCGTTCCCCGGGCCGGCTCAGGCGCCGGGGACCGGAAAACGCGCGGGAAACGGCCTGGGGCCGCCCGAATGGGGCCCGGAGATGACCCCCGGGGGTCCGGGAGGCCGGGCCTTCATATCAGGGCAGGAACTTCCTGGCAGCCTTCAGTTTGGCGGGCAGGTACTCCTCGATCACGAAGTTGAGGCCCCACTTCGCGAAGGCCTGCTGCTCGGCCCGCACCCCCATCTTGAGCATGAGCTTGAGGGCGGCGATCCATTTCGGATTGGCCTTGAAGAAGGGGTCGTTCTTGAGGGCGTCGCGGGCCCGCTTGATGTCCACTTCCAGCAGCGGGTGGGTGGCATCCTGCAGGCCGAAGTCCTTGATGTCGGAGGGCGTCACCCCGAGGAAGCGCGCGGTGGGGACGCAGTAGCGGGCGTTCACGTGCGCGGAAAGCCCCGAACCGACCTTGAGCGTGCGGTAGATGTTGCAGATGCCGTAGGGGTCGCAGTCCACGAACGCGTAGACCGGCAGCCTCAGGTCCTCGGCCAGGCGGCGCACGAAGCGCCGCGTGGCGCGGGTCGGCACGCCGCCCATCTCCACCAGGACGCAGTTGGCTGTGCGCCAGTAGCGGTGGTAGTTCAGCCGCTGGAACATGCCGCCGGTCTCGATGGCCAGGACGAACTTCGCCGAGGTCTCGAGCCCGAGATGGTCCACCGAGGACGGCACGCTGTAGGCGCCCGAACCCATGTTGGTGCAGTCGGAGCGGATGGCGGCGCCCGTTTCGGGATCGCGGTCCACCACCACGAGCGGACCAACGACCGACCCGCCGTGTTCCTCCGGAATGAAGCGCAGGGTCTCCCGCGTGATCTTCTTGATGGCGAACATCCCTTCGATGTCGTCCAGGACCGTGTCCGACTCCCTCTGCTCGCTGAACTTGCAGTCGGCCCAGTTCTTGGAGACGTAGTAGGCCTCCCGCTTGGTGGCGATGTCCTGCTTCTCCACCATCTCCTTGGCCAGCGCCATCAGGCGCAGGGTCTGGGCGAAGGTCTTGACCGAATTCACGTCCAGGGTGCGGGTCTTCAGGTGCCCTTTCAGCTCGAAATAGCCCACTTTGGGGTCGAACTTGACGTTGCGCAGGTTGCGCTGGGGCATCTGGATCTCGGGGAGCCGGCCCTTGCGGGCGGCTTTGTAGACCCCCTCCGCGGTCTCCTCGATCGACCGCACGGCGACCTTGTCGAGCTTGCCGGGATCGAGCTTCACCCGGGCGCCGGAAGCCCGTTTGCGGGCGGCGGCCGGTTTGGCAGGGGCTTTCTTTTTTCGGGCGGCCATTTCAGATCTTGCGGGTGGTCTCCATGGTTTCCCGCAGGGTCTCGACGGCCTGGTCGCGGTCCGGGTCCTTCAGGCCCAGGATCTCCTGCAGGCCGATGCCCACGTGCGGCAGGTACTTGTCGATGAAGGAGCGCTTCTGGTACTCGCTGGCGATGCGCTTCCCCTTGCGGATGTAGGCCCCCAGCTTGCGGCCGGCCTCCTGGAGGGCCAGCCTGACCTCCTTGACGATTTCGGGGTAGGCCGCCACGGCCTCCTTCGATTCGCTGGTGAAGGGCACCCACACGCTCGCCATGTGGACCAGGATCACGGCCGCCCCGGTGGGGAGCGCGCCGCGCGGCTGCTGCAGGCCGTAGTTCTTCCAGGCGGTCTGGATGACCGAGCGGGTGATGGCGCATCCCGACTGCTGGTAGAGCAGCGGGACGCGGTTGGCGAAGCGCAGAAGCCGCACCGGTTCGTCGGCACTGCCGAGCAGATCCTCGGTGTCCACCGTGCCGCGCTTCCTCTTCCTGGAGCGGATGCGCCCCTTCTCGTCCACCGAGAGTTCCTCCCCACCCGGCCGGCCCCAGGCGATCCCGACCTCGATCTGGAAGGGGTTGCCGCGGTAGACCGAAGGCGGCCGGGTGCGCTCGGCGTAGAACTCGGCCGCGCACTCCTTCTGCAACCCTTCCCGGATCCGTTCTTCCCCGATGGGAACCAGGCAGTGGGTCGGGGGGGCGCTGATGCGCGTGGCCTGGATGGCGCGGTAGAGCCGGTCGGCCTCTTCCCGCGCGATGCGGGTGGGGTAGGCCCGCTCGCCGAGCTTGGCGGAGGCCAGGATTTCGCGGGCCACTTTGGGCCCCACGCGGCAGAACTCCTCCTGCAGGAAGCCGATCAGCCAGCGCGAGCGGGTCTCCCGCAGCATCTTGATCAACTGGCCCAGCTCGACCCCGTAGGGGTGGGGCTTGATCTCCTCCGGCTGGCGGGGAAGCTCTTCGGCGACCCGCTCGTAGACCCGTTCCTCCCCGTCGGGGGGGATGTACTCGAAGCGCGCGTGTGGGTTGGAGACCGCGGTCTGCTTGAGGTAGTCGTCCACCGAACGCAGCCCCTTCTGGTAGGCCGCCTCCAGGTGGATCACCACTTCGGTCCCCTGGGGCTGGTCCCATTCGAGCAGTTCCTCGTCCTTGCCGATGATGGGCCGGTTCTTGGCGGTGTCGAGGTGGATGACGAAGCGGTGGGCCTTCCGGCGGCGGATCTTGGAGACGATCCGCGGGCCCTTGCCGGTGGTCATCTGCCCGTAGAGCCCGGCCGCCGAAATGCCGATCCCCTGCTGCCCGCGGGACTGGCGCAAGCGGTGGAATTTCGAGCCGTACAGGAGCTGGCCGAAGATCCTGGGGATCTGCTCCTTGACAATGCCGGGTCCATTGTCCCGGATGGAGACCCGGTAGCGGTCTTCCTGGAGCTGGTCGATGCGGATGCGGATTTCCGGAAGGATCCCGGCCTCCTCGCAGGCGTCCAGGGAGTTGTCGACCGCCTCCTTGATGGTGGTCAGGAGCGCCTTGCGGGGGTTGTCGAAGCCCAGCAGGTGGCGGTTCTTGGCGAAGAAATCGGAGACCGAGATCTCCTTCTGGTGCCGCGCCATCTCCTCGGCTGTGCTGCTTTTCCGCTTGGCCAATGGTTCTCCGCTCCCTTTTTGCGGGCGTAGTTTGTGGACTCCCCGGCCCGATTGCCAGCCGGGCGCACCGGGCGCCAAGGACCCTCCGCCCGGACCCTGGAACGGCCCTTCGGGAGGGGGCCGGATCCGGGATCCAGGCGAACGGGTTTTTGAATAGACGGGGGGGGCAGGAAAGAGATGCGGGTTTGGGAAGATGGAATCAGGGCTGGAAAGAGCGGGAAATGGGCCGGGGGGACGGCCCGGGGTGCAGGAAACAGGGGGGGGAAGTCATGGCGGGAGAATCGCAGGCTCTGCTGAATCGACCGTTTTCGTCCCGGTTCTTGAGCCGGATTCCCAGAAATTCCGCTGGATCCCGAAAAGCGAACTTCTACTCACGAAAAGCGACTTCCTGTCCGATAAAGGCTGCGTTGGCCTCTTTCGAGCCTTTTCCTTCTCCCTCCAAGCCCCTTCCGAGCCCTATGTCGCCCCAAGAACCCGTCACTTCTTCCCAGGCCCCTCCCGAGAGGGACGTGGCCCAGTGGAAACCCCTGGTCTGGTATGTGGTCAACCGGATCCGGCCGACCCTGCCGGCCTGCGTCTCCGAGGACGAGCTGTTTTCGGCCGGGATGATGGGGCTGCTGAAAGCCTGCCGTTCCTACGATTCCAGCCGGGGGGCGGAGTTCAAGACCTACGCCTACCATCGGATCCGCGGAGCGGTCCTCGACGAACTGCGGCGCATGGATTTCCTGCCCCGTTCCCAGCGGGAGAAGGCCCGCCAGGACGGCCGCATCCCCCCCTCGGTGGTCGCCATTCCCACCGACGAGGACGGGCAGGAGAGCCTGGAGGCCCGGGACGGGGAGCCCGCCCTGGATATCGCCGATCTTCAGGACTGCCTCGACCGCCTGATCCTGCAGCTGCCGGCCAAGATGGCCGAGGTCATGGTGCTCTACTACCGGGAGGGCATGCGCATGCGGGAGATCGGAGTGCGCATGAACCTGACCGAATCGCGGGTCAGCCAGATCCACTCGAACGCCCTGGCCCGCCTCCGCCGTGCCTTCCTCCGGGCCACCGGCTCCGGCTGATCCCCGTCTGGACCGCGGATGGTGCCCCTCCCGGGGAGGGGCTAGGATGCGTCCATGGGGACGAACTGGTCTTCCGGCCTGGCTGGCCTGATTCTGCTTTTCGGCTGGTCGGGGGTGTCTGCCGGGTCCTTTCCTCAGCAGGGCGGGAACGAGGCCGTCGCCGCGCCGGGATTCCGCCTGGGCACCTCGCTGCCTGAAAAGAGCGAGCGGCTGGTCCGCTACGACATCGACGTGTTCCTCGATCCGGAGGAGGAAGGCACCCGCACCCGGCGCATCCACGGCCAGGAAACCGTCACCTGGCGCAACACCCAGGACGGTCCTGCCAGCGAACTTCTCTGGCACGTCTACAACAACGCCTGGAGCGGTCCCGGCTCCCTCTGGCTGCAGCAGGCCCGTTCCTTCGGGGACGACAACGTGCCCCTCGAGTGGGGCTCCACGAAGATCGAGAGCATCCAGCTCGTCGGGACCGGCGCCCCGGCCCCCCTCCAGGGCGAGTGGGTTCCCCAGGAAGGCGCCCCCGAGGACAAGACCGTCTGGCGGGTCCCGCTTCCCGTCCCGGTGGCCCCCGGCGAGAGCGTCACGGTCAAGCTGGTCTTCACGACGCTTCTCCCGCCCGCATTCCGCCGCAACGGAGCGGGCGCGGGGGGCTACGTACACGCCGCGCAGTGGTTCCCCAAGCTGGGCGTCTTCGAAGAACTGGACGGGCGCCTGCAGTGGAACTGCGAGCCCTACCAGTACATGACCGAGTTCTATGCCGATTACGGCGAGTTCCGGGTTCGGCTGACCCTGCCGGACCGCTATCTCGTCCAGGGAGCCCTGAAGGTGGCCGCCAGCGGCAGCCTGGAATCGCTGAAGGAAGGCGAGGAAGGGGAGGGGACCATCACCTGCACCTTCACGGCCGAGGATATCCACGACTTCGCCTGGTCGGCGGATCCCGATTTCCTGCGCGTGGAGCGGGACTTCGATCCCGCCCAGTGGCGCGACGGTGCCGAAGAGGAACGCGTGGCCGCGGCACTCGGCCGCAGCGTCGAGGAGGTCCGTCCCCGGCCGGTCAAAATGATCCTCATGCTCCAGCCGGAGCACCAGGAGTACCGCGAGCGCTATCTCGATTCCCTCGCCAAGGCGCTCTACTACTTCGGGCTCTGGTACGGCCCCTACCCCTACGAGACCATCAGTCTCATCGATCCGGCCTCCAATGCGCGCCACACCGGAGGCATGGAGTATCCCCGCCTGATCACCGGCGGAGTCTCCAAGGGCAATCCCCCGCGCATGCTGAGCCCCGAAGGGGTCACGGTGCACGAGTTCGGGCACCAGTTCTGGTACGGGCTCGTGGGCAACGACGAGTTCCGCTACGCCTGGCTGGACGAGGGCTTCAACACCTTCAGCACGGGCCGCGTGCTGCGCAAGGGCTGGCCGCCCGCCCTGGCGACCTACGAGCTTCTTGGCTCGCGCCATTACGGCCGGCCGCTTCTCGCTCCGCCTTCCTACGGCAAGGGGGACTTGCGCAGCTGGCTCACCTTCCAGCGCATCGAGGTGCCTGCCATCCGCGGGCGGGGGCCCTTCTCCGCGGAACTGCGCCGCCGCACGCCCCTGGAGCGCTGGATTTCGGAAGTCCCCCCGGCCTCCTACCTGCCGCGGGTGGAACAGAATGCGGCCTGGTCGCAGCGTTCCGCCTTTTCCGTGGACTGGGGCGATCCCATGTCCCGGCCGACCAAGGATCTGGGAACCCCAGGCATGCGCAGGATCAACGCCTATTCCCGTCCGGCCCTGATCCTGGAAACGATGGCCGGCCTGATGGGGGAGCTGCGCTGGACGCGGGCGCTGCGGGCCTACCACGAAACCTGGCGCTTCCGGCATCCGCGGCCGGACGACTTCCGCCAGATCGTGGCGGCTTACGGGGCCGGTTCGCGGGTCGGCGGGGAGCAGGGCGTCCGCGTGGACTGGGATTCCTTCTGGGAACAGGCCCTGCTCGGAAACGATCGCCTCGATTTCGGGGTCCGGCGCATCCTCAACCAGCCCTCGGCGGCCGCGGGGGAGGCGGGCGGGGAGGCCCCGGAAGCCAAAACCTGGGACGTCACCGTGGAGGTGCGCCGTTACGGTGGCATGCGCCTTCCTGTTGCGATCCGGGTCGAATGGGATGACGGCACGCGCACCGACATGGCCTGGGACGGCCAGGACACCTGGTGGCGTTTTCAGAAGCAGGGCAGCGCCCGCAAGGTCCGCGCGGTCCTTGTCGATCCCGAGCGGCATCTTCCGCTCGATTCCGACTGGACGAACAACTTCCGCCTGGCCGAGCCCGACAGGGCCCGCTCCAAGAACATTGGGCTGCGAACCCTGATCTGGGCCCAGCAGGTCCTTCAATACTACGGAGGGGTCGGCTGACCCGCGGGGGGCCGTCCAGAGGAATGGAGCAAGCCGTTCTGGAACCGCCGATCCGGGAGGAAGCATCCATGCGGATGCCCGCACAAGAAAAGGAGCCTCCTGCCATTCCCCCCCGCAAGGGCGCCCTGGCCCATTTGATGGCCGGCCTGGGGGTGGTTCTCGCCCGCCCGCGGGTGCTTTTGGTGCTGGTCATCTTTTCCTTCCTGACCGCGCTGCCGATCGCCCTGCCGGTCTTCCGCTCCGCGCAGGCGCACCTCGATCCCCTGGCGCAGGCGCACCTCGATCCCCTGGCGCAGCCCCCGGGGGCCTCTTCCCCGCTCAACCTGGTCACCACGGCCCCGCGCTGGCTCCTCGACGACTGGATGCGCGCCGATTCCGGGCTGCTTGCCGCGCTGCAATCCACGCTGGCCCCTCTGCTGCTCTTGGCTTCGCTGTTCGGGCTCTTCCTCACGGCGGGATGGATGAACGTGGCCGTGCGCGGCAGCGGGGAGCACGGCCTTTCCTCTTTCGCGCGCGGGGGCGGGCTGCACTTCTTTCCCTTCCTGCGGACCTGGGTCTTCGGCCTGGCCCTGGTCTGGGCGGTCACCTGGGTGATCTGGAACCAGCCCGGCGAATGGGTAGCCCGGCAGTTCCTTCCGGAAGGGAACGCCAGCCTGGCGACTTCCGAATCGACCGCGCGCTGGTTCTCCATCCTGCGCACCGCGGTCTATCTCCTGGCCCTGCTCAAGATCGAGATCCTGCTCGACCTTTCCCGCGCATCCCTGGTGGCGGGCAACCGGCGGTCGGCGGTCCTGGCTCTCTTCCGGGGGGCCGGCTTCTTCCTCGTCCGGCCGTTCCGCGTTTCCGGACTGATTCTTTCCGGCCTGCTCCTGGAGGCGGCCTGGGTGGGGGGCGTGACCGCCCTGGCGGGTTCCCTGGGGTTGAGCCTCTGGTTCCTGGTCTTCCTGCTCCCCTTGGGCCGCATCGCTTGCCGGGGGGCGCGCTACGCAGGGCTTGCACGGATGTATTGCGAATCGCTGCGGAGTTCCGTGCCGGAGCCGCAGCCTCCCGGGGAGCCGTCCTTTTTCGATGACGGGACCGCTTGGCGGACGTAATTTTCCCCGCCTCGATCCAGCCTGGAATCGGGCTCCGCAGTGGGTTAAAGAACGGGTAGGCAAACGGAGGCCACCCGCATGAAAACCCTTCCCCTGACTGCCCGGGATCTGATGAGTCCCCGGCTTTTGACCGTGTCTCCCAGCATGGGTCTTCGCGACCTGGTCGATTTCCTGCGCGAAAACCAGATCCATGGAACGCTGGTCCAGGAGGGGAGCCGGCTGGTGGGCGTGGTTTCCACCACCGACCTGGTGGTCTATCTTTCCGATGAGGCGATCGAAAACGATCACAGCTTCTCCCACATCTTCCTTTCCGACGAAACCCCCGATTTCAGCGAAGCCGTTGCGGAACGGCTGGATGCCGCCCAGGTTCGCGACGTGATGACCCCCACGGTGATGACCTGCCAGGCCACCGACACCGCCGGTGAAGTCGCCGCTATGATGCGCCAGCGCGGGATCCACCGCGCTGTGGTGATGGAAAACGATCAGGCCGCCGGTCTGATCAGTTCCACCGACCTGATGCGGGCGCTGGAGAGGTACGAATCCTTCCTCGTGGCGCACCGTCCCGCCTAGATTCCAGTCCGTCCTCAACGAGGTGCTCCGCCATGGGTAGTTCCCCGCGCGGCGCTGCGGTCATCGGCCAGTCCGGCGGCCCCACCGTCGTCATCAATCAGAGTCTCGCCGGTTTCGTCGAAGCGGCCCGCGTCGCGGAACCGATCACCCGCATCCTGGGGGCCCGGCACGGGGTCCAGGGAATCCTGGAAGGGAGCCTGGTCGACCTTGGAGCCGAATCTTCCGAAACCCTGGAACGGGTGGCGGCCACGCCCGCCGCCGCGCTCGGTTCGGTGCGCATGAAGCCCGGAGAGGAGGATTGCCGCCGGATGGCCGAGACCTTCCGCAGGTTCGGTGTCCGCTACTTCTTCTACATCGGCGGCAACGACACCGCGGAGACCGCATTCATCGTGGACCGCATCACCCGCGAACTCGGGTACGAGATGCGCTGCTTCCACATCCCCAAAACCATCGACAACGATCTGTGCGTCACCGACCACTGTCCGGGTTACGGCTCTGCCGCCCGTTTCGTGGCGCACGCCTTCCAGGGGGACGACCGCGACAACCGCTCCCTGAAGGGGGTCAAGATCAACGTGGTCATGGGCCGCAAGGCCGGCTGGCTCACCGCTGCGGCCGCCCTGGGGCGCCGCGACGAGGAAGACGGCCCCCATCTCGTCTACGTGCCCGAGACCGTCTTCGATCCGGCGCGCTTCCTGGCGGAAGTGGGGGAGGTCTACGGCCGCCTGGGACGCTGCATCGCGGCTGTTTCCGAAGGCATCCACGACGCCCAGGGCAGGCCTTTCCTGCAGGTCTACGCCGAGCGGTCCGGAAGCGCGATGGCCGGCCAGCGCGACAGCCACGGGAACATCCAGTTGTCGGGGACCGGGGCCCTGGGCGATGCGCTCGCCAACCTGGTGAAGGCCGAGATGGGCAAGATCCGCGTGCGGGCCGACACCTTTGGCTACTTGCAGCGCTCCTTCCCGGCCGACGTATCCCCGGTGGATGCCCGGGAGGCCCGCGAGGCCGGCCGGGCCGCGGTGGCCGCCGCCGTCTCCGGGGAGCATTCCAGCGGTTCGATCGCCCTGCGGCGCCTGGAGGGCCCGGAATACGCCTGCGAGACCTTCGTCACGCCGTTGGAAACCGTGGCGCGGGTCACCAAGGACATGCCGCCCGGTTTCCTGGCCGGGAACCAGGGCATTGCAGAAGCTTTTCGGGATTAC
Source organism: uncultured Planctomycetales bacterium (assembly GCA_964591365.1). GTDB lineage: Bacteria > Planctomycetota > UBA1135 > UBA1135 > UBA1135 > CAZQAP01. The sequence continues at coordinate 22,615 of CAZQAP010000010.1, forward strand.
GCCCTGCCGCTCACCGGGGGCCTCGAGCCGATGGCCGACCTGGCCTTCCCGCCGGCCTCTCCCGTCGTGCCGGCCTGACCCTTCTTCACCGAATCCTCATCCGGAACCCTGAGGTTTTTCGCGCGGGCGGGGGAGAATTCCTGTCTCTGGCTTCCGGCCCTGGCCAGACTTTGAAAAGGGCCTCGCATCAACCCTGAATGGACTCACTCCAAAAATGATCGTCCCTGCACTACTCCTCCTCTTCCAGGCGGCTGCTCCGGTGGACGCCCCCGCTGCCACGCAGCCCCCCCTCCTCTCCTTCGAGGAGTCCCAGGGCGGTGCCGCGCGTACCAAGCTGGACGACCGCCTCGAGGACCCCAAGGAGTTCCGCCTCTACTGGAAGGACGGAATCCATGCCGAGACCAACGACAAGACGGTGGCCTTCCGGATCGGCGGCCGCATCCATTGGGACAGCGCCTTCATCGGTAACAACCGCAGGATCGAGAAGACGCTGCGCACCCACCGGCCGGCCAACCGTTTCGCCCTCAATGACGGGACCGAGTTCCGCCGCGTTCGGCTCTACATGTCCGGCACCATCGACCACCACTGGGAGTGGAAGACGCAGTTCGACTTCGTGGGCAGCAACACCTCCTTCAAGGACGTCTATGTCGGCTACAAGGGTGACGGTTACGGTGTGCGGGTCGGGCAGATGAAGGAGCCCTTCAGTCTCGAGGAGCTGACCAGCAGCAACTACATCACCTTCATGGAACGTTCGGTCCCCAACGTCTTCTCGCCCGGGCGCAGCACGGGGGTGCTGGTCCACGGCAACGTGCAGAAGCGCGTGGCCTGGGGAGCGGGGGTCTTCAAGGACTCCAACAACCAGGGGCTTCAGAAGTCGGACGGCAACATCAACTTCACCGCCCGCGTTGCCGGCAGCCCGGTGTTCGAGGACGAAGGCAAGCGCGTGGTCCACGCCGGCCTTTCGGGAAGCTACCGCCAGCCCAACAACAACACCCTGCGGCTGCGCGAACGCCCAGAATCTCACATCTCCCCGCGTTTCGTGGACACCGGCTCCTTCGGCGCCCAGGGCGAGGCCCTGGTGGGGGCGGAAGCCGCGTTCGTCTGGGACCGGCTTTCCCTCCAGGCCGAATTCATGCACGATTCGATCGACATCCTTCCGCGCGGGGACGTGAGCCTGAAGGGCTGGTACGTGGAAGGAAGCTGGTTCCTCACCGAAGACCACCGCCACTATGATCCCGCTTCGGGCACCTTCAAGGGGGTGAAGCCGAGCCGCAAGGTCTTCAACAAGGAAGACGGGCTGGGAGCGCTCGAGTTCAAGGCGCGGATTTCCGGACTCGATCTGAGCGAAGGGGCGGTTGCAGGCGGAGAACTCACGGACCTCACGCTCGGGCTCAACTGGTACATCAACAACAACATGCGGGTCATGTTCGAGGTGATCCGGGCCGATCTCGACAAGCTGGGCCGCACCACGATCGCCCAGGTCCGGTTCCAGATCAACACCTGAGCAGCTTGGCCGGGGTCCAGCCGGGCCCTCGACAGGCCGGGGGGGGCAGGCACAATGGAGGCATGTCCACCGCCAGCCGCCGGCGATTGGCCCTCCTTCCCCTCGCCATCCCGCTCTTCTTTCCGGCTTCCCGGTTTGCCGGCGAGGCAGGTTCCCATGGCGGGATCCGGCCAGAAGCGGGCTTCCGGCAATTGACGCCCCATGTCTGGGCCTTCGTGGCCGAAGACGAGCGCTCCGCCAACGGGGCCCTTTTCGCCGGTTCGGAAGCCGCCCTGGCGGTCGATCCCGGCCTGACGCCGGCCCTTGCGAAGAAGTTCCTGGACGGAGTGAAAGCGGTGACCGACAGGCCGCTGCGCACCG
>CAZQAP010000010.1:24578-26979 GCA_964591365.1 uncultured Planctomycetales bacterium
CCTGGGAGCGCGGAAGCGGCGGACCCTCGCTTGCGGTGGGGGCGGGCCCCTCCCTGCTGGTGGGCCCCCTTCCCGACCGCTCCTTCCTCGTTTCTGCGGAACGCAGCAACGGGCTTTGCGTTGTCGAGCCCGACCGGGGGAAGTGCAGCCACACCTACCCGACCGGGGCGCGCCCCTTTCCTCCTGCGGCGACCTCCGACGGGCGGCTGGCCTTCGTCCCTGCTTACGACGGCGGCGGGATCACGGTCGTGGATCTCTGGAACGGGCACGTCCTGGAGACGGTGCCGGTCGGGCTGCATCCCAGCGGCGGCGCGGTGCTTCCCGGCGACATCGACTACGCGGTCGCGGTGCGCGGCGAGGACCGCATCGCCTTCCTGAATTCGGCCTCGCACCGCGTGGTGGATTCCCTTTCCCGGGGCATCGGGAGCTCGCCCTTCTCGGTGGTCACGGCCCCCGGCGGCAGGCTGGCGTTCGTCAACAACACCGCCAGCCACGACGTCTCGGTGATCGCGCTGCCGGAACGGCGGGTCGTCGCGCGCGTTCCCGTGGGCGAGATCCCGATCGTGATGGCGGTCCATCCCTCCGGCCGCACTTTGTGGGTCTCCTGCGAGGGGAGCCACGAGGTGGACGTCGTCGCCATCCCGGAACGGTGGCGCAGGACCCCGGCGGAGAAGGCCCCTTCCGCCGGCCCGATCACGGAGGTGGCGGTGCTGGGGATGATCCACGGCAAGCACCGCACCAGCCGGCTCTGGGGTCTGGACCAGGTGCGCGAGACCATCCGCCGCTTCCATCCCGATGCGATCCTGCCCGAGATCCCCCCCGACCGCTGGGAACGGATCTGGGACGATTACGCTTCGCGGGGCGTCATCGAGGATCCCCGCGTGCGCCTCTTCCCCGAATACACCGGCGTGCTCCTGCCGCTCAAGGTGGAGATGGGCTTCGCAGTGGAGCCGTGCGCGGGCTGGAACAAGGAGATGTCCGATCTGCGCCAGGCGCGCATCCGCGAATTCCAGACCGAGCCGCGCTTCGCGAAGCGCAACCGCGAGTACCAGGCGGCGACCCATGCCGTCCAGGCGGCCGACACCGCCGGGATCGGCGAGTCGGACGACCCCCGCGTGATCCACTCCCGGCCCTACGACGAGCGCATCCGCGCCGAACTCTCCGTCTACGATGAATTCCTCAACGACTGGATCGGACCGGGAGGCTGGACCAACGTCAACCGGGCCCATTACCGCCTGATCGACGCGGCCATCCGGCGCCATCCCGGAGAGCGGCTTTTGATCACCTTCGGCGCGGGCCACAAGTACTGGCTCCTGGATCAGTTGCGGAAGCGCCGCGACATCCGCCTGATCGACGTGGGGCCGTTCCTTCCGCCGGATTCCGCTGAAACCGTTTCCGCCCCTCCCCCCTCTTCCCATCCCATGGACGCACGCTGCCGCCAGGAGGTCCTCGAACTGCACCGTTTCTTCGAAGACTGGTTCCGGGCCGACATGGCCGGCGGGGAGGAGGCCCTGAAGCGGTTTTCGGAGGTCCTCGACCCCGCCTTCGAAATCATCTTCCCCGACGGGCGCCGCATGGGGCGGGCCGCCATCGTGGAGCAGATCCGCGGGGCCTACGGATCCCGCCCGCGGAAGGAGCTTCCCTTCCACATTCGCATCGACCATCTGCGCGCCCGGCCCCTGGCCGAGGGCGTCGAGCTGGTCACCTACGAGGAGTGGATGCGGATCGAGGGGCACTGGGACGGGCGCTTGAGCAGTGCGCTCTTCGCCCCGGCTGCGGGGACGCCCAACGGGGTCCGCTGGCTCCACGTCCAGGAGACCGCCCTGCCGGAAAACAGGGAATAGGATGGGGTTTTCAGGGCACGGCGGAGAGGAAGGGACCCCCCCGCTTCCATGGCCTCCCCCCTCCGCTCCGATCGCGCGTTCTACGAATCGCTCGTGCGGTTGCTGGCGCCCGGGCTGTACCGGTTCGCCTTCCGGCTGACCGGACAGGTCGAGGTGGCCGAAGATCTCCTCCAGGAGACTTTTTGCGAAGCCTGGCGCTCGCTGGCCTCCCTGCGGGATCCCGCCCGGGCGCGCGCCTGGTTCTTCCGCGTCCTGCGCCACCGGCATGCCCATTGGGCGCGCGCGCACGGCCGCCGCATGCGGGCCCTTCCTCCCGCGCATGCGCATGGGGTCGCCGTCGAGCATCTTCCGGATCCCGCCCAGGAACGCGGCCGGCGCAGGGCCGAGGACCGCGAGATGCTGCAGAACGCGCTCGACGGCCTCGAAGACCGTTTCAAGATCCCCTTCCTGATGGTCTTTCTGGAGGGTCTGACCTGCCGGGAAGCCGCCGGGCAGCTCGATCTGCCGCTGGGAACCGTGCTTTCCCGCATCCACCGCGCGCGGGGGTTCCTGCGCCG
>CAZQAP010000010.1:27079-33197 GCA_964591365.1 uncultured Planctomycetales bacterium
TTCTGCTCGTTCCCGCCGCGTTGCTCGGCTGGTCGCTGTTCCTGCGTCCTTCCCCGGCAACGGGGGGGATCGAGGCCCTGGCGCCCCTGGTTCTTGAAGATCACCTCGAAACCCCCGTGCTCGCCATCCGCACCGGCGATCCCCGCGAGCTGGAGGTCCGCCTGGGGACGCAGCTCCCCTTCCCGGTGGTTCTGCCTGAGCTGCAGACCGGATGGCGCCTGGAAGGCGGCCGCCGCTGCGATTTCGGGGCCCACCCGCTGGCCTATTCGCGCTGGAGGGGGCCGGGCGGCCGCCACTCGCTTTTCCAGTTCCGCGCGGAAGACTTTCGGATTCCGGCCGATCTTGCCCGCTGGAAGATGAACCTCGAAGCACCGGTTCCGGATCGGCCCGCCTGTCAGATCCAGTTCTGGAGCGAGGGCGGCAACGCCTACGCCCTGGTCTCCGACCCCGGCGCTCCCCCGGCTGTCCTTCCCGTGCCGGGGGCCGAAGCGCATTGAAGCTGGTCCGGATTGCCCTGGCCAACCCCTACACCGTGGTGGTCGGGGTCCTGATCCTGGCGGTCCTGGGGGTCAGCTCGGCGCTGCGTCTGCCCGCCGACCTGCTGCCCATCTACCGCACGCCGGCGGTCCAGATCCTGACCCTCTATCCCGGGATGCCGCCCGAAGTCGTGGAGCGCGACATGACCTCGCGCCTGGAGCGCTGGACCGGCCAGTCGGTGGGGGTGGCAGGCCAGGAGGCCAAGTCGATGCTGGGGGTCTCGATCGTCAAGGATTTCTTCAACGAGGGGATCGATCCCGACACGGCCATGTCGCAGGTGACCTCGCTGGCGGTCTCCGACATGTTCTACCTCCCGCCGGGGACGCTGCCGCCGATGGTCATGCCCTTCGACCCCACGGCCTCGGTCCCGCTTTGTCTTCTGAGTGTCTCTTCCGCGACCATGTCGGAGAAGGATCTCTACGACGTGGCCTATTTCGAGATGCGCAACCGGCTGCAGGCCATCACCGGCGTGATCGCCCCCGCCGTCTACGGGGGCGTGCTGCGGCGGATTCTCGCCTACGTCGATCCTGACAAGCTGGCCGCCCGGGGCCTTTCCCCGATGGACGTCGTTCGCGCCATCCGGGAGGCCAACGTCTTCGTGCCGACCGGCAGCGCCAAGATGGGGGACAACGATTACCTGATCCTGACCAACGCCATGGTGCCAAAGGTGTCCGACCTGGCCGGGATTCCCCTGCGGGCCGGACCGGACGGCACGGTCTTCCTTTCGGACGTGGCCCGGCCGCGGGACAGCAATCAGATCCAGAGCAACATCGTCCGCATCAACGGCCGGAGGCAGGTCTACATCCCCATCTACCGCCAGCCGGGGGCCAACACCCTCCAGATCGTGGACGAGGTCCGCAGCCGCAGCGAACGGATCCTGCAGAGGATCCGCGGCTTCAATCCGGAGGCCGGGGATCTGCGCATGGACGTGGTCATGGACCAGTCGGGATTCGTGCGCGGATCCCTGCGCACGCTGCTCGTCAGCGCGCTGATCGGCGCGGCGCTCGTGGCCCTGATCGTGGTGATCTTCCTGGGCAGCCTGCGCACCAGCCTGATGCTCCTGACCACGCTCCCCATCTCGGTGATGGGGGCCCTGGCCGGGCTCTATTTCACCGGAAACACGCTCAACGCCATGACCCTGGGGGGGCTCTCCCTGGCGGTCGGGATCCTGGTGGACCAGGCCATCGTGGTCACCGAGAACATCGTGCGTCACATGGGGATGGGCAAGAGCCGCATGCAGGCCGCGCTGGACGGAGCCGGCGAGGTGGCCACGCCGGTCCTGGTGAGCACGCTCACCTTCCTGGTGGTCTTCTTCCCGGTGCTCTTCCTCACGGGGATGGCGCGTTATCTCTTCACGCCCCTGGCGGTTGCAGTGGTCTTCGCGACGGTCACTTCCTACCTGGTGGCGGTCACCTTCATTCCCGTGGCCGCGCTCGGGATGGTCACGGACAAGGGCTCCCGGCGCCGGGAAAGCCCGCTGGCACGGGCCTATGGAAACCTGGTCGGCAGCATCGTGCGGCTTCGGTTTCCGATCCTGCTGTTCTCCGCGGCCGCCCTCGCGGGCGCCCTTCTGCTGGCGCGGAACCTGGGCAGCGAACTCTTTCCCCGCGCCGACGCCGGCCAGCTCACCATCCTGGTGCACGCTCCTGCGGGAACGCGGCTGGAGCGCACCGAGGAGATCGTCGGGCGGATCGAGGCGGAGGTCATGAAGGAGCTGGGCCGGCCCGATCCCACGGAAAAGGATTCGGCTTCCGAGCTTGCGCTCCTGATCTCCAACATCGGCGTTCTCAACGACTGGCCGGCGGCCTACACCCCCAACAACGGTCCGATGGACGCGTTTCTTCTCGTGCAGCTCAAGAAGGACCGCAGCCGCAGCTCGGAAGCCACCGCCACGCTGCTGCGGAAGACCCTCAACCGGGAGTTTCCCGGCATCGGGTTCGCCTTCGACACCGGCGGGATCCTCACCTCGGCCCTGAACCTGGGCCTGCCCTCCCCGATCGACATCCGCATCCAGGGGAGCAAGCTCGAGATCCTGCACGAGATCGCCGGCACCATCGCCTCCGAGATCCGCGGCGTTCCGGGGGCGGCGGACGTGCGCATCGGCCAGCCGCTGGATTACCCGGCGGTCGAAGTGGTGGTGGACCGGGTCAAGGCCGCCCAGCTCGGCTTCACCCAGGAAGACGTCATCAAGAACGTCACCACCGCGCTCAATTCCTCGGTCAACTTCGAACCTTCGTTCTGGATCGATCCCCGCAACGGAAATCATTATCTCATCGGCGCCCAGTATCCCGAGGAGCTGATCCGAAGTTTCGACACGGTCCTCGACATTCCCGTTTCGAGCCCGAAAGGACGGGGTTCCGTTCCCCTGCGCACCCTGGTGGAACTAAGGCGCACAACTTCCCCTGCGGTGATCAAGCACGTCAACATCACCCGCACGGTCGACGTCTACGCCAATGTCTCCGGGCGGGACCTCGGCCGCGTCGTGGCCGGCATCCAGAAAGGGCTGGAGGAATCTCCCCGCATCGCCGCTGTGATGAAGAAATACGCCCGCGCGGGCTACACCTGGGAGTTGCGCGGGGAGTACCACACCATGCTGGATGCCTTCGGGCAGTTTTCCAAGGGTCTTCTGACCGCGGGCCTGCTGGTCTACCTGGTGCTCGTGGCCCAGTTCCGCTCCTTTCTGATGCCCGCCATCATTCTCTTCGCGGTTCCCTTGGGGCTGATCGGGGTGATCCTGATCCTTCTGGGAAGCGGCACGGCCTTGAGCATCCCCTCCTTCATGGGGATCTTGCTCATGGTGGGGATCGTGGTGGAGTATTCCATCCTGCTGGTCGATTTTGCGCTGCGCCGCCAGCGCGAAGGGGTGGCTCTCCAGGAGGCCCTGGTGGAGGCCGCCCGCATCCGCCTGCGCCCGATCCTCATGACCTCCCTGACCACCGCCCTGGCGCTCATCCCGATGGCGATCGGGATCGGGCGCGGCGGCGAGGCCAACGTCCCCCTGGCGCGCTCCATCCTCGGCGCGGTGGCGGGGGGGACCTTCCTGACCCTCTTCGTGGTTCCGGCCCTCTATGCCGTCCTGGCCGGAAGACTCTTCCCGACCCAAAGCTCATGACCTCGGCCCTCCTGCTCCTTCTTGTCCTCCTTCAGGAACCCGGCGCGGAACTCAAGGCCGTGCGGGTTTCGGTGGTCCATCCCGAAACCGCCACGCTGCACCGCGTTCTCGTGGTGCCCGCCTTCGTGGAACCCTTCGAAAAGGCCCGGCTCGTGGCCCGCGTCACCGGGTACATCGTGGAGCTGCCCGTCGAGGAGGGCGACCGGCTCGAGCACGGGGATCTCGTGGCCCGGCTGGAGGCGCCGGAACTCGACGCCGGGCTCGCCCGCGCGCAGGCCGAACTGGCCCAGGCCCGGGCGGAGGTCCAGAGCGCCGAGAGCCGGTGGAAGTCCCGCCAGGCGGCCGCAGAAGCGGCCCGGATCGAGTTCGAGATGATCGAAAAGCTCCACGAACAGAAGGCCGCCACCGACGTGGAGCTGATGCGGGTCCGTTCGGCCCACGACGTGGCCGTGGCCGAAGCGGCGGCCGCGGAAGCGGCCTTCCAGGCGGAAAAGACCAAGGTCGACACCGCCGGGGCCATGCTTCAGGCCGCGGAGGTGCGGGCTTCCTTCCGCGAAGTGCGCTGTCCCTATGAATCTGCGGTGGCCACCCGGCGGCTGGCCCATCCCGGCCAGCTCGCCCGCGCGGACCAGACCGAGCTGGCCGAGCTTGCAGTCCTCGACCGGCTGCGGATCCGGGCCGGTATTCCGGAGAAGGATGCGCCTTTCCTCTCCCGCGGCGTGGAGTTCCGGCTTGCCGTGGATGCTCTCCCCGGATCGAGCTTCCCCCTGAAGGTGGAACACACCGCCCCGTCCCTGGAGGAATCCTCGCGCATGCTCTGGGTTGAGGCCTGGCTGGAAAACCCGGGGCACCGCATCCTTCCCGGGATGTACTGCCGGGCTTCCTTCCGTCTCGATTCGCGCAAGGATGCCCTCACCCTCCCCGGCGGAGTGATCCTGACCGGGGTGGACCGCCGGCCCTACGTCTTCGTGGCGCAGGAGGGGCGCGCGCACAGGGCCCCCATCCGGCTCGGGCTGGACGACGGGCTGCGGGTGGAGATCCTGGAGGGTCTTTCGGCCGCCTCGCAGGTGGTTTCTGCCGGGCGGGAACGCCTGCGGGACGGGGATCCCGTCGAGGTGGGCGGGTTGGAGCAGGGTTGACCGTGCGCGCCTCGGTCTTCTTTTCTTGCGGAGCGTTCCTTTCCGCCCTGCTCCCCTCCTGTTCGAGCAGTTCCCCGCGGGCCGGCGCGCTTCCCCCGCAGGAAACCGTTTCGGCGGACCGTTCCGGGCAGGGAGCCAAGGCCGTTCCGCTGGCCGCTCCGGCCTCCTTCGCGCTCTCGCCGGCCACGGACGTTCCGGCGGAGAGCGGGCCTCTCACTTTGGAGGAGGTGCTGCGCCTGGCGCTCGAGCGTTCTCTGGAGATCGCGCTGGCGCAGGAGAGGCATCGCGAGGCGGCGGCCCTCCACGACACCGCCTTCCGCTCGCTCTTTCCGAAACTCCAGGTTGGGGTGGGGGCCACGCGCTACGACGGACGCATCCAGTCGACCGAAGGAGTCTTCGAGAACGTGCACAAGCAGCAGTTCTTCGGAGACGGCGGCCTCGCGCTGGAGATCCGTCCCGGGGAAGCGGTCTTCGAGACCCAGTCGGCCTTTCAGCGCCAGCGCGAGGCGAAGTTCCGTGTGGAGGCCGCGCGCCTGACCGCGCGATTCGAGTCGGCGGCGGCCTTCTTTTCGCTGCAGCGCGCCTATGCCCAGGCGCGCATCGTGAAGGAGACCCTGACCCACGCCCAGGCGCTCGTGGAATGGACGCAAAGCCGGGTGGAGCTTGGCGCCAGCCTGCGGGCCGCCCTGGGGCGGGCGCGGGCCGAGCAGGCCGCGGAGCGGAACCGCCTCGCCGAGGCCCGCCAGCGCATCTTGCAGGCCTCCCTGCGTCTCGGCCGCCTGCTGCACATTTCCGGGCCGCACCCCCTGGAGGTGGCCGAGGTCCGGGACGCGGTGCCGGATGCAGGGGAGACGCCCGAATCGCTGGAAAACCTTTTCCAGGAGGGCGTTGCCCGGCGCCCCGACGTGAGGGCCGCCGGCGCTGGCGTCTCCGCGGTGCGCCGCGATCTCAGCGGAGCTCGCAACTCCTGGCTGATCCCCAGCCTGCGTTTGGCTGCCAGCGGGGGCGGCCTGGGGGGGTCGCTGGGCGGACTCCAGGACCGCCAGATCTACACCGCCGCTTTGCAATGGGAGGTCGGCTTCGACCAGTTCTCACGCGTGCGCCGGCAGGAATCCCGCCTGCGCCAGGAGGAACTGCGCTTCTCCATGCTGCGGGACGCGGTGCACGCCGAAGTCGGAGCGGCCCTGGCGGCGCTCCAGTCGGCGCGTGCGCGGGTCCGGGCCTCCGGGCCCGAGGTGCAGGCCGCCCGGGAAGCCCTGGATCTGGCCGAGGCCCGCTTCCGCAACGGCGCCGGCCTCCTGCTCGAGGTCCTGGATGCCCGCGGCATCCT
>CAZQAP010000011.1:0-4987 GCA_964591365.1 uncultured Planctomycetales bacterium
GCCGGGATGACCGGCGGGCTCCCGCGCTTGCCGTAGGCCAGTTCGGCGGGAATCACGAAGCGGTAGACCGCGCCCTCCTGCATGAGCTGCAGGCCCTCGTTCCAGCCCTGGATCACGCGGCCCAGCGTGAAGGTGGAGGGCTCTCCGCGCCCGAAGGAGGAATCGAAGAGCTTGCCGCTGGTGAGCCAGCCGGCGTAGTGGCAGGTCACCGGCTGCCCCATCTTCGGGGTGGCTCCCTTCCCTTCCCGGACCACTTGGTATTGCAGCCCGCTGGAGGTGGTCTTGAGGTCCTCCGCGGCAGGCATCACGAAATCGGGAATTTTCAGGGGCTTCATGACTTTCACGAGTTCCAGCTCCCAGACGGTCGTGGAACCGGGGGGCAGGTCCGGGCCCTGGGCGCGCTGGCCGAAGGCGAGTTCGGGCGGAACCTCGAGGTGCAGCCGTTCCCCGAGATGCATGCCGGGGACGGCCTCCTTGAGGAAGGGGAGCGGAAACTTGCCCGCGGGAGCCTTGAGGGTTCGCCCGGACTGTTCCGTGCAATCGACCAGCTTGCGCTTGGTGGTCCACAAAGCGTAGCGGATTTCCAGGATGTCGCTCGCCTCGGGAGGGTCTCCCTGGCCCGGCTTCATGACCGTGACCTTCATCCCCGTCTGGGTGGTGGTCGTCTTGGCCGGATCCACCTCGGTGAACTTGGGCGGGTGCGGGGAGCCCTTGAAGGAGATCAGCTGCACTTCGAAGATCAAGGTCGCGTCCGGAGGGATCCGCGGCGGGCGGCCGCGCTTGCCGTAGGCCAGACTGGAAGGGATGGTGAACTTGAAGCGCGCCCCGGGGGTCATGAGCTGCAAGCCTTCGTTCCAGCCTTCGATCACCTTGCCGAGTTTGAAGCTGGCGGGTTTCCCGCGGTTGACGGAGGAATCGAACACCGTCCCATCGGGAAGCCAGCCGGTGTAGTGGACCACGACCTGGTCTCCCAGGCCGGGATGGGGGCCGCCCTTCCCGGGTTCCAGAACGGAGTATTTCAAGCCCGAGGCGGTCGTGACGATCTCCGTGTCGGGGGGGATCGGCCGGTTCTGGGCGCCGGCCGCGTCGGCGAGCCCGGCCAGGGCCAGAGGGAGGGCAAGGAAGGTCGCTTTCACGCCGGGACTATACGGGGGAAGGCCGAATCCCACCACGAAGGGCCGCCTCGCCCCGCCCCAGGAGCTATACTGACGGGGATGAGTCCTCGTTCCTGGTGGTGGCCTTCCCGGGCCGGGCGCAGCCCGGCGGAGGGAGTTCGTCCCTGACGCCGGAAAAACGCTGACTCCTGGCCCCGGGCCTCCGAAAATCACGGAGGCCTTTTTTCGTGCCCGGAAACGACCTTGAATCCTCCTCTGCGACGCTCCACTCCCGCGGATGCCGGCCGGCACCGGCTCGCCTGGGCCGAATGGCCCGCCGACCTCTTCACGCCGGTGCGCCTCTTCCTGGCCCTGCGGGCGGCCGGCCGCCACGTCTGCCTGCTGGAATCGGTGGAAGGGCCGGCGCGCCTGGCGCGCTACTCCTTCCTGGGGGTGGATCCTCCCGCCCGCTTCCGCGGGGGACCCGCGGGGAACCGCCTGGAGGTCGAAGGCAGGAAGGAGACTCTTCCCGGCCGCAGCCACGAGGCGCTGCGCAGGGCCGCGGGGCGTTTCTCCGCGCCCCCGCCGCCCCGGGGCCTGCCCCCTTTCTGCGGCGGCTGGGTCGGGTGGTTTGCCTACGAATGGGCCTCCACCCTGGAGCCCCGCGTGCCCCGCGCCGGGAAGGATCTCTGGGAGGTTCCTGAAGCCACCTTCGATCTCTACCGAGAACTTGTGGCCCTCGATCATGCCGCCCAGAAGGTCTTCGTCATGAGCGCCTGTCCCGCGGGGGAGCCCGGATTCCCTGCCGCCATGGAACGCATCGAGGCCCTGGCTGCCGACCTGGAGACGGAGCCGGGAACCCGGGACGGGTTGAAGCTTCTGGAGCCCCAACCCCGTCCCACGCTCGCCCGGGACCGCTTCGAGGAGGGCGTCCGCACGCTCCAGGAAGCCATCCGCCAGGGCGAGATCTTCCAGGCGGTCCTTTCCCAGCGCTTCGAGCAGCGCTTCGAGGGCGATCCCTTCATCCTCTACCGCGTGCTGCGGCTGACCAACCCGTCCCCGCACATGTTCTACTTCGAGGCCGACGGCCTGACCCTGGTGGGTTCCTCCCCGGAACGGCTGGTCTCCGTCCGCAACGGGCGGGCGGAGAACGTTCCAATCGCGGGCACCCGCGCCCGCAGCGAGGATCCCGACGAGGACGACCGGCTGGCCGCCGAACTGCGCGGCGACCCGAAGGAGCGCGCCGAGCACGACATGCTGGTCGATCTGGCCCGCAACGACCTTGGGCGGGTGGCGCGCTTTGGAACCGTGCGCGTGCGGCGGCATGCCGCGCTGGAGAAGTTCGCCCGCGTCCAGCATCTCGTCAGCCGCGTGGAGTGCGAGTTGTCCAGCGGACGGGATTCGCTGGACGCCCTGGCCGCCTGCTTCCCCGCGGGGACCGTGAGCGGGGCGCCGAAGGTCCGCGCCATGGAACTCCTGGCAGGGCTCGAACCGTTCACGCGCGGCCCTTATGCGGGCGCCTTCGGCTACCTGGACGGCGCCGGCAACCTCGACATGGCGATCGTCATCCGCACCATGGCCGTGCGCGGCGATTGCATCCACGTCCAGGCCGGAGCCGGCATCGTGTACGACTCCGTGCCGGAAAAAGAGTACCGGGAGACCCTCGACAAGGGCCGCGCACTCTTCGAAGCCTTCGATCTGGCCGATTCCCTCGCGTTTCGCGCCCCGTCCACGGAGAACCGGCTGTGATCCTCCTGATCGACAACTACGATTCCTTCACCTACAACCTCTACCAGTCGCTGGCCGGACAGGGGGCCGAGGTGGAAGTCTTCCGCAACGATGCCATTTCGGCCGGGGAGGCCGTGGCCATGGGGCCCAGTGCAGTGGTGCTGAGCCCCGGACCGGGCCGCCCGCCCGGCGCCGGCATCTGCCCGGAACTCCTGGCCGCCCTTCCCGAAACGGTCCCCCTGCTGGGAGTCTGCCTGGGCCACCAGGCGCTGGTGGAGCATTACGGCGGAACGCTGGAACTCGATCCCGTTCCCACCCACGGCAAGGCCTCGCTGGTGCACCACGAGGACAGCGGCCTGCTGAAGGGGCTTCCCAACCCCTTCCCGGCCGGCCGCTACCATTCCCTTCGCGCCGCCCGCGGTGCACTCCCTTCCGTCCTGCATCTGACCGCCTGGACGGATGAAGATCTGGTGATGGGCGTGCAGCACGCCAACGCTCCCCGGTTCGGGCTCCAGTTCCATCCCGAGTCGATCCTCACGCCGCAGGGGGACCGCATCCTGGCGCGCTTTCTTTCCCTGGCCGGCGAAGCCCTGGGGGTGCGATGAAGCTGGCAGAAGCCATTCGAAAGGTCGAGGCGGGCGGCCCGCTTTCGCGTGCGGAATCACGCGCGGTCTTTTCCAGCGCCCTGAGTGCGGAGAGCGACCGGGAGCTTTTGGGAAGGTTCCTGCTCGCTCTGGCACGCCGCGGCGAGACCGCGGCCGAGATCACCGGCGCGGCGGAGGCCCTGCGCGAGAAGATGATCCCCTTCGAACACGGGGAAACCGGAGTCCTGGACACCTGTGGCACCGGCGGCGACGGTCTGGGCAGCTTCAACTTGAGCACGGCCGCCGCCCTGGTTGCCGCTGCCGCAGGGGCCCGCGTGGTCAAGCACGGGAACCGCAGCATCTCTTCGCGCTGCGGAAGCGCCGATCTTCTGGAAGCGGCCGGAATTCCCCTCGACCTTGGGCCCGGCCCGGCGCGCGCCGTTCTCGACGAGGTGGGGATCACCTTCCTGTTCGCCCCCCGCTACCATCCGGCCATGCGCCATGCTTCCGCGGTTCGGCGCACCCTGGGCGTGCGCACGATCTTCAACTACCTGGGTCCGCTCTGCAATCCCGGCGGCGTGCGCCGGCATCTTCTGGGGGTGGGAGAACGGGAGCGGGTGCCCGACTTCGTCCAGGCCCTCGGCGATCTGGGGATCGAACGCGGATACGTGGTCCACGGCGGGGGCGGCGCCGACGAGCTGACCCTCGAGGAGGACAACCTGGCCGTGCCGGTCGGAGACGCCCCGGCCCTGCGCTTCGAGCCTTCTGCGCTGGGTCTTTCCGCGGCTCCCGTGGCTGCCCTGGAGGGCGGCGACGCCTCCCGCAACCTCGCTCTCCTGCGGGGCCTGCTCGACGGGGAGGCCGGCCCGCTGCGGGACGCGGTGCTGCTCAACGCCGCCGCCGCGCTGGTGGTGGCCGGCCGGGCTTCGGAGGCCGCCGAGGGCGTGGAGCGGGCCAGGGAAGCCCTCGATTCCGGCTGCGCGCGGCGGACCCTCTCCGACTGGAGGCGCACGGCCGCCGCACTGACGAGGGGGGCGGCATGACTGCCGGCACCCGCCTCGATCCCATCCTCGCTTCGGTGCGGGAACGGGCCCGCGCGCGCCGCCGGCGGCGCAGCACGGCCGATCTGCGCGCGGAGGTGGCCGGCGACCCGGCCCGGCGGCAGCGCTTCGTCGCCGCCCTTCGCACCCCCGGACTTTCCATCATTGCGGAGTGCAAGCGCAGCTCCCCCTCTGCGGGAACCCTGGCGCTTGAAACCGACCTCACCCCCCGCGCGCGGGCCTATGCCAATGGGGGGGCGGCGGCCCTTTCGGTGCTGACCGAGGAGGACCACTTCCACGGCTCCCCGGCCGACCTGCAGCAGGCGGCAGCCGCCGGCCTGCCCTGCCTGCGGAAGGATTTCCTTCTCGAAGAGGGCATGCTGCTCGAAAGCGTGGAGATGGGTGCGGATGCCGTGCTGCTCCTGGCGGTGTGCCTCCCGGGCGGACTCCTGGGCGAACTGCGCGCCCTGGCGGAGGAACTCGGGCTGGCCGTGCTGCTCGAGGTCCACGACGAAGAAGAACTCGAGCGCGCTCTCGAGGT
>CAZQAP010000011.1:5087-31473 GCA_964591365.1 uncultured Planctomycetales bacterium
TGGCCGTGCTGCTCGAGGTCCACGACGAAGAAGAACTCGAGCGCGCTCTCGAGGTCCGTCCCGACTGCCTGGGCGTCAACGCCCGCAACCTGACGACCTTCGAGGTCGATCTGGGCACCGTGGAAACGCTCCTCCCCCGGATCGAAGGCGATTGCATCCGCATCGCCGAGAGCGGCATCCGCGGCGTGGCGGAACTGCGCCGCGTGAGGGCCGGCGGCGCCGACGCCGCCCTGGTGGGGGAGGCCCTCATGCGCAGCGGGGATCCGGAAGGCCTTCTGCGGGAATGGAGGCGGGCGCTGGCATGAATTCCGTCTTCCGTCCGCCCCGCGTCAAGGTCTGCGGGATCACCCGCCGCCAGGATCTCCTGCTGGCCCTGGAGGCCGGCGCCGATGCGGTCGGTTTCGTGGAGGAGCCGCGTTCCCCGCGCGCGGTCGAGGCGGCCACGGTTGCGGGCATCCTGGCGGCGGCTTCGGGCCGGGCCTTCACCGCCGTGGGGGTTTTCGTGGACCGCGATCCCGCCCAGGTTGCCGCCTGGGCCGGGGAAGCCGGGGTGGGAGCGGTCCAGCTTTGCGGAAGCCAGGAGCCTTCCGACTGGAAAGCCTTTCCCCTGCCCATCCTGCGGCGGCTGGCGGTCGCGCCCGGCGCCGAGGCGGAACTTCAAGCCTGGAAGGGCGTGGCCGCCAGCTTCGTCCTGGATCATCCCTCGGCTGCGGGGGGGTCGGGCCGGCTCGTCGAACCCGCCCGCGCCGCGCGGCTCGCCGCAGAGGCTCCCTGCCTTCTTGCGGGAGGGTTGGAAGCGGCGAATGTCTCCGCGGCCGTCCGCTGCATCCGCCCCGCCGGCGTGGATGCGTCCTCGCAACTCGAATCCGCACCCGGGATCAAGGATCCCGAACGGGTGCGCGCCTTCGTGAACGCCGCCCTGGCCGCCCTGGAGGAGGTCCCCACGTGAATCCCGTTCCTGCATCCCCGTCGAAAGAAGCCCCTTCCGCCCGTTTCGGAGCATTCGGCGGCCGCTTCGCCCCCGAAACCCTCATGGCCCCGCTCCTGGAACTGGAGCAGGCCTGGCTCCATTGCCGCAAGGACCCCGCCTTTCAGGCCGAGCTGGGGGAACTGAGCCGCAACTACGCCGGCCGGCCCACGCCCCTGACCCGCGCCCGGCGGCTTTCCGAGCGTCTGGGATGCGAGATCTGGCTCAAACGCGAGGACCTCCTGCATACCGGGGCCCACAAGCTGAACAACACCCTGGGCCAGGCGCTGCTGGCGCGCCGGATGGGCAAGACGCGCATCCTGGCCGAGACGGGCGCGGGGCAGCACGGGGTCGCCACGGCCACGGTCTGCGCGCTCCTGGGGTTGGAATGCGTGATCTACATGGGTGCGATCGACGCGGAACGCCAGCGTCCCAACCTCCTGCGCATGAAGCTGCTCGGCGCGCACATCGAGGTGGTCCAGAACGGGCAGCGCACCCTCAAGGACGCCATCAACGAAGCCATGCGCGCCTGGGTCGGCGACCCGGACAGCTACTACCTCCTGGGCAGCGCCCTGGGGCCGCATCCCTACCCTTCCATGGTGGCCGAATTCCAGCAGGTGATCGGCGAGGAAGCCCGCCGTCAGATCCTGGAACAGGCCGGCGCCCTGCCCGACGCGGCGGTGGCCTGCGTGGGGGGGGGGAGCAACGCCATCGGGCTCTTCCGCGGCTTCCTGGGCGACGATGAGGTGGAACTCGTGGGGGTCGAGGCCGGCGGCGACGGGGTGAACACCCCCCGCCACGCCGCGCGCTTCGCCGGCGGATTGCCGGGGGTCCTGCACGGCTGCTTCACCTGGCTGCTCCAGGACGAGGATGGGCAGATCCTGCCGACCCACAGCGTCAGCGCAGGCCTCGACTATCCGGCCGTGGGGCCGGAGCACGCCGCCCTGCACGCCGCCGGCCGCGCGCGCTACGAATCGTGCGACGATCGCGGGGCCCTGGCCGGGTTCGAACTCCTGGCCGAGCTGGAGGGGATCCTCCCCGCCCTGGAAAGCGCCCATGCGGTGGGATGGGTGCAGCGCGAATCCGCCTCCCTGGCCGGCCGCCGGATCCTGATCAACCTTTCCGGGCGCGGCGACAAGGACCTCGATACGGTTTCCGGGTTGCGGGAGGTGGAGTTTTGAGCGCGAACCGCCTGGAGGAACGGCTGGAACGGATGCGCAGCCGCGGCGAGCGGGGCCTCGCCCCGTATGTCACCGCGGGGGACGGAGGTCTTGCCACCACCCTGGAAGTCCTGCGGGCCCTGGACGGCGCCGGGGCGGCCTGCGTGGAACTGGGCGTTCCCTTCAGCGATCCCATCGCGGACGGCCCGGTCCTGCAGGCCGCCGCGGAGCGGGGGCTCGCCGCCGGGACCGGCCTGGACGGGATCCTGGAGATGGTGCGTGAATTCCGCAGCGGCAGCGGGGGGAGCGCGGGCAGCGACCTCCCCGTGGCCCTCTTCTGCTACGCCAATCCCCTGGTGCGCCGCGGCTGGGAAGAGGCCTGCCGCCAGGCCGCGCGGGCCGGGGTGGACGCCCTTCTCGTTCCCGATCTGCCGGTCGAGGAGGGCGGACCTATGCGCGCCGCCGCTCTTTCCGCCGGACTCTGCCCGGTCTTTTTTGTGGCCCCGACCACCTCCCAGGCGAGACTGGAAGCTGCCGCCGGGGCCAGCCGCGGATTCCTCTACGCCATCGGCCGGTTCGGGGTCACCGGGGCTCCGACGGAACTGGATGCCTCCACCCTTTCCTTCCTGCGGCGGGTGAAAGAGCACTGCGCTCTGCCTCTGGCGGTCGGGTTCGGGATCGGCACTCCCGAACAAGTGGCCACCGTGCTGGGGGAGGCCGATCTCGCCGTGGTGGGCAGTGCGCTCGTCCAGCACGTCCATGAGGCCGCCTCGAAAGGGGCCGACTTCGTCGCCGCGGCGGCCCACGCCGCCTGCGCGTTCCTGCGATCGCTCCAGGAGGGATGTCCGACTCCATGAACCCCGCCCTTCGACACCAGCTCGCCCATCTCGACCGCACCCTGCTCGCCATCCTGAACGAGCGGGCGCGGCTTCTGCGGGACGTCGGTCCCGGGGACCGGGGCCGCGCAGCGGCCATCGAAGACCTGCTGCGGCGAAACGCCGGTCCTTTCCCGGCCGAGGCCCTGCGCCAGGTCTTTCGCAATGCCGACCAGGGATGTGCGCAAGCCAGCGCCGGCTTCGTTCCTCCCCCTGGAGACCGCGAATGATCCTGCGGCTTCGCCCCGGAACTCCCGGAGAGCGGGTCCAGACCCTGCGGAACCGGCTCGAAGAGGAGGGCCTGCGGACCATCCTTTCGCCCGAAACCGCGCGGCCGATTCTCGCGGTCGTGGGGGCGTTCCCGGCCGGCCTGGAGAAGGAACTGGCCGGCCACCCCGACGTGGAGGGGATCGTGCGGCCCCGCGGGGCCTGGCGCATGGTCCAGCGCGCCTTCCGGGAAGGGCCCTCCGTCGTGCGCGTCGGGGGCGTCCGCATCGGGGGGGGGGATATCGTCGTCATCGCCGGACCGTGCAGCGTGGAAGGCCGCAGCGTGATGAAGGAAGCCGCGCACCAGGTCCGGGAGGCCGGCGCCCAGATCCTCCGGGGGGGGGCCTTCAAGCCGCGCACGAGCCCCTATTCCTTCCAAGGATTCGGGGTGGAGGGGCTGCGCCAGCTCAAGGCGGCCGGCGAGGAGGCCGGTCTTCCGGTGATCAGCGAGATCATGGACGCCGCCAACCTGCCGGCCTTCGTGGACCACGCGATCGATTGTCTGCAGATCGGCGCGCGCAACATGCAGAACTTCACCCTGCTGAAGGCGGTGGCCTCCGCGGGGCGTCCGGTGTTGCTCAAGCGCGGGCTTTCCGCCACGGTGGACGAGTGGCTCTCCGCGGCCGAATACCTTTCGGCCTACGGATGTCCGGACGTGATCCTGTGCGAGCGCGGCATCCGCACCTTCGAGACCGCCACCCGCAACACGCTCGATCTGACGATCCTGCCGCTTCTGCGCGAGTGGACCCACCTTCCCGTACTGGTGGACCCCTCCCACGCCGCGGGGATCGCGCGCATCATCCCCCCTCTGGCGCGCGCCTCGATCGCCGCGGGCGCCGACGGGGTGGCGGTGGAGGTCCATCCCCATCCCGAGCAGGCCCGCAGCGACGGGCCGCAGGCCCTGCTCCCCGGCGAACTGGTCCAGCTCGTGGCCGAGGCGCGCGTGCAGGCCGCGGTCACCGGCCGGCGCTTTCATCCCGCGCCCGGAAGGGGCCGCGTTTCGGCCCGATGACGCGCCTCCCCTGGGCCGAGGCCGGGCTGCACGTGATGGCCAAGCCGATCGGGCCGCTCTGCAACCTCGACTGTTCCTACTGCTACTACAAGCGCAAGGCGGCGCTCTATCCCGGGGGCGAGGCCTGGCGCATGTCGGAAGCAACGCTTGAGGCCTGCATCCTCCAGAACATCGAGGCGCAGCCTCCCGGCCGGCGGGAGTTCGAGTTCGCCTGGCAGGGCGGCGAGCCGACCCTGCTCGGGATTCCCTTCTTCGAGAAGATTCTCGAGATCCAGGAACGCCTCACGCCGCCCGGCGGGAGCTGCCGCAACGTGCTGCAGACCAACGGCGTGCTGCTCGACGACGGCTGGGGGGATTTCTTGAAGGCGAACGGTTTTCTGGTGGGGATTTCCCTCGACGGCCCGCCCGGGCTCCACGATCTCTATCGCGTGGACCACGCCGGTCGGCCCACCTCGGAACAGGTTCTTCGGGGCCTGAACGTCCTCAAGCGGCACGGCGTGCCCTTCAATGTCCTGGTCACCGTGCACCGGGGCAATGGAAGCCATCCCCGCGAGGTCTACCGCTTCTTCCGGGAACTGGATGTGGAGTTCCTCCAGTTCATCCCCATCGTGGAGCGGCTTGGGCACGTCCCCCTGGGCGGGGTCCCCGACCGGCCGCCCGAAGAACTCGTCAGCCCGCGCAGCGTCCTTCCGGGGCAGTGGGGCGCCTTTCTGAACGGGGTCTTCGACGAATGGGTTCTGCGCGACGTGGGGCGCCTCTTCGTGCAGAGTTTCGACCAGGCCCTGGCGGGGTTTCTGGGCCTGGAACCGGCCCTGTGCGTCTTCCGCAAGCACTGCGGCTGGGGCCTGGCCCTGGAACACAACGGCGATCTCTACAGCTGTGATCACTTCGTGGAGCCGGAGTACCGCCTGGGAAACATCCACGAACAGCCGATCCTGGAGCTGGCCGCCCTGCCGCGGCAGATCGCCTTCGGGCGCGCCAAGGAGGAGAGCCTGCCGGGCTGCTGCCGGAGCTGCCGCTGGCTTCCTTCCTGCAACGGCGGCTGTCCCAAGAACCGTTTTCTTGCGGCGCCGGACGGGAAAGGGGGCTTGAACTTCCTCTGCGAGGGTTACCGCACGTTCTTCGGACACGCGGACCCCGTGATGCAGGCCATGGCGGCGGAGATCGGACGGGGCGGAACCGCCGCGAGCGTGATGAAGCGCCTCAAGGCCACCGGCCGGCCCGAAGTGGAGAACGCGGCCACGCCGCGCGGAGGGAGCGCGGTCTCCCGCAACGCCCCCTGCCCCTGCGGCTCGGGCCGCAAGTTCAAGCGCTGCTGCGGAGCCCTCCCCTGACGCGGCGCTGGGCCGGGAGGGGCCCGGCACGCAAGGCGGGCTAGCGTTTTTCGTAGAGGGTCCAGGGACCCAGATCCAGCGGCTTGTAGGCGCTTTCCAGCCACTCCTTGAGCGGGCCGGTGCGCGAGCCGTGGATGGCCCCGCTGGCGATCACCTGGGGATCGAAATCCTTCAGCTTCTGCAGCCAGGCCGCGAATCCGCCCGGCTGGGTGTCGTCCAGGAAACGGTCGATGCCGCGCCCGAGGTAGATGAAGGGGGTGGGGTTCGTGCGGTGCAGAAGCGCGGGGACTTCCGGCTTGTTGATCGCCAGGATGCGGACATCGGGGCCGAAGCGTTTCAGCACCGCATCCAGGCTTTCGCGCTGTTCGGCCAGCGAGATCGATGCGTCCTTGCTCCCTTCCTGGTTCAGATCCTGGCTCAAGCCGGGTTCCAGCCAGGCGGAGAGGACGAGGGCCAGGGAAAGGCTCACCGCCAGGAACCGGCCGGCCCATGCCGGACCCTGCGCGAGCCTGCCCGCCCGGCGCACGGCGGGTTCGAGGAGGAGCGCAAAGCCGAGCGCGAAATACGGCAGGAAGATGTAGAGGTAGTCGTAGCGCCCGAAGTGGATCAGGGCCGAGGCGGCAAGAACTGGAAAGGTGAGAAGCAGGGCGGAAAAATGGTCGCGGAACAGGGCCCGGGCCAGGGAGCCGCGCTTGCCGGTCCGCCAGACGTAGAGGAACCCCAGGGCGGCGCAGGAAAGGAGCATGGGCACGAGCAGCGTGCGGTACCCGCGCACGATCCAGGCCGACTGTTTGAGGAAGTGGCCGGGGAAGGAAGCATCCCCGTTTTCGGCCAGCTCGAAATACCGGAAGTTGAAGAGCACGTAGCCGCGGAAGAAATCGCCCAGGGCGCCCAGGGCGGCGTAGTAGCCCACCGCCACCGCGATCGGGAGCACGGCGCCGGCCAGGGCCCCGCGGGCTGCGCGGGCGCGCTCCTCGCGCGGGCGGAAAAGCGCCAGGAGGAAGGTCGTGGCGGGAAAAAGGAGGGCGGGCTGCCAGGTCAGGGCCGCCAGCGACCCGGCCAGACCGGCGGCGAACCAGCGCTGGCGGCAGGTCCAGGTCAGGGCCAGGACCTCGAAGAGGACCATCACCGTCTTGGGGCGCGGGCCCGAGGCGGCGTGGCGCGCGAATCCGAAGCAGCCCACGAAGAAGAGCACCGCGAACCAGCCCGCCCGGCGGCTGTGCAGGAGATGCGAGACGAGCAGGAAGATTCCGGCGGCGGCCGCGCAGCTCACCAGGAGGAAGAGCCAGCGCACGGTGTGGAGGTCGTCCCAGCCGAAGATGTCGGCCGCCTTCACCCCGGCGGCGACCAGCGCATAGCCGGCCAGGCCCTTGTGATCGAAGACCCCGACGAGCGGGGGCTGCCCCTGGGCCCACTGCTGGCCGCCGTAGAGGTAGATGGCATCGTCGCGGACCAGCCGGTTTCCGAAGCCGTAATGGGCGAAGATCAGTCCGGCGAACAGGAAGACCAGCAACGCCCATCCCCGGGAACGGCTGCGGTCCTCCATGGCGATGAGGTTAGGCGCGCTCCCCGCCCCGTTCCAGGGGAACGAAGCGCACCTCGAAGAGGTCGTCCACGGTGAACCCTTCCTGCGGATGGCAGCGGAAGCGGCGCAGCATCTGGGCCGCCTTGGCGCCCACCGGCGCCATGAGCAGGCCGTCCGGAGCGAGCTGGTCGAGAAGGGCCGGCGGCGCGAAGGGGACCGCGGCGCTGACCAGGATGCGGTCGTAGGGGAAGTGCTCCTTCCAGCCCTCCCAGCCGTCGCCCACCCGCTGGCGGAAGTTCTCGTAGCCGAGCCCCCGCAGGGTCTCCCCCGCGCGGGCGGCCAGGAGCGCGGACTTCTCCACCGCGAAGACGGTGCCGGCCAGCTCGCAGAGCAGCGCGGTGGTGTAGCCCGAGCCGCTGCCCACGTCGAGGACCCGCTCGTTGCCGCGCAGGGCGAGCCCCGCGAGCATGCTGGCCACCACCAGCGGCTGGGAGAGCGTGGCCCGTTCGCCGATGGGGAGCACGTCGTCGTAGTAGGCCAGCGAGCGGTCTTCCGGCAGGCAGAACTCGTGGCGGGGAACCCTCCCGATCGCCGCGAGCACGCGGGGGTCGCGAATGCCGCGCTTGGCCAGGGCTTTCACCAGGGTCGCCCTCCGGCGCCCGAGCGGGTCCGGGTTCATTCGCCGGGCCGCGCTCGCTTGCCCTTGCCCTGCACCTTGCGGCTCAAGGCGCGGATGAAGGGGCCCGAAAAGCGTCCCGCGGCGAGCAGGACCACGATCGCGAGCAGCGTGTTCCAGCCGGCGGTTCCCCCCAGGGGGCCGAGCACGGTGAACCAGATCGTGGCGGCCACGAGCAGGAGAGCCACGATCAGGGCCGCGTCGCGCCTTCGCGGGCGGGGGAGGGATTCTTTCACGGCGGGAGCGGCGGTCAGCCGCGGATCTCGCGCAAGAGAAGTTCGCGCGCCAGTTTGGGATCGGCGGCCCCGCGGGTCTCGCGCATGACGAACCCGAGCAGGGCTCCGAGCGCCTTCTCGCGGCCGTTGCGGACATCCGCGACGGCGGCCGGCTGCGCGGCCAGGGCCCGCAGGCAGACCTCCCGCAGCGCGTCCGCGTCGTTCTGGACGGCGAGCCCCAGGGTTTCGAGCAGTTCCTCGGGGCCCCGCGTCTCGCCCTCCATCCAGCGGTCGAGCATGGTGCGCACGCCGTTGCGGTTGGTGCGCCGTTCCGCGAGGAGCCTCAGGGCCCCGGCCAGGGGCGCAGCGCGAAGCGGCATGGCGCCCAGCGAGTCTCCCGGCGCCACGCGCGCCAGGACCTCGTTGCCGGTCCAGTTGGCGGCCTCCTTGGGGCCGATGCCGGCCGCGAGAAGCTCCTCGAAGAAGGCGGCGATGGCGCGGTCGGCGGTGAGGACCTTCGCGTCGTAGGCGGAAAGGCCGAGTTCCTTCTCGTAGCGCGTGCGGCAGGCGGCGGGGGATTCGGGAAGCGCCCGGCGCTGCTCCTCCAGCCAGCCGGCGTCGAGGATCAGGCGCGGGAGATCGGGTTCGGGGAAGTAGCGGTAGTCGTCGGCCTCCTCCTTGCTGCGCATGCTGCGCGTGGAGGCGCTCTTCTCGTCCCAGGTGCGGGTCTCCTGGACCACCTTGCCGCCCTGTTCCAGCACGGCGACCTGGCGGGCGATCTCGAACTCGAGCGCCTGGACCACGAAGGCGAACGAGTTGACGTTCTTGATCTCGGCGCGGGTGCCCGTGGCGCGCCGCCCGGGAGGGGCCACGGAGACGTTCACGTCCACGCGCAGGTTGCCCTTCTCCATGTCGCAGTCGCTGACCTCCGCCCAGCGGAGCGTCTCCTTGAGCCGTTCCAGGTATTCGCGCGCCTCCCCGGGGGTGCGCAGGTCGGGATGGCTCACGATCTCGGC
This sequence comes from uncultured Planctomycetales bacterium, assembly GCA_964591365.1. Classification (GTDB taxonomy): domain Bacteria; phylum Planctomycetota; class UBA1135; order UBA1135; family UBA1135; genus CAZQAP01. The sequence continues at coordinate 14,135 of CAZQAP010000011.1, forward strand.
CAGAGGGGTGCCGGCGCGGTTGAAGTCGGCCAGGCCGCCGGGCCCGCGGTCGTGGATGAGTTTTCCGGCGTCCTCCTCGAGGTGCAGCCGCAGGATGCGCACGGAGTGGCCGCCGGCCAGAACGATCCGCCCTTCGCGCCCCAGCGGCTCGTCGAACTGGCTGATCTGGTAGCCCTTGGGAAGGTCGGGATAGAAGTAGTTCTTGCGGTCGAACTTCGATTCGAGCGGCACGGTCATGCCCAGCGTGAGGGCCGCGCGCACACCGAGTTCGACCGCGCGGCGGTTGAGCACCGGAAGCACCCCGGGATGGCCCATGCAGACCGGGCAGACGTGCGTGTTCGGTTCGGCGCCGAAGACCGTCTCGCAGCGGCAGAAGAGCTTGGTGCGCGTCTGGAGCTGGACGTGGACCTCCAGCCCGATGGTCGGCTCCCACTTTCCGGGCGCGTTCATCCCGCGGCTCCGGCGATTTCGGGAATGGGAAGCGCGCCGCCCAGGGCTTCCTCGAGAACGCGCGCTCCGCGAAGCAGCACGCCTTCCCCGAGCGCGGGGCCGGTGAGCTGCACCCCGCGCGGCAGCCCTTCGGTCCCGGGTCCGGCGGGAACGTTGACCGCGGGGAGCCCCGCCAGGTTGGCGCCGCAGGTGAAGACGTCGCACAGGAACATGGCCACCGGGTCGTCGAGTTTCTCGCCGAGCGGGAAGGCGGGCGAGGGGGTCGTGGGGCCGAGCAGCAGGTCGTACTTCCCGAACAGCTCCTCGTAGGCGCCCACGATCAGCGTGCGTGCACGGCAGGCGGCCAGGAAGTAGGCGTCCTGGTAGCCGGCCGAGAGGCTGAAGGTTCCCAAGAGGATCCGGCGCTTCACCTCGGCGCCGAAGCCCTCGCTGCGCGAACGGAGATAGAGATCCGCGAGGTCCCCGGCGTCCGAAGCGCGGCGGCCGTAGCGCACGCCGTCGAAACGGGCCAGGTTGGCCGAGGCCTCGGCGGTGTTGATCAGGTAGTAGGTGGGGACCAGGGCCTCCTCGTGGGGGAGCGCGATGGTTTCCACCCGGGCGCCGGCATCCTCCAGGGCGGCGGCCGCCCGGTGCACCTTTTCCTGGATCGCGGCTTCGACTCCCTCCGAGAAGCTGGTCTCGAGCAGTCCGATGCGCAGACCCTGCACGCCCTGCGTGAGAAGAGGCCGGGTGGGCTCGAGGGCCTCGGGCAGGGTGGTCGCATCGGCGCGGTCGGCCCCCGCGCAGGCGTCGAAGCTGCGCGCCAGGTCTTCGCACGAGCGCCCGAACACGCCGATCTGGTCGAGCGAGGAGGCGAAGGCCACCAGGCCGAAGCGGCTCAAGCGGCCGTAGGTCGGCTTGAGGCCGAAGACGCCGCAGAAGGAAGCCGGCTGGCGCACCGAGCCGCCGGTCTCGCTCCCCAGGGCGAGCGGCGCCTCGCCCGCGGCCACGGCGGCCGCCGACCCGCCCGAAGAGCCGCCCGGCACCCGTTCCGCATCGAAGGGGTTGCGCACCGGGCCGAAGGCGCTGGTCTCGTTGCTGGCGCCCATGGCGAACTCGTCCAGGTTGGCGTGCGCGAAGGGGATCGCGCCGGCGGCCGTCAGGCGTTCGACCACCGTGGCGGTGAAGGTGCTCCGGAAGTTCTCCAGGATGCGGGAGCCGCAGGTCAGCGGCCAGCCTTCGACGGCGATGTTGTTCTTGACTGCCACGGGAACGCCGGCCAGGGGACCGGGGTCCTCGCCGCGGGCCAGCCGTTCGGCGATCCCCTCGGCGCGCGCCTCGGCTTCTTCGGGGTGGAGTCCGAGCAGCGCGTTGAGGCGCGGCTCGAGGCCTCGGGCGCGCTCCAGGCAGGCGCGCAGCCCCTCGCGGGGATCGAGTTCCCCGGAGCGCACCGCCTGCGCCCAGGCCGAGGCGTTTTCCGCGGGGAGCGCCTTCACGAAGGCCGGGTCACCAGGATGGGGGGCAGCCGGAAGAAGCCCTGCTCGGTTTCCGGGGCGTTCTCGAGGGCCTGCTCCGTGGAAAGCCCGGGCCGCGGGGCGTCGTCCTCGAGCGGCAGGGCGGGGGGCCGGGCGTGGACGCTCGCGGGCACCCCTTCGAGCGGGAGGGCCTGCACGCGGGCGACGAAGTCGAGGATGGCGGCGAATTCCGCCGAAAAGCGCTCTTCCTCGGCAGGCGTCAGGCCCAGCCGGGCGAGCCGGGCCACCTTGCGCACATCGAACTCGGCCGCCATGGCGCGGCATTGTAGCCGGGGTGCCCCGGGGCGTAGGATGAAGCCGTGTTGGCCCCCTTCTTCCGCCAGGCCGCGGACCCGTTCCATCCGGACCTCATCGTCCTGGGAATCGTGGCCCAGCTCCTGGCCGCCCTGTTCCTGGGCTCCTCGGCCGGGAAGGGCCGCCCGCGGCACCTGCTGCTCGAGACCCTGGGCGGCACGCCGCGCAGCCTCGGTTTTTTGCGCGACCGGGTGCACGCCAAGGTGCGCGGGCAGGCCGGCGCGGTCCTGTTCTCGCTCGGCTCGCTCCTCCTTCTGGGCGGATTCCTCTTTCCGGGGCCCAGCGACTGGCGCATCCAGGCCGGGGGGAGCGTGCTGATCCTGGCGCTTTCGCTCATCTTTCTCTCCTCGGCCGACCGCTACGTGGAGCGTACGCTCCGGCGCTACCTGCGCGAGTATCTGCGCGAGCACCCTTTCCCCTTCCACGAGCACATCGCCCTGACGCGCGAGATCGGCGCGGTCTTCGGCGTGGAGGGGAGCGAAGAGGACACCTTCGACGCCTATCTCCACCGCCTGCGCGCGGCCATCGGCATCGCCCCCGGCCCGGGCCGCCCGCGGGTCCGGCCGGTCCCCTGATCGCGGTTTCGGGTCACCCTCGGGAAGGGTTCGCGTCGGCTCCGGTGTGGATCTGCGCGCGCTTCCGGTCCTTCTCGACGCCTTCCTGCTGCCCACCTGTCTCGCCTGCGGCGCCACGCTGGAGCCCGAACGCCGGGATCCCCTTTGCGGAACCTGCCGGGCCGCCTGGCCGGCCTTCGATGCGCGCGGCATGAAGCTGCACGGCGTCGCGCCGCTTCTTTCCGTCTGGCCCTACCGGGGTTCGCTTTCGCGGGTGATCGTGCGCGCCAAGGAGGAACTGCGCGCTCCCGCCGTCCGGGTGCTTGCCGCCGGGCTGTTGCAAAAGATCCGCGCGGCGGGGCCGGAAGGCGGAGCCCTGGTCCCTGCGCCTTCCTCCCGGCGGCGGCCCGGCGGCTGGCACCTGGCCCGCGCCCTGGTCGAACACCTGGGTGCGGAACTCGGCTGGCCGCAGGGGCCGAGGCTTCGTCGCAGGGCCAAACGCCCCTCCCAGGCCAGCCTGGGCGGCCGAGCAAGGCGCCGCAATCTTTCCGGCACCTTCGCGGCGCGCCGCCGCTTCGGGGCCGGGGTCCCTGAACGCGTCTGGGTGGTGGACGACGTGGCCACCACCGGCGCCACCCTGCGCGAGTGCGGGCGCGCGCTGCGGGCACTCGGGGTCCGGCGGGTGGGGGGGCTCGTCGTGGCGCGGGTCGTGGAAGGGGAAGGCGCAGGCCCCCTTCCCGGAAGGCTCCCCCTGCGTCTTCCCACCCCTAAGATGTAGAGCGTGCAGCAGGTCCACCTCGATCTCTTCTCGGGTGTGGCGGGCGACATGCTCGTGGCCGGGCTTCTCGATTCCGGGGCGCCCGAAGAGGTGCTGAAACAGGTCCTGGCCTCGCTCCCGCAGGAGTTCACCTGGGCGTGCCGGCGGGAGAGCCGCGGGAAGATCGCGGGCCTCCGGTTCGTGGTCGAGGCGCGCGAAGGGCACGTGCACCGCCGCCTCGACGACGTGATCCCCATCCTGGAGAAGGCCGCGCTCTCTTTGCAGGCGCGGGCCTGGGCCCGAAAGGCTTTCGAGGAGCTGGCCGGGGCCGAGGCCCGCGCCCACGGGACCACCCCCGGCGAGGTCTTCTTCCACGAAGTCGGGGCGGTGGACGCCATCGTGGATATTGCCGCCGCCTGCGCCCTGATGGATGCGCTCGATCCGGCGGCGATCTGGGCCTCGCCGGTGGCGGTGGGGAGCGGTTTCGTCGCCTGCGCGCACGGGCGTCTGCCGGTGCCAGCGCCGGGAACCCAGGCGCTTCTTCTCGGCATGCCGGTCTGCGGCCGCGACCTCGAGGGGGAGCGCACCACCCCGACGGGCGCGGCGCTTCTTCGCGCCTGGAAGGTGCGCTTCGGTTCGCGGCCCCCCGCGGTGGCGCTTAGAACCGGGCACGGCCTGGGCGGCCGCGACCCCGGGGACGTCCCCAACTTCCTGCGCGTGACCCTCGAGCGAGCCGAGGGCGAGGCCGAGGAGCTGGTCGAGCTGCGCACGCTCGTGGACGACCAGTCGGGCGAGGTGGTGGCGGCCGCGCTCGAGGCCCTTCACGAAGCCGGCGCCGTCGAGGCCTTCGCCCTCTCGGCGGTGGCCAAGAAGAACCGTCCCGCCTTCGAGATCGTGGTGCTCTGCGAACGCGCCGCGCAGCCGGCCTTCGAGGAGCAGCTCTTCCGGCAGCTCGGAACCCTGGGACTTCGCGTTGCCTTCGTCCGCCGCACCCGCCGTCCCCGCCGGGTCGAAGTGCGCCCCACCCCGCTGGGCCCGCTGCCCTTCAAGCTGCGCGAGGACCCGCAGGGGACCACGGTCCTCAAGCCCGAGTTCGAAGCCCTCCGCCGCCGCGCCCGCGAACTGGGCCTCACCCCCCGCGAGGCCCTGGAGCGGCTGGAAGGATCCTCCCGTCAGGAAGAAACCTCGGGAAAAGGGTGACTTTTTCTGGTTCCCAACCGAATTCCGCGGTATAAGGGTTCCTGACGGCCTATCCCCCTGGGCCCCGGAGACGAACCGACCACCACCAGGAGAACCCCCGTGAAACCGATCCTTCCTTCCTTCCTTCCTTCCTTCCTGGCCCTGATTGCCGCTTCCCTGGGGCCCGTTGAGGCTCTGGCGGCCCAGCAACAGACGATCTGGGTGGACGTGGGAAACCCCACACAAGGGACGGGAACCTTCAACGACCCCTTCCACTCTCTTTCCTTCGCCATTTCGCAGGTGACCTGGAATCCCGGCGACATCATCAAGATCCTTGGGAACGATTCCCTTTTCTACACCGACGATCCCAATCAACCCGATCCCTCCTTGAAGGAATCCTTTCCCATCACCTTGCCCGACGGGGTCACGCTGGAATTCGTGCCCACGGGGGCGACCAACGAACCCCGGGCCACTTTCAAGCCGAACGTTCCCGGATCGACCTGTTTTCAGATCCAGGGTGGAACTACAGCCGCACCCACCAGGATCCAGGGCCATTTCGACACGAACCCGCCCTTGGTTCCCGATCTCAATCAGGGGATCGTGGTCAAGAATTTTTCGGTGGGGGTCTTCGTTGCAAAGAATCCCTTGGTCAGTAATTTTTCGTCTGTCCTCGATATTGATGGCGTTCTGTTCGATGGTTGTAAAACGGGATTGCAAATTTTCGACAATGACAACAATGACTCGGTCATAGGCACCCTCCAGAGAAGCCGGATCCTGGGTGCGAGTGGGACCCTGGCCCCCAACAAGCCCTTGGTAAACCTCCAGGTCAACGGTTTCCCATCCCATCTGGCATTCACTCTGCAGCAGGATGTCCTTCTTGCGCAAGGCAAGAACCTGAAAAACAACGCGGTCAATTTGTTCGCAAGTCAGAGTGGCACCACGGCCGACCTCACCCTGGAGGGGGTTACCATCCAGGGCCGCACGGATTTCCAGGTTTTTCCGCCGCCGCCGGTTCTGGAGATCAAACGTGCGGGGCTGAAATTCCTCTACAAGCAACAGGCTACGGGCACGGTCACGATCAACAATACGGTCATCCAGGACGCGAACGGGGCTGGAATCTATGGTCTGGCCGCAAGCAACGCCGAGATCTCCCTTTTCGGAAATGGGGACCGGATCCAGAACAACGGGAATCAGGCCCCCGGTGGGAATCCGGCCATGGGCCCCCCCTTTTCCCGCTCGGGCATGATGCTCATCATCCATGAATCGGGGAACTGGAATGCCGTGGATTTCATGGATTCCTACTTCAACGACAACAAGGTTCATGGGGTCCACCTGATCGGGGCCGGCGATCCCAACACGGTGGCCCCTCTCAATCAGTTCAAGAACGTCCGGTTCTACGACTGCCAGTTCCGGGATGATGGCCAGAACCCTCCCAACAACGAGCAGGCCCACGGTTTCTTTTCCGATCTCTACGATGTGGCCATCGATGCCCAGTTTCGTCGTTCCCGGTTCTCGGGTAACGGGACCTGTGGCATCCAGATGTTTTTCGATTCGGACCGGGATGTTTCCAACAAACTCGTCGTTTCCAACAGCGTTTTTTCCGGGAACCTGGGTAACAACGGGGATCCCATGGAAGGTGCGCGCGACATCGATCCTTTGACGGTGATTTCCAAAAGCGCAATCAACGGAATTCAGATCCAGTTGGCCCAGTTGACCATTTCGGACAATCCGACTCCTTACGGGGTGAGTCTCCTGGACAAGGCCATGAACAACCCACAGCGATTGTGGAGCGGGGCCTCGGACGCGCACAACTGCATTTTCGACGGGAATGGCCGGGATCCGGGGTCCGGATTCCTGGATGTGGCTTTCTTTCCCTTGCCTCCGGACCAGATCAACCCGTGTCCGCAAGGCTCCAACGATCTTTTCTGTTTGATGGCTTCCACGACGCGAAACTGTTTCCTCGGAGACGAAGGGCTGACTTCCAACCAAAAAACGGCTTACACCGCCCTTTCCGCAAGTCCCAACGACGATTTCATCGACCCCGACAGTCTTCTCGACCTTCAACCGTGGCAGGATCTCGGCCTGGTCTTTCCCTCCCAAATCGAGATCCTGGACCAGGGAATCGACAATACGGTGCCCGTGGACATCATGGATTTCCGGGGTGCCCCGAGGTTGTACGACGACCCAAACATCCCCAATCCGCAGATGCAATCCGGGAAGGACATCGGGGCCTTCGAGAAGAAGGCAAGCGAGTGAGGGCCGCAAGATGAAAAGACTCCAGGGGTTTTTCCTTCTTCTTCTGCTTGGGGCTCCGCCTGCCCGGTCCCAGGATGTTGGCGGAGTCTGGGAGCATCCGGGCCAGCTCGTCGGTGCCACACGCGACACCGGTTTCGGAGTAAGGCTTGCCTTCGCTGGCGACCTCGATTTGGACGGTGTCCAGGATTTTGCGGTTGCAGCTCCCACATTTCCCGGAGGTGGGAATATTGGCCCTGGGGCTGTTTTTCTGTTCTCTGGTGCAGACCAATCGCTCATCCGCCGTTTGGACGCGGTTCCGGGCGGGAATCGGGTTACGGCATTTGGTGAAGGTCCGGCGAATGTTGGCGACGTCAATGGCGATGGGTTCGCCGATCTTCTGGTTGGTGCTCCTTACAGTTCTCCACACCCGAACAACCCCTCTTTTGACTTTGCTGGGGCAGCGTTTCTTTTCTCCGGGGCGGATGGGGCACTTCTTTGGAAAATTGATGGAACCGACAAAGGAGAAGAACTGGGAGGATCGGTAGCCCGAATCGGTGACCTGGACGGGGATGGCTTCCCGGATGTTGCTGTCGGCGCCAGCCTTCGATCCAGCCAGTTTCCTCCCTACCCTGGTCGCGTTTTTCTTCTTCGAGGTTCGGATGGCACCCTTTTGCGGATCCTGGAAAGCTCCATCATGGATGACCGATTTGGGTTCTCGGTGGCAGGCCCTGGAGATCTGAATGGAGACGCCTGGCCTGATGTGCTTGTAGGGGTTCCATCCAGAGACATCGGAAACCAGCAGAGTGGAGAAGTGCTTCTTTTTTCGGGTAAGGACGGGACAATCATCCGGCAGTTCATTCCCCCTCTTCTTTCTGATTTTGTTTTCGGTTTGAACGTCAAAGTTATCGGGGATTTGAATTCGGATGGACTCTCAGAATGGGGTGCTTATGTTTTTGATCTTGCCGGAGGTCCGAATCTTGTAGACATTTTTGACGGTGGTACGGGGAGTCTTCTGGTACAGATGGTGGGGGAAGATTCGGAGGAATTATTCGGTGCATCTGCTATTTCCAAACTTGGGGATGCCAATGGGGACGGTATTCCAGACTTCTTGATCGGCGCAGAAAGAGGAGAGGCCTCGGATGGCAGTCGGCCGGGAGCGGTCTATCTCTTTTCTGGAGACGATTTCCATTTGATCCATCGTTTCACCGGAGGTGCGGATCTGGATTTATTCGGAATCACAGGACTACTGGGAAACGATTTGGATGGAGATGGCCGATCCGAACTCCTTGTCGGGGCCCCTTCTGCCCAAGTTGGTTTTGGAACAGTGGACATCTTCAGCTTCACGCCGGGTCTCGAGGCCGATTCCACGCGGATCTCCGCTTCGGCGGGGGGGACGGTGCATTACACCCTCGACTTCCCGGACACCGAGTCGGGGTTCCGCTACGGGCTGCTCGTTTCCCTGGGGACCGGGCCCACGACGGTCCAGGGGGTCGAGATCCCCTTGAGCAAGGACCATTGGTTTCGCCGTTCGCTGAGCCAAAAGGCGCCCGCCTTCCTCGTGCCCGCCTTCGGGCGGCTGGATCCCCTGGGCGGCGCCCAGGCGGTTTTCAACCCGCCCCCCGGTGCCCTCATCAAGGAGATCGGGCGCACCTTCCACCTGGCCGCCGTCACCCGCGACCCCAACCGCCGCTTGAGCGTCTCCTCGGTCGAGGTCCCGCTCACCATCGAGCCTTAGCGGGCCGGGGCGGGGCGAGGGGGAAGACCGTTTCCCGGATCGCGGTGGTAAAGCCGCGGCGGCGGAGTTCGGCGTTGGCGCGGCTCCCCGGGATCCAGAGAGGATTGGTGTGGTTCAGGTGGGTGAAGACGACGCGGTTGCCGGTGGCGGCGACGACCTCCTCCAGAAGATCCATCGTCTCGGTCACGTCGGGGTGGGGGATCGTGGAACGGTCGCGGCCGGGGAGCTCGGCGTCGGAGAAGAAGGTGCCGTCGAGGAAGAGGAGGTCGGTCCCGCGCGCCACCTGGGCGAGGTCGCGGTCCCACGGTTCCCAGCGGTCGATGTCGGGGAGATAGAGGACCGAGAGCCCGCCTTCTCTTTCGATGCGGAAGGCGTGCGTGTCGGCGAACTCGTTGCGGTGGGGGACCTCCCAGGGGGTCACGGTGAGGCCCGCGGCCAGCTCGAACGGCTTGCCGCTTTGGAAGGGACGAAGCTCGATCTCCCCGAGCTTGACGAGCTGGCTCCAGGGCGCGTTCCCGCGCAGGAAATCCGCCATGGCGGGGCTGCACCGGACCGGCATCCCCCGGGTGTCGGCCGCCTCGCGTCCCAGGAACATGAGTCCGGTGTAGTGGCCGATGTGGGCGTGGGTGAGAAGGATCGCCTCGGGAAGCCGGCCCATGGCGCCGACCTGGGCGGGGAGGTCGGGGGTGGCGTCGATCAGCCACCAGCGCCCGTCGGGCGCCACGACGGCGAGCGCGGCCACGCGGTCGGCGGGAACCCGGTGGCGGTGTGCCTGCACGCAGACCGCCGCCGTGCAGCCGAGCTGGGGCACTCCGCCGTCCTGCGCCGCACCGAGGACCCGCAGCGACCAGACGCCCCGCGGCGGGACGGCGGGGGAGCGGGGGGCCGCACAGGCGGCGGCCCCGAGCAGGATGCCGTACAGGAACGCGCGCACGCGGGCAGAATAGCGGCGTGACCCTCACCGGCCGCCTCGCTCCGAGCCCCACGGGCGCGCTGCACCTGGGCAACGCGCGCAGCTTCCTGCTCGCCTGGCTCGACGCCCGCGCCCGCGGGGGCCGGGTGCTTCTGCGCATCGAGGATCTCGACGGCCCGCGGGTGAAGAAGGGGGCCGCCGCCGGGGTGCAGGAGGATCTCGCCTGGCTGGGCCTCGACTGGGATGAGGGCCCCCTCTTCCAGAAGGAACGCCTGCCCGTCTACCAAGAGGCTCTGGAGGATCTCATCGCCGCCGGCCGCGCCTACCCCTGCACCTGCACCCGGCGCGACGTCGAGACCGCCGCCAGTGCCCCGCATCCCGGCGAGGAGGGCCCGCGCTATCCGGGCACCTGCCGGGGACGGTTCCGGGACGCCAAGGAGGCGCGGCGCGCCTCCGGACGCGAACCCTGCTGGCGCTTCGCCGTGCCGGAGGCCTCCCGCATCGCGTGGCGCGACCGCCTCCGCGGCCCGTGCGCCTTCCAGGTGGCGCGCGAGCTGGGCGACTTCGTGCTCTGGAAGAAGGACGGCCTGCCGGCCTACCAGCTCGCCGTCGTCGTGGACGACGCCGAACAGGGCGTCACCGAGGTCGTGCGCGGGGACGATCTGCTCCCCAGCACCGCGCGCCAGCTCCTTCTCTACGAAGCACTCCACCTCGCGCCTCCCTCCTTCGCCCACGTGCCGCTGGTCGTGGGGCCCGACGGGCTGCGGCTCGCGAAGCGCCACGGCGACACCACGCTTCGCCGCTTCCGCGCGATGGGCGCGGCCCCCGAGGAACTCGTCGGCTGGCTGGCGGCCTCCGCGGGCCTGGCCCCGCCGGGCCGCCGCCTTCGGCCCGCCGACCTCATGGAAGGGTTCTCCCTCGAGCGCGTCCCGAAGGAACCCGTGGTCTTCACCCCTGATTCCATGCCCGCCTTCCCGTCCCCCGGTTGAACGCCATGCAAGCCCTCCTCCTCCTGGCTCTGCTCCTTCCCCAGACTCCTTCCGCGCCCGGAACCCTCTCCGAACCCGATCTCGGCGAACTCGGCCGAACCGTGGCCGCCATGGTGCGGACGCTGGACACCGGCCCCTTCTACGAAAAGGTCAACGAGGCCTTCAAGAAAGCGGTGCCCGCAGGGCGCCTGAAAGCCCTCCTGCGGCCGATCCACAAGCGCCTGGGCGACGCCTTCACCGTGGAAACCGATCCCCCCGGCTGGGACCGGCACGGCATCCCGCACCTGATCCGCCTGCACGCAAGCCGCGACGGAGCCCTCTTCCAGATCGGGTACGACGGGCAAGGCAAGCTCGAGACCTTCCTCCTCCGCGAGGAGGCGCCCGTGCGCACCCGCAAGGAGCTGGGGGCGGAGCTCGACTCCTGGAAGGGCGACTGGGGCCTCTTCGCCGAGCGCATCGAGGCCGACGGCGCGCGCGGCCCGGCCTTCCAACGCGGTTCGGGACGCCGGGTCTTTCCGATCGGCTCCATCTTCAAGGTCTACGTCCTGGCCGAGGTGGCGCGCCGGATCGCGGCCGGCGACCTCGACTGGGAACAGCCGGTGACCCTGCGCGAGGAGGCCAAGTCGCTTCCCAGCGGAATCCTGCAGGATCAGCCCTCCGGCAGCAGCTTTCCCCTGCGCCGTTTCGTGCGCCTCATGATCGGGATCAGCGACAACACCGCCGCCGACCACCTGCTCGAGCTGGCCGGCCGCCGGCGCATCGAGGCCCACCTGGGCGAATACTTCAACTCGGTTCCGGAGCGCAACACCCCCTTCCTCACCACCCGCGAGATGTTCCTCCTCAAGACCGCGAGCGTCTCGCCGGGGGAGAAGCCGATGACCCTGGAGGAACGCGCTCTCTGGTGGAGCAAGGCCTCTTCGGAGCAGCGCCGCGGCCTGCTCGCACGCCTGGAGGAGGTGCTCCTCGACGAGGAGCCCGCCGATCTGCGCGCCAAGGCCACCCTGCGCTACGGCCTGGCCTCGATGGGAAGTCTGCACCATGCGGAGATCGAGTGGTTCGCGGCCCCGCGCGACCTCGTGCGGCTTTACGAGGCGGCGAAGGCCGGCCGGCTGGTCGACGCGGCCACCTCGAAGAACTTCCTGGAGGGTCTTTCCTATGGATCGCCGCTCTACTGGGGGCCGGGGGTGCGCTACCAGGGTTTCAAAGGCGGCAGCGAGACCGGCGTGGCGGGGCTCTCGCTCTTGTTGGAAGGCGCCGAGGGCCGCTCCGTGGCGGTCTGTCTTCTGCGTGCGGGCTTTTCCGCGGTGGACCCGAAGGTTCTTCCCCGGAGCGTGCGGGTGGTCACCGCCCTGGCGCGGGAACTCCTGGAAAAGGAGGAGTCGCCGGAGCGGCCCGTTCCTGAAAAATGACCGCGCCGATCGAGGGAAAGGGAAGTCCTTCTGCGCGTTACACGATGCCATGTCCCTCAACACATCCCTTCGACGCTTCCTCCTCGCCGGCCTGCTCGGGCTGGCGCTCTTCACCGGCCCCTCCTGCGGCGGGGGCGGCTCCGGTACGGCCGGGAGCAAGGCCGAGAAGAACGGCACGGTCAGCCTGGTCACCGGCGATGCCGCCGTGGACGGGCTCTCCTCGGTCTGCCTCACCGTCCAGGCGGTCCAATTCCGGCGTCCCAACGGAACCCTGACCGCCAATCTCCTGAAGGCGCCGCGGCGCTTCAACTTCCTCCAGCTCCAGAATCTCCAGGCCCTTCTCGGCCTGGTGGAAATCCCGCGCGGGACCTTCCTCTCGGCCGTGATCTCCGTCGATCCCACCACCGTCGAGGCGCGCGACATGAGCGGAGTCCCGGTCGCGGTCTCGGTGGTCTCCTCCAGCGACGAGAAGGAGTTCGAGGGCTCGGCCTCGTCCCGCCTCAAGGTGAAGGGGGGCGGCTTCCAGACCGTGGCGCTTGAAATCGATCTGGCCAATTCGGTCGATTCGAATCCCGGCGGAGGCATCTTCTTCGACCTGAACCTCCGCGCCCGCGAGGAGATGGGCTCCGTGGACCTGGACTCCTTCTCCGGCCGGGTCACCTCGGTGAACCGTCCGGGTTCCTTCTTCTCCATGGATCTCGAGGACCGCGAGGACTCGGGGGAGGATCACGGACGCTTCCGCGTCGACGTGCAGGATTCCGATTTCCTCTTCGACGCCCAGGGGGTTCCCTTCGCCACGGCCGCCGCCTTCCTGGCCTCTCTGGCCCCGGGCAAAAAGGTGGACGTGCGCGGAACCATGAAGGGCAACGGCCGCATCGATGCCTCCTCCGCCGGGGAGGACGACGACAGCAGCGTGCTCGCCAGAATCAAGGGGCGGCTCGAGTCGATCGACTCCGTCGCCGGAACCTTCGACCTGCTCATCCTGGAGATCGACAAGGGACGCAGCACGGTTCAGCCGGTGCTCGATTCGCTGGGCAATCCCGGTGTGATCACGATCAGCTTCACCGCCATGACGCCGGTGATTGGCGAAGACGACGGCGCTCCGCTCGATTCCAGCGTCCTGAAGCCGGGCCTGAAAGTGAAGGTGCGCTTCTCCGCCTTCCAGGCCCCGATGCCCTTCCCGGCCGCGGCGATCGAGGTGGACGAGGTCGACACCGAGTTCGAAGGCCGCATCTCGGACAACAGCGGGCTGCCGAACTCCATCCAGGTGACGCTCGATTCCGACGATCCCGCCGTGGTGAACGGCCTCGTGGACGGTCCCGTGACCGTGGATCTGACTGGGCTGTCCTCCGGGAGCCCCTATCTCGATGCCGGCCCCAAGCCGGTCCTGAACCTCTCCAGCCTGCTCGCGAACCTGAAGGTCAAGATCAAGGGGAGCCTTTCCGGGCCGCCCACCGCCGCGACCATCACGGCGACCTCTCTCGAGGTCGAACCCGGGCGCCTGCGCGGCACGGTCAGTTCCGTGCAGGAAATGGCGCGCACCTTCGTGGCCGACGTGACGCGCGTGGACGATCCCTTCGGGGGCGCCGGTCCCGGGAACCCCGCCATGATCCAGCTGCCCGCCGATGCCCGCCTCGAAGGCAAGAACGGTCCCATCACCTTCGCCCAGTTCGTCGCGCTCTTCCAGGGCCTGGGCGCCGGCCAGATGCTCGAGGTGCGCGTGGAGGGGATCGCCGACCCCGCCGCCGACGTGGCCGGCTGGGACATCGAAGCCGAAGTGAAATAGAAGGGCTTCCCTGGGTAAGGGGGAGGAAAACGGAAGAAAAATAAACCGCGGAGACGCGGAGACGCGGAGAAGAAAAGAACGAAAAGGCCACCCCCAAGACCAGGCTGTCGCCGTGCGGAATCCTCTCCGGTTGGAACATTGCGTCGGCCGGGAGTCGGGGTTTCTCTTCTTTTCTTCTTCTCCGCGTCTCCGCGTCTCCGCGGTTTATTTGTTCTTCTTCGGAGATCCTCGTCCCCCAGGTTCCCCAGCCTCCGAGGGGATCCCGGTCCGGTTTTCGCTTTTCCAAGAAGAGGGGCCGCCCCCTTCCAGCCTCCTCCCACCTTCCCTCAACCCTTCCTCCGCACGATGAAAACCCGCATCCTTCCCGGCTCCCCGTCCATCCTGACCTTCCTCCTTTTCCTCGGGATCCTCGGGAATCCGCTCCCGGCCCAGGGCTTTCACCGGGCGATGCCCCGGCTCCACAAGGCGGGGGACCCCGACTCCCCCGGAATCCTCGAGCCGGTGTTGAGCGCGTTGACCGGACAGGAGGTCCGCATCCCCAACACGGACCAGGCCGACGGGTCCGTTTTGTTGAACATGGCGGGGGATCCCCGGGTCCAGGATGCCCGGGGGGCGGCGAGTCTTCTGGGTGCGGCGATCACCCGCGTGGTGAGTCCCAACAAGGACTTGAGAACCGCCATGGACGACCTCGACAAGGCGGCCGGCGCCGGGGACGCCCCCGGAATGCAGGCGGCGGCCTCGGAAGCCCTCGACATTCTTCTCGGCCGGACCCGGGGCCGGATCTACGACGGATTCGGCCTGCTCAACTTCAACCGCGGGGCCTACGCCCCGGGCCAGCTCCCGGGTGAATACAAGATGAAGGTCCTGACGGACAGCGGCCGGAAATCCCGCGGGATCGACGGGGTAACGCGCAAGATCTGGGAGGTGGACGTGAACATGCTCTGGTACGACGGGCAGTTCGACGCGGACACCTTTCTCCTGCGGGTTCCGGTGACCGCCGACCCGTTCGACACCTTGAGGATCCACTACCGGATCTACTCCCTGCAGCGGGAGGATTTTTCCCCCGGCGCGATCGTGAGCGACTACAGGGCTCCTGGAAGCGTCCAGTTCCCGCTCAAGGGGTTCGACAGCGTCTGGGTGCCGGTCCAGGGCGCGAGCGTCACAGAAATCACCGTCGATTTCCCCCCTCTGCGCCTCCTGCGCGGGATCTACACCTGGGGGTGGCGGATCCACCCGCCCCGGATCCACTTTCTCCAGCCGGTTTTCGAGATCGTGAACGTGAACACCGGGCAGGTGGAACTGGAACCCCAGGGCCGGAGTTTCGCCTACCGCAACCGCATGCTCTCCCTCGATGACATCGGCGACGCGGCGCCCGAGAAGAAGATCTACGAAGTCGCCCAGGCCGTCCTGGCGGGCGCCGCTCCCGCCCAGGTCGTCTCCATGCTGGAGAATCCGGACGTGTTTCCACGGGGAACCTGGCAGGAATGGGCCGATCTCAACGACGACCAGCGCCAGCTCCCCGCCGAAGCCTGGGACGTCCTGGCCGCGGAGGGGATTCCCCAGGGTCAGTTCGGCCCCCACCGCTTCGTCAGCGTCTATCTCAACAACGAGATGTACGGAGCCGGTCCCCTGGGCAACAAGATCCAGTCCTGGGTCCAGGGCGATCGCTTCGAGGTCAAGGTCATCAATCTGGACCGTCACACGCATTACTTCCGCAACGTGGATTTCGGGACCCGTCTCCACGACGACATGCGGGCGGGAGGTTTCCCCGCCGCATCCCACAGCTTCGAGATCATGAGCGTCAAGCCGATCTTCGGAGCGCCCAAAGTGGCCGAAGTCCAGTGGCGGGCCGGCTGGGGGTTCCGTCCTCACCTGGACGTCATCCAGCAGTCGGGGGTGTTCCCGCAAGCCTCCGACAAGGTCTTTCTCAAGCCCTACTTCGACGGCCGGGGGCGCCGCAGGAGGGGCTGGCAGTATTCCGCCGACCTGCGGGGCGGGGATCTCGTCTTCGATCCCCCCGAAGTCGTCATCGGAACCCCCTCCGACCCCAGTCCGGGGCCCCTGGAAGAAGGCGACCATGCCCATGGCCTCGTCATCGGCCGGCACACGCCGGGCTACGGCATCGCCAAGATGTGCTCGCACGCGGACCATCCCTATCCCGGATTCTGCGAGACCGACATCAGCGCCTTCAATCCCCACGGCGTGAAGAACGTGGACCTGGACGGGGACGGGATCAACGACGTGCTCTGGTTCCCCTCCTTCCTGCGCAATCCCGATCCCGACGGCGGAGACGTCATCTCTCCCACGCCGGCCTGGAAGCCGTTCCTGTGGATCAACCCCGCCAACGGCACCTTGTTCCTCGACCCCGCCGATCCCTCCAAGGGCTTCTGGGCCGACCTGACGTACGCCCACGGGGCTCCGGTGCCTGCGGGTGGCGACCTCTCGGCGACGATCGAAGAGCCGCGTTCCGCGGGGCAGGTCTTCTACCAGTTCGACGACCTGTTCCACGACAACGCGATCTTCTCGCCCCACCCCAAGTTTTGAGGCCTTCGGTGAGGGTGGGGACGGCCTGATTGCGCTTGTTCAAGAGGAAGGGAAGGCGCTCCTCGAGCTTCCTTTCTTCCTCCACCACCCGAACCCGAACCACCACGGAAACCATGAAACCTTCCCTGAAAACCCTCGCCCTGGGGATGCTGGCATTGCTTCTTTTCGCGCTGCCGCTGGCCTCCATGCCTTTCGCTCCGGGTGACCTGATCTGGGACGCCCTGAACACGGTCAACGGCGTGACGCTCAAGGCCAAGTACAAGGAATCCCCTGACAACGGATTGCTCGACCAGTCCATGGAAGTCGAACTCGACAACGCCATGCCGAACATGACCTTCACGGTCAAGATCAAGAGGAAGCGGCTCGGAACCTTGACCACCGACGGCTTCGGCACCGGCATCTTCCGGGCCCAGCGCCTGGGGATCGTCCCCGGAGCCGACGGCCGGCCTCCGAAGCGCAAGCGCATCAACACCGGAGACCTGGTCACCGTTCTCAATTCCTCGATCGGTTTCCGCCTCTCGGCGGATTTCCAGCCCAGGCCCTGAAACCCCGGCCCGGCGGGGGGGCTTCCCGGAAAGCCCCTCCGCTGGGGATTCCGGGGTAGAATGCCTGGGAGGGCCAGCGCCGCCTTCCCTCCATGAAAACACGCATCCGCCACTTCGCTCGCCGGGGCATCCTGCTCGGGGGCCTCCTTCTTTTCGGGGGGGGCCTTTCCGTTCTTTCCGCCCAGGTCCCCGGACCCCCTCCGGGCGATGGCGCCGACCAGCCGGGAACCGACGATCCCAACTTCCCCGGGATCCGCGAGCCGGTCCTGACCTTCCTTTTCGGAAGGGACCGCAGGATCGAAAAATCGATCCAGGTGCTCGATTTCAACGAACAGGTCAATATTCTCGGAAAGATCGCCCGCAAGAAGGGGCTGGGAAGAAAGAGCCTCACCGGGCACGCCATCAGCCGGATCAGCAACCCCAACAACGATCTGG
>CAZQAP010000011.1:31573-32838 GCA_964591365.1 uncultured Planctomycetales bacterium
AAGAGCCTCACCGGGCACGCCATCAGCCGGATCAGCAACCCCAACAACGATCTGGACCAGGCCCTGAAGGACCTGGAGAGCGCGGCGACGTCGGGGAACGCGGGCGCCATGGCTCCCCTGGCCCGGGAGATCGAGGACATCCTCCTCGGGAATACGCAGGGCCGGATCTACGACGGGTTTCCGCTGCTGCATTTCAACAACGGGGTCGCCCTTCCCGACCAGGTGCCGGGGGAATACAAGATGAAGAGGCTCACCGACAGCGGCGAGACGATCGTGAGCCCCAACGGTTCCATCCACAAGGTGTGGGAGGTGACCGTCAACATGCTCTGGTACGACGAAAACTTCGAATCGGACACCTACCTTCTGCGGGTTCCCCTGGCGGCATCCGAATCCGATTTCCTGCGGATCAACTTCCGGATCTATTCCCTGATGCGGGAGATCCTCAGCCCTTCCTCCCGTTTGAACGACTACGGATTCCCCGGAAGCCTGGGCCTGCCCTTCAAGGATTTCGACATGATCTGGAGGAACGTGGAGAAGGAGGGCCTCACGAATGCCCTGGTCCAGTTTCCCCAGCTCGCCTTCCTGCGCGGCGTGGCCGTCTGGGGCTTCCACAACCCGGCCACGCGGCGCAGTTTCCTGCATCCCGTCTTCGAAATCGTCAACGTCCATACCGGGCAGGTGGAACTCGATCCCGAAGGGCAGAGCCTCGCTTTCCGCAACCGCGGGCTCGACCTGGCCGGAATCGGGGACGCCGCGCCGGAGAAGAAGATGTACGCCGTGGCCGAAGCGGTCCTGGCCGGCGCTTCTCCCGTCCAGGTGGCCGCCATGCTGAAGGATGGGGCGGTCGCGCCCGCCGGCCGCTGGCAGGACTGGGTCTCCCTGGCCCGGGATCCCCGCCAGCTTCCCCAGGAGGCCTGGGATCTCCTGGCGCAGGAGGGCATCGCGCAGGACACCTTCGGGCCCTACCGCTTCGTCACCGTCTTCCTCAACAACCGTATGTACGGCGACGGCCCCCTGGGCGCGGTGCTGGATCCCTTCGCCCAGTCCGACCGGTTTTCCGTGCGGGTGTTCAACCTGGATGCCCACACCCACTACTTCCAGGCCTGGGACGGGGGCCCGCGCCTCTTCCATGGGTTCCGCACGTGCAGTTCCGCTCCCGGCGGGGACAACAGCATCGAAATCCAGAACCGGAAACCCGTTTACGGCGTTCCCAAGGAAGCCGAACTCCAATGGCGGGCCGGCTGGGGATACCGCCCGCACCTCGA
>CAZQAP010000012.1:0-32667 GCA_964591365.1 uncultured Planctomycetales bacterium
CCGCCCGGCGCTGCGGGTTCAGCCTCCCCCTCCCTGGTCCGGGTCTCCCCGGGTCCCCCCGGAGAGCTCCCGATGCACACGAAACCCGGAAGCCCCAAAATTTCCAGGATATTTTCGGCCAGGAAGGGCCCCGCTTTTCGGGTCAAGGGTAGGAGAAGGTTTGGTGTCCCAAGACGGGCCTTCTCGAAACGCCTTTCGGGAAGGGCCTCGCCCGGACGGGAAGGGTCCCCTGAAACCAGAAGCTGGATGGGCCCAGGCCCGATCCAACTTCCTCAAATGGAGAAAGTAAGTGAAGAAGGCTGTTACCTTCTTGTTCCTGCTCGTCTTGGCGCTTGGACCCACCCTGGCCCTCCTGGCGCAACAGGGCGGCGGATCCTCGCCAAATGGCGGAAGCCTCTCGGTCCACTACGAACTGCCGCTTCCACATAGTGGCAAGAACATGGTCGCCGTCCAGGGAGAATACTCTCTGATCTCCGTCCAGAACGATGGCCCGGATCCAGTTCATGTCTGCTTCCAAAGAGAAGGGGAGAAGAAGATGTGCGAATGGGTGGAAAAGGGTCAACCCTTCGCAGCATCAGACCTTCCGGGCCATCCCATTACCATGGTGAGCCTCGAGGTGAATTCCGGTACCAATTCATCCGGTTCCGTTGGTTTCGCAAAATGAGGCAACCTGTCGGAAAACCCAATGAAAAGAACACTTCTCGCCCTTGGACTGCTGGCCCTGCTTCTGGGCATCCTCTGGTACTCCTGGAGGTCCGGAGGGGGGGGGCCGCAGGCCGTGCATGAGGAACCCTCTTTGACCACTCTCCGGCCGCAGGGAATCGAACCGCCGGGGAAACCGGGCGGACGAACCGTGCGGGCAGTCCCGCCGCCGGCGCCTTCCAAGCCCGTCAAGGAGCCGCTTTTCTGGTCCTTCTTCCTCTGCGACCCGGCCGGGAAGGGGATTTCCCAGGCCCACCTGGAGCTCCATCCAGCCGGCGACCAGGAAGCCGTGGAGATCGCACTAGATTCCAGCGGTCATGGGCGAATCCCTCTGGAAAAGCCCACCTTTGCCTTCGTTTCCGCGCACGCCCCGGGGTTCCAGCGTCTTCGACTTGCCTTTTCCGGCCCACCGACCGGGAAAGGGTCTACAAGGCTGGTCCTGGTCCCCCTTGCCAATGTACCCGCCATCCGGGTCGTGGAGCAGGGCAACGGGAACCCGTTGAAGGGGGTTCGGGCGACGGATTCGAAGGGCCGGAAGCTTGGAACCACGGACGAGGCTGGCCGCCTGGTCCTCACGACCTGGGATCCGGTGCACCGGGAGCTGATTCTTGAAAAACAGGGCTTCTTCTTCCGGAATGTCATCCTGGAACCCGCACCCTTTCCCCTCCAGGTGGAGATGGAGCCTCTTCATGCCCTGGAGATTCGTCTGACCGACCTGGGGAGCGGAGATCCGGTCCGGCAACCGACCCGGTTCCTCTTCGGAGAAAGGGAATGCCCCGGCACCCTGTACGGGGATACGTGGTCGGTGGGCCCCTGCCCGGAATTTTCCCACGAATCCCAACTGACCATCGAGGCCGCTGGGTATGTTCCCGAAGATTCTTCCATTCTTCCCGGAGGAATGCAGGTCAAGTTGTCTTCTTCGGCCAGCCTGATCCTGACCGTTCTCCAGGCCCCGGCGGGCCTTCAGGCCCGATGCATAGGGGAACATTCCGTACGTTACCAGAAACGGAAGCTTCCGGATCCCAGGGTGGAACGGGAAGCCGGGAAGATCACTTTCCGGTTTTCAACCGTTCCGACCGGCATGGCCCTTTGGATCCACCTTTCCGTCAAAAAGGAGATACTCTGGATCGGGTCCCAAGCTCCCCTCGATGCGGGTGAGATCCGCACGTGGATCGTCGATTTCGGCCAGCGGGTTTCCGTTCTAAACCTCTTGGTTGTGGATGAAGAAGACCGGCCTCTTCCGGATGCGGAAGTCCATCTCCTCGGGGAGGACTTCTTCTCCTCCGGCCGGACCGACGAATCAGGACGCGTGGTTCTTTCGGTGGACCGGCCCCAGGCACTGGGGGTTCTCAAGTCCGGGTATCAGCCGGAAGTCCAGGTCCTCGACGCTTCAGTACAGGGTTCCTTGAGGAAAACGATCATCCTGAAAAAAGCACTTTCGATTCGAGGACGCCTGGTTTCCGGGATCTCGGGAGCCCATTTCTCCTGGCCGGGATGGGTGGTCTGGGCACGGTTGAGCTTGGAAACCTCTTCAATGGGCCAGGAGGCGGAACCCTTCCTGGACACCATTTCCATGGGCTCCATATACGAGCAGCTTCGCTTCTTGGGAGCGCCCGTGAATGAGGATGGGTCCTTTGAGTTCTCCGGACTTGCTTCCGGGAAATATAGTGTAGCCGCCCACCCCCCGCCGGGAAACGCGCCCCTGACCCAAGTGAATGATGTTCCTGCCGGAGAAGATCAGCTTGTCATTTCGGTGAAGGAGATCCCGGTGACCTTCTACCTCGAGGATTTCGACCAGTTGGAAGAAGGGGGATCCTGGGGTATTTCCCTCCGCACAGAAGGGGAATTGGACAACTCCGTGGCGGACACCGAGGGATACCTCATCCGCAAGTGGGCCCGGCAAGCCAAGCTTTCCCTCAACCTGCCCTTGGGGAAGCACGAGGTCAAGATCTGGGCGCTGGGGCGCGGGGAAACCATCATGGATCGGAAGGTGTACCCCGGCAGCCATCTCGAGATCTGGGTGGCTCCCGATTCCAAACGCGAGTTCCTGGTCCGGTGGGAAGACCCCTGATCTGGAGGATTCCGGACGCAATTCGTGCGCAGGCAACCCGGCGAAACCAGCAGATCCCGCCCGGACTATGGCGATTCTTCGCCGGACGGGCGGGCCGAGGAGGCGGATCGCAGGGGGGGGGCGCAGATCCCGCGCCTGGATTCCAGGATGAAACGCCCCAGCTCGGCGACCGCGGGGACGGGGGACTGCGCGAGATCGCGGGCGGCCCCGGCAATGCTTCCGCCGGGTGCGAAGATCCGGGCGAAGGCGCGGCGGACCGCGCTTCGTTCCTCGGAGGAGAAGCCTGCCCTTCGCATCCCGATCGTGTTGGGGGCCCGGAAGCGCAGCGGATAGCTTCCCGTGACGATGGCGAAGGGGGGGACATCGCAGGTGACGATGGATCCGCCGGCCGCCAGGGAGAGGCGCCCGATTCGGCTGAACTGGTGCACGCCGGTGAATCCGGAAAGATAGGCGTGGTCTCCCACCCGGACGTGGCCGCCCAGAACACAATGGTTCACCAGAATCGCATCGTTCTCCACGACGACGTTGTGGCCCGCATGCGATCCGGCCATCATCAGGACCCGTTCCCCGAGGACGGTTTCGTTCCCTTCTCCCGTGGCCCGGTGGACGGTGACATGCTCGTGGAAGCGGCAGCCTTCCCCGATGCGGACCAGGGTCCGCTCCCCTGCGTAGGCCGTGTCCTGGGGTTCACCACCGAGGACGGTCCCGGATCCAACTACGCAGCCGTCCCCCAGGATCGTGCGGCCAAGAAGGTGGACGTTGGCCTGCAGGCGGCATCCCCGGCCGATCTCCACGCCCGGTTCCACCACGCAAAAAGGGCCGATCTCGCTCCCCGGCCCGATCTCGGCGCCGGGATGGATCACCGCGGTCGGGTGGATGAGGATGGAATCCTGAGCCCCGCTCATTGGAGAAAACCATAACCTCGCGCCCCTCCCGGTCCGCGGGGGGCGGAAGGGGCGGGTAGAATTCCCTCGATGCGATTCTCCACTCTCTTCCTGGCCGGACTCGGTCTGGCCGCCGGGGCCTCCGGCGCATCCGCCCAGCAGATCCAAGGCGATTCCACCTCCGATGGCCGGACCGTGCTCGTCATCCGGGACGTTCTCGAAGACATCGTCCAGTCCTTCGAGCACTACCATCTGCTTTTGCTGGATGCCTCCGGCAAACCGACCGACCTCCTTCCTCTGGAGTCCTACCTTTCCAAGGGACGAACGGCCGGCGAGTTCGACTTCCGGTTCGCCTCCGATTCCGGAGATTATCTGCTCGCGCTTGCGAGCCCCGCGGACGGGACCCGCAGGCTCTTTCATGGCCGGGTCGCGGACGGGCATTTTCTCGAGATGGAGAAACTCCTCGAATTCCATGGATCGGACCGGCACTGGATCTTCAAACCCTCGCTTTCTCCGGACGGCAAAGTCCGCGCCTGCATCCTGCAGGACCAGACCTTGATCCCCGACGATCCCGACCAGCTTGCCCAAGGCTCTTATTCCCTTTGGATCCAGAATGGAAAGGAGACCCGGACCATTGAAAACGTCCGGCCCGCCATGGCCCTTTCCCGAGATGGATCCCGGATCGCCTATTTGAAGCCCGGGAAGGATTCCTACGATCACATCCGGTTCAAGAGTTCTTTCCTCGTGGTGGAGCCGGCCGATGGAAAGGGGGAGCCTCGGACCCTTGCGCACGGCTTCCTGATCGCCGACCCCAGATACATCAGCCTTATTTGGGCTCCCGACGGGCGTTCCCTCTATGCCATCGGATCCATGGCCGGGCGTCAGAGCCCGGCCGCGGGAGACAAGGTCTCCAACAACCTTCCGCTCTTCTACAAGCAGCCGGTCAAACCGGCCCTCATCCGTTTCCAGTTGTCCGAGGACGGAGCTGTGGAGAAGATCGAGAAGATCTGGAAGCACGAGCCCGGCTTCTGGGTGAAGCCCTCTCCGAACGGCCGCTGGATCTTCGCCTTTTCCACGCTGACCAAGAAGCAGGAACAGGCCTGGTTCTTCGAAGCCGACACGGGCAGCAAGGCGCTTTACCGGGAAGGCGACAGGGCCGGCCGGCCCTGCCCGGGGATGATTCCGGCCCCCGTCCTGCCGCGCTATCTCCCCGTCTGGAAGGATGATGACCACATCCTGATGCTCGATCTTCCCGGGGGCTGGTTGAAAGAACAGGAGGTCGGGCACGATCCGATTCTTCTCCCCAAGGAATCCCAGAAATTGGTGGAATTCTTCTCCAGTCCCAAAGCCGCGCGGAACTACCTGGACGACCAGGCCGCCCGGGCCTCTTCCGAGAAAGAGGCCGGCGAGACGGAAGGTTCCTGACCGGGTCCTGCCGGCTTTTTCCGGGCTGGCGGGCCTTCGATCCGGGTTCATTCCAGAGCCCGAACGGGACGATGAAGGCCTGGGGGTTTCTTTTCCGCACGAAAACCCCTTACCCTCGTAGGGTAGGAACCTCCCGCGTCCCCCGCAGAGATCAAGGCCTTGCTAGGATGGATCAAATTCGTGCTGCTCCTCGGAGCGGCCCCCGCCGCCTCCTTTCCACCGGTCTCTCCGTCCTTTCAGGGGGTGGGGAACGGGGTTTTTCTGGTGAAGGCCGATGCCGCCTGGGTGGGGCCCGGACGGCGCCTGGAGCCTGCCTATGTCCTGGTCCAGGGGGGACGGATCCTCGCCCTTTCCAGCCGCCGTCCGCGGCGGGCGGGCCGGCTGATCGAGGTGTCCGGCACCCTGGCTCCAGGGGTTGTGGACGCCTGGGCCCGTCTGCTGCCCGATGACCTCCCGGGAAACCGTCACTCCCTGAGCCTGGAACGGGTGGCGGAATCCCTGCCGGCCGATGAAGAGGGTTTCGATCCCGGGTTGTCCGCCCGGGTCGCCGCGGCGCGGGAAGCGGGACTGGCTGCGGCCTGGCTTTCTGCTCCGGGCCGGGGCCTGGAAGGCGGCCGGGGAACCGCGGTGATCTTTTCCGATCACGATCTTCCCCGGCCTGCCGGCCGGGAGGCGGTCGAATTTTCCCTAGGCGGCCCCGGGCCGGGCGGGCTGCTCCTGGTGGAGCAGCTTGGCGATCGGTTGAAGGCTGCCGCGGATCTTCGCGATGCCCGCGAGGACTACCAGGAGAAGCTCGAGAAGTATCACAAGGATCTGGAGGACTACCAGAAGAAACTGGAAGAGTTCCTGTCCAAGAACGGCAAGAAAAACGGCAAGGCCAAAGGAAACGGTTCCGGGAAGGAATCCCCAGGCCTGGCGGGCGATCCGGATCAGGAGAAGAAAAAGGACCACGGGAACGGCAGCGGAAAAGGAAAGGAGAAGGCTCCCCAGGGACCGAAGCGGCCCAAGCCGCCCCGCGAGCCCGGACGCAATCCCGGACTCGATCTCCTGCTGCAGGCCATGGACCGGGAACTCCCCTTGAGGGTGCGGGCCGACCGCGCCGGCGACATCCTTCGTCTGTTGGAACTCCGGGAAAAATACGGATTCGACCTCGTTCTCGTGGGCGGGGCGGAAGCCGATCTGGCCGCCGATCGTCTGGCGGATGCCGAGGTGCCGGTGATCCTCGCCGCCGCCTCGCCGGCAATGAAGCCCCGTCCGGGGCGCAGCTTTGCGGCCCGCTTCCTCGCCCTCCGCAAGGCCGGAGTCGAAGTCGCCATCGCCAGCGGCGGCGGGGAGGGGACGGAATCCCTGCTTCTTCTCCGCGCCGGCGAAGCCGTTGCGGCAGGTGGGGACCCCGAAGACGTCTGGGCCTCCTTGACCTCCGTGCCCGCGCGCCTGCTGGGCCTGGAGAAGACCTACGGAACCCTCCATCCCGGCGCGGCCGCCGAGTTCCTCCTCTTCGAGGGGAGCAGCCCCTTCGACGCCTCGAAGCCCCTGCACGGGTTCCGGCCCGGGAAGTGACCCAGCGATCATGATCCTCCTCGCCCTCTCGCTGTTCTTCGGGCCGGTCCCGGCTCTTCCCCAGGGCGCTCCGGCTCCCGCTTCCGTCTCCCCCGTCCGGCCGTGGATCCTGCGGGCCGACCGCGTCCTCACCGGGGACGGCGAGGAGTTCGAGAATGGAGCCGTGCTTCTGCGCGGCGGGCGCATCCTTGCCGTGGGGGAAAGCGTGCCGGTCCCCTCCAACGCCTTGAAAGTGCGTCTGCATGGGACCCTGGTGCCTGGATTCGTGGACGCCTTTTCCGCTCTCGGCCTGGAGGGGCGCGTCACGGAAGATTCGCAGCCGCTCTCCGCCGGACTTCGGGCCCGCGACTCCCTCGACCGGCTGGCTCCACTTTGGCGCGAACTTCCGGCCGCGGGGGTGACTTCCGTCCACATCGTTCCCGAGCCCGCCAATGTGGCTTCCGGCTGGGGAGCCCTCGTGCATCCCGGGGATCCCGCCGCTTCGGTGGGGATCCCGCAAACCCGCCAGGTCTTCTCGCTTCTCTTCGCCCAGGAAACCCACGAAGTCTACGACGAGGTCTTCGGGCCGACGTCCCTTGCGGGGGCCGGGAAACGCCTGGCCGCGATTCTGGAGCATGGGATCCCCGGGCTTCGGGACAAGGGGGCCCTGGTGTTCGTGGATTCCCCGGGAGCGGCCCGCCTGGCCAAGGAGCAGGCCAGTCGGCACGATCTTGATGCCGTGCTCGTCGCCCTGGGCGACCTCGGCACCTATGGCCGCGAACTCTCCGGGCGGCTGGTGGGGCTGCCCGCCCTGGGGGACGACTCCCTGGGACCGCGGGCCGTCGAGGTCCTTCGCCGCCTGCACGATTCCGGAGTCCGCATCGCTTTCGGCACCCGGTTCTCGGGCTCCAGCCGTGCCAATGCCCTGCGGCTGAGCGCCATGGCGCTGGCGCGCATCACCGGGGATCCCGCCGCGGCCCTGGCCTCCATCACGTCGAATGCCGCGGAGCTGGCGGGCGCGGCCCGCCGGGCCGGACGGATCGCCCCCGGCGCGCGCGCCGACCTGGTCCTCTGGAGCGGCCATCCGCTCGATGCCGCCGCGCGGGTGAAGGCCGTTCTCGTCGAGGGCCGCTCCATCGAATTCCGCTCTCCCGTGGAGGAACCCTGATGTCCGCCTGGATCCTTCTGCTCGCGCTGCTTCCCCTCCAGGACGACGCTTCCGGCGTCCGGGTGATCTTCGCCGAACGGCTGCACGTCGGCAACGGCAGCATCATGAAGAACGCCATCGTCACCCTCGATGGCGGCAAGATCCGTTCCCTGACCCAGGGCCCCCCCCCTGCGGGCGCGGTGCATGTGGAAGGCGCGGAGCTGACCCCCGGCCTCGTGGATGCCTACTCCTATCTCGGGGTGACCGACCGCCGGGGACGGACCCCCACGGTCGAACAGTCGAGCGAGGTGACGGCCGGAAACCGGCTCCTCGACAGCGCCAGCTTGGACGATCCCGGTTTCCGCCGGGCGGTGGAGCAGGGGGTCACGGCCGCATTCCTCTCGCCCGATTCCCTGAACGTGTTCGGGGGCGTGGGCGGGATGGTCAAGACCGCCGGCGGTCCCACTGCCGATCTCTTCGCCGAGGAGGGGAGCGGGGCCCGTGTCCTGGGTGGAGGAGCGGCCTTGAAGGTCTCCCTGGGAAGCGACCCGGGATCGGGAAACTATGCGCCCTTCGGGGGCCCGCCCTACAACTTCTTCGGCCGGCGTCCCACCACGCGCATGGGCACCGTCTGGATCATCCGGCGCGAGTTCTTCCGCGCCCGGAACTACCGCGCCCTGCGGCAGGCGGAAAGGGTTCCGAAGGATCCCGGCTTGGAGAACCTGGTGGCCGTGCTCGAGGGTCGTCTGCCGATCCGCGTGCAGGCGCGGCTCAACAACGACGTGCAGACCGCCCTGCGATTGCAGAAGGAACTGGGGTGGAAGCACATGATCCTCGAGGAAGGGACCGAGGCCTGGCGGGCCGCCGATCTCCTGGCGGAGGCGAAGGTCCCCGTCGTCACCGGCCCCGCGTTCGACGTCGTCAGCCGTTCCATCGCGCGCGGGCCGGTCCCCTCGGATTTCGAGCCTGCCATCCGCCCGCATCCTCCCGACGTTCCCGCTCCTCTCGATGCCTCCGGATTCCAGGAAGATTCCGCTCCGGCGATCCAGGCCAAGGGACGGGCCCTGGAGCTGCTCCTCTCCGCGATGCCGCGCTACTCCGCCGTGGGCCTGCAGTTCGGCCGCAGGCGCGAAGCCGAACATCCCACTCCGGCGAATGCGGCCCTGCTGCAGGCCGCCGGAGTGGACGTCTCCCTGGGGGCCGCCGAAGCCCACAACGCTCCCGCGACCGACGCCAGCCTCATCCAGCAGGCCCGCATCGCGGTGCGCTACGGCCTCGATCCCGAGATCGCCCTCCAGGCGGTCACCCTGCGTCCGGCCCGCCTTTGCGGCATGGATGCGCATTTCGGCTCGGTCGAAACCGGCAAGGACGCCGACCTCGTCCTCTGGTCGGGCCCGCCGATCGACCCGGCCAGCCGCCCGCTCCTCGTTCTCGTCGATGGAAAGGTCGTCTTCGATGCCCTTCCCTCCCGGACCTCCCAACCTTGATCCCAAGGCGCCATGAACCTGAAAGCCCTCCTCCCCGCGGCCCTGCTTCTGGCAGCCCCGGCCGCTTCCGCCCAGCAGCCGGTGGCCATCCGGGCCGGCCGGGTGATCACCGGCAACGGCCAGGCCATTGAAAACGGCACCATCCTGGTGCGCAACGGCCGGATCGAGAAGGTCGGCGGCAAAGACCTGGAAGTCCCCTTCGATGCCATCCTCCATGAATGGCCGCAAGGGACTGTCTTTTCGGGTTTCTGCCTGGCCCACTCCTCGCAGGGGATGGACCGTCCCAACGAGAACGTCCCCGTGGCTCCGTTCCTGGACGTGAAGGATTCCATCGATCCGGTCTCCTTCTACTTCGAGGACAAACTCCGCCAGGGGGTGGTCGGGATCGGGATCCTGCCCGGAAACAACACTGTCATCGGCGGCCTCGGCCGCGTGGTGGCTCCCCACGGGATGACCCTCGAGGAGATGACCCTGGCGCCCGACCTGGGGATGAAGGTCGCCATCGGGCCGCGCTTCCGCTGGAGCCGGAGTGCGCAGCTGACCGAACTCCGCGAAGCGGAAGCGAAGCTCGTGGATGAACTCCACCGCAAGGGGAAGGAACTGGTCGAAAAGAAGGCCGCAGATGCGGACCGCAAGAAGATCGAGAGCAAGACCAGCGGAAATTCGAAAGCGAAGAAGAAGGGCGCGGACGAGGACGCCGGAGAGGATGAAGGCGGGTTCATCCGTTTCGGAGAGGACTTCCCCGGCAAGGACCTGATTGCCCGCAAGGACGTCCCCGAACCGGAACAGGGGCTTGTCGATCTTCTCAACGGCGACCTGCGGATCTGGCTGTGGTGCCCCGAAGGCACCGACGTCGTGCACGGCAGGCAGTGGGCCGAGGATCACGGTCTTTTCGCCAAGGTGGTGTTCGTCGTCGGCCCCGCGGCCTGGAAGGCGGCCGACGTCCTGGCGAAGGCCGGCCGTCCGGTCTTCCTCGAGGGCGGGCTCTGGCACGTGGAACGGGACTCCGTCACCTGGAAGGAGAAGCGCACCTTCGTTCCCAAGGTTCTCTTCGATGCCGGCGTGACCTTCGCCATCGGACCGGTCGAGGGCCAGATGGGGCCGGACCGGTTGGCCTTCCAGGCCGCCGCTTGCGTCCGGGAAGGGATTCCCCGCAAGACCGCCCTGGACGCCGTCACCGCCGTTCCCGCCGCGATGTGGGGCCTGCAAGAGCGCATGGGAAGCCTGCGCGAGGGGGCCGACGGTACCTTCGTGGTCCTGGACGGCGATCCCCTGGGCGCCGCAACGAAGGTCCTGGAGGTCTGGGTGCGGGGCGAACGGGTCTACGAACGCAGCAAGGACGAACGTCTCCAGAAGCTTCTTAAGGGAGAAGATTCGTGATCGCAGGAGTTTTGCTGTTTGCCGGTGCGGCCGCGGCTGCCGCCCCCGCGCCGGTCCAGGCCGGTTCGGTGGCCTTCCATGCCCGCCGGATCTACGCCGCCCCGGGGAGTGAACGCCCCTATCTGGAGGATGCCTGGCTTGTAGTCGACCAGGACCGCGTCGCCGCGGTCGTGGAGGATCGTTCCGAACTCCCGCCGCTCATTCCTGTGGTGGAACTGGGAGATGCGGTCATCGTTCCCGGCCTGGTCGCCGCGGACAGCACGATCGCCGGGCGGGGAGGGACCCGAGGAGACCGCGCGATCGGGGCCGACCGCCGTGCCCTGGACGATTTCGACCTCTATGCGGACCGGAAGACCCTTCTGGCCAACGGAGTGACGGCCTTCTATCTCTCCGCCGCCCGGGACCGTTTGATTGGGGGGCGCGGTGCGGTGGTCAAGACCGCCGGCGAGCATCGGGTTCTGGCCCCCGTCGCCGACCTGCGCATCTCCCTGGAGCCCTCTGCGTTCTCGCCGCCGCCCTTCTTTCGTCCGCCCATCCCCCCCAGTTCGGACAATCCCATCCGCCCGCAGACTCTCCAGCCGGCCACATCCCGCGCCGGGGCGATGCTCGCCCTGCGCGAGACCGCTGCGGAAGCCCTGGACGGCGGGGAGGCTCTCGATCCGCCCCTTGCGGCTTTGCGGGACTTCTTACGTTCCCGGGGCCGACTGCGCGTCGCCGCCAACCGTCTGGGAGAGGTTGAAGGGGCGCTCGAACTGGCTTCCGCCTGGAAGACACCGCTTCTGATCGACGGGGGCGGTCAGGCCGACCGTGTGGCCGACGAGATTGCCGCCGCAGGTGCGGGAGTCCTCTTCAAGGTTCCGCTTTTCCTTTCCAGGCCTTCCCTGCCGCCCGACTGGGCTCCGCCCAGGGCGGATGCCCTTGAGCGGTTGGCGGCCCGGGGGATTCCCCTCGCCGTGGCTCCGGGAGGCGGCGGACATTGGAGCCGCCTGCTGGCCGCCGCGGCCGCGGCCGTGGGCTACGGATTGCGGGAGGACCAGGCCCTGGCGGCCATCACCAGCGTTCCTGCCCGCCTTCTCGGCGTGGGGGACCGGGTCGGCTCCCTTCTGCCCGGTTTCGAGGCCGACTTCGCGGTTCTGACCGGCGACCCGCTCGACCCCGGGACTTCCGTGCGCCGGGTCTACATCGAAGGCCGCCGCGCCTGGAGCCGCCCGGATTCCAAGGAAGAACCTGCCACCGTTCTGCGGGCCGGGACGGTCTGGACCGGCGACGGGTTTCCGCTGACCGGCGGAGCCGAGGTCCTTCTTCGCGATGGGAAAATCGTCGCCGTCGGACGCAGCGTTCCCCATCCTCCGGGAGCCAGGATCCTCGATGCGGGGCCTTCCGCCCACGTTACGCCCGGCTTCATCGATGCGCAGGGGAAGCTCGGTCTGGAGGGCGGCCGCGTGGATGCGCGGATGGTTCTGGGAAGGATCGCCGAAGGATCGGCCTTCCGCGAAGACTGGCTTGCCGTGGCGCGCTCAGGCGTGACCACCATGGTGGTTGCGCCGCGAAGGATCCCCGGCGAGGGCGCCCGGCTCCAGGCGGTCAAGACCGCCGCCGTCGGGCCGCGGAATGCCTTCCTCAAGGGGCACGACATCGTGCGATTCGAACTGACCGGCGGCGACCGTCCCGCCCGTGTGGAAAACCTGCGCAAGACCCTGGATCGCGGCAAGAAGTACTTCGAAAAGTGGGAGAAGTACCGCAAGGACCGCGCGGAATGGGAAAAGAAGGAGGCCGGGAAGAAATCCGGGGAACGCCAGGAATCGGAAGCCGCCCTCCGAAAGCGGCTTGCGGGAACCCTGGAGAAGAAGAAGGAGGCCGCCAAGGAGGAGGAATCCAACGGCGGAGAGGAAGAGGTCGAGGAAGCCCCCAAGAAAAGCGACCCGATCAACGGCCTCTGGCACGCGGTGATCAGCAGTCCGATGATCCCCGAACCGGTCAGCGTCTTCTTCCGCCTGCACCACGAGGGAACCGCCCTGCATGCGGTGGCCTGGCCCGAGGAGGATCCCAGTCAGACCGCCGAGGCGGACGGCACCTTCGAGGATCCCGAGTTCCGCTTCGAGATCCCCACGAATTTCGGCTCGGTCTCCATTTCCGGAGAGATCGACGCCGAAGACCACCTGAACTGCAACGTCAACGTCGGAGGCCTGGGCTCGGTCGACTTCGAGGCCGACCGGATCGAAATCGAGGAGGAAGGCGCCGGCAACGCCGCCCCCCGCAAACGCCGCAAGAAGGGGGAGGGCCCGCAGCCGCCCTCCATCACCTGGTCGCTGGAAGGGCTGCGTTCCCTTTTCGAGGGGCGCGGCGTGGCTCTCGTGGCCGCGGAACGGGCCGACGAGATCCGTGCGGCCGTGGAGACCTTCCGGGAATTCAAGCTGCCCGTGCGGATTCTCGGGGGGGGAGAAGCCTGGAAGGTCGGCGATCTTCTTCGGAAGGAGAAGGTGGGAGTCGTGGTCGGCCCGGGGGTTGTGCAGCGGGAGAAGGGCCGCGACGTGGTTCCCGCGGCGCGGCTTGCGGAGCAGGGCATCCCCACGGCCTTCCAATCGGGCGCCGGCATCGGGGCCCGCTTCCTGCCCGATTCCCTGGCCCTGGCGACCCGCTACGGCCTGGGGGAAGAGGAGGCCCTGCAGGGCCTCACCTCCGCCGCGGCAAAGATCCTGGGGATAGGGGATCGCGTCGGCCGGCTGGCCGCCGGCCTGGACGGTGACGCGGTGATCCTGAACGGGCCGCCTTTCGATCTTCGCAGCCGCGTTCTGCACGTCTTCATCAATGGAAGGGAGGTTCCCCGGGAATGATCGCTTCCCCGCTTCTTCTCGTTTTCGCTGCGGTTTTCGGGCCCGGTGATCCTGCCGGCGGACCGGGCGAACCTGCGCTCGTCATCCGCGCCGCAAAGATCCTCACTTCGACCGGCCAGGGCTCGGTCGACCGCGGCCTGGTCATCGTCCGCAATGGGAAGATCGTCTGGGTCGGCCGGGCCGCGGACGCGCAGGTGCCCGACGACTCCGAGGAGGTCGACCTGGGCGACCTCTGGCTCGTTCCCGGCCTGGTGGAACCCCACTCCCACGTCGTCAGCGCGGCCCGCGATCTCAACGATTCTGTCTACCTGACCAACCCCGACCTGCGCACGCTCGACGTCGTGGTGCCCGGCAACCCCTTCCTGGAGGATGCCGTGGCCGGGGGGGTCACCACCGCCCTGCTGCTTCCCGGCTCGGGGACCAACTTGAGCGGTTTCGGAACCCTGGCGAAGACCTCCGGCAAGACGGTGGACGAGATGGTGGTCCGCTTTCCGGGTTCCTTGAAGGTCGCCCAGGCCGGGAACCCCGAATACTATTCCTGGGGGGTCCGCCGGGCGTTCATGAACTGGAACACCCGCAACACCCTGGAGCGGGGCCTCGAATGGGCCCGCAAGTACAAGGCCGGCGAGGTGGAGTGGGATCCGTACTGGTCCAACTTCCTGGGCGTCCTGGATGGCACGTTTCCCGTCACCGTTCACACCCAGATCTACCAGGTCGTGCTGATGACCATCACCATGCAGGTGCGCGATCTGGGTCTGTCCTCGGTCATCGACCACGGAACCTTCGACGGTTACAAGGCCGGGCCGATGGCGAAAAAATACAACGTGCCGGTCATGAACGGGCCGCGCCAGGTCTGGTTCGACCGTTCCCGCGCGCGGATCCAGGGCTGCGGGGCCGGCTGGGAGGAGACTCCGGGCCTTCTGCTCGGCTACAACACCGATGCCCCGGTCGTGCCGCAGGAGGATCTTCCCTACCAGGCCGCCATGGCCCTGCGGTACGGAGCGCACGATCCCGCGGAGACATTCCTGGGCGTCACCAGCCGCCCCGCCAAGGCCATGATGTGCGACAAGATCTGCGGCTCCATCCAGGCGGGATTGGATGCCGATCTCGTGGCCTGGACCGGATTCCCCCTGGATCCCCGTTCTTCCGTGGTGCGCGTCTGGGTGCGCGGGAAGCCGGTCTACGACGTGGAAAAAGATGAGAGGAGGTACTGAAGGGTTGAATCTCCTCCCGGTCCTCCTTTCGGCCCTGCTGTCCCCGCTGGGGAACCCGGCTGCCGGCGATGCTTCCGGCGGCATCGATGCCGGTCCGGGGCTGGTCCTCGACGTGGGGGTCGCCCTGACCATGGAGGACCGCAAGGTCATCCACAATGCGCGCATCCTGATCGCGGACGGAAAGATCCGGGCGGTCGGCTCCCGGCGGGATCTGGGAATCCCCTCCGGATGGAAGCATCTCTCCTACCCGGATTCCTTCGCATTTCCGGGCGCCGTGGACATCCACACCCATATCCAGACCGGCGGTTTCGAGGACGTCAACGACATGGTCAACCCCGACAATCCGGAGTTGCGGGTGCTGGACACCGTGCGCCCCTGGAACCGCCTCTACCGGGATGCCTGCGCCGGCGGAGTGACGGTCCTCAACGGGATTCCGGGCTCCGGCACGAATCTCTCCGGGGCGGGGGCGCTGGTCAAGGCCAAACCTTCCGCGCGGGTGGACGAGGTCGTCCTGCGCAGCCCGGGGTGCATCAAGGTCGCCCAGGGCCACAACCCCGAACGCCGGGGAGGCGACCTGGGAGCTTCCCGGATGGGCATGTGGTGGATGCTGCGCTGGTGGATCGCCCGCGGGCGCGAGGCCTTCGAGACGGGCCATCCCGAACGTTTTCCCGACGTCGCCCAGCTCGCCGGCGTCTTCGCGGGCCAATATCCGGTCCTGGTCCACACCGCGGATGCCCGCGACACCTACGGAACCGTGCGCATGTTCCAGCTTGAGGCCGGGGTCCCGGTGGTGGTGAGCCACGCCTCCTTCCACGGCTACCTGGCCGCCCGGGAGATCGCCCGCGTCCAGGCGCCCCTCAACGTCGGGCCGCGCAATTTCGACCACTTCTTCAACCAGCAGAACCGGATCCAGGGCCTGGTCCAGGCCTACGAGGCCGGCGGCAACACCGACATCTCCGTGCAGACCGACGCCACCGTGGTTCCTCCGGAGGAATTCCTCTACCAGGCGACGCTTGCGGAACGGCTGGGATGTTCCACCTGGATCGCGCTCGAATCGATCAACGCCAAACCCGCCCGGCAGATTCTGGCCGATCATCGCGTCGGCCGGCTTCGGCCCGGACTGGACGCCGACATCGTCGTCAAGGCCGGGCAGCCCCTCGACCCCCGTTCCCCGGTGCAGCTCGTGCTCGTGGACGGCGAGGTCGCCTACGACATCCGCCAAGGCCAGCGCTACTGAGCCATGTTCGCGACCGCCCTGCTCCTCCTGCTCCCTCTTCCCGCCTTCCAGGAAGCCGCCAGCGCCAAGGCGCCCGAACCGAAAGGTCCGGTCACCGTCTTCCAGGTCGATCTCATCGAACCCCTGGAGGGCGAGCCGATCCCCAACGGCACCATCCTGGTGCGCAACGGGGTGATCGAGAAGATGGGCCAGGGGCTGGTGGTTCCCAAGGGGGCCGAGGTCCACGATCTTCGCGGGCACGGCTCCTCGCTCCTGCCGCCGCTGGTCCTGGCCCACGGGGATTTCCTCCAGCGGGATTCCCGCGGCCGGGGGCGCTACGGCCGGTTCCGCGCCAGCGATTCCCTCTACCTCGACGAGGAGGATCTCCCCCGGCTTCGCAAGCAGGGGATCCTGCTGGTCGGGATCGATCCTCCCGGAACCGGGATCCCCGGGAGGACCTCGGTCTACTCCGTGGAGGGGGCCGTGCCCCGCCCGGATGCCCTGGTCGGCGATCTCTACCTGAAGATGACCCTTCAGCGCAACTCCAGCTCCAAGAATCTCCTTCGCAGCGCCATCAAGGATGCGGAGCAGGCCATCGAGAAGGAGAAGAAGGCCCGCGAGGAGTGGGAGAAGGCCCGCAAGGAGTGGGAGGAGAAGCAGAAGGCCAAAGCGGAAAAAGAGAAGCAGGGGAAGAAAGAAGAGAAGGGCGGGAACAAGGACGGGGACAAGGGCAAGGATCCCCGTTCCGCCGAAGGGGAGGACGGGGGAAAGAAGGAAGGCGAGAAGGAGAAGGAGGAAAAAGCGCCCCCCGAAAAGTTCGTTCCGCCCAAGATCGATCCGGACCTCCTCCCGGTGGTCGAATGGCTGCGCAAGGAGCGCGTGGTCCAGATCTGGCTCAACGGGGCGGCCACCTGGCTTCACTGGAAGGATCTCCTGGGAGACCGGGATCTGCCCTTCGAAACCGTGCTCTCCTTCAGCCGTTTCTCGAACAGCAACGACTATGAAGAAGTGCTGGAGAAGCTGGCCAAGGCCTCCCTCTGGGTCTATGTCCCCTCCCGGATCACCTTTCTTCCCCAGACCCGCAGCCGGGTCAACCTGCCGGCCGACCTTGTCGCCGCCGGAGGGAACCTGGTGCTCGAACCTCCGTTTCCCGACTGGAGCGGGGTCGAGGCCTGGCGGCAGGGCGTCGCGGACCTGGTCCGGGAAGGACTCGACCGCACCACCGCCCTCAAGGCCATGACCCTGGAGCCCGCCGCGGCTCTCGGCCAGGAGGAGGTCGTTCCGGCGCTGAAGGCGGGCGGCCCCGCCACTTTCATGGTCCTGGGCGGGGATCCCCTCGACCCGACCGCGAAGGTCGAATTCCTGGTCCGGGAGGGCCGGATCCTCTTCGACCGCGAGAAGACCGAACGCAAGGAGAAAGAGGAGCAAGAACGATGAAGACTTCCGCCCTGCTTTTTGGCATTTCCCTGCTGGGTTTCCCCTCTGCGGGCCCGGCCTGGAGCGCTCCGGCGCGGGTCTTCCAGGAAGGCGGCCAGGAAACTCCTCCGAAAAAGAAGGATCAACAACCCGCGGAGGAGAAAAAGGCCCCCGAAAAGAAGGAGAAGAAGCCCGCCGAAAGTCCCTTCCTGGCCATCGTAGGGGGGGAGATCCACACCGTCACCCGGGGCGTCCTGCACGGCGGAACGGTTCTCTGCAAGAAGGATCGCATCGAGGCGATCGGAACCGGTGTGAAAGTCCCCGAGGGAGCCCGCGTGATCGAGGCCTCGGGCATGCGGGTCTACCCCGGTCTGGTGGCCGTGGAGGCCCGCGGCTTGCTGGGATCGGGCGTATCAGGGTCGCCGGCCGACTCCATGGATCCCTTCGCCTTCTACCTCGATCTGGGGCTTGCCGCCGGCATCACCACGGTGCAGTCCAACAACACGGTCTCCAAGCTCACGCGCGGGTCGCTGGAGGGGGCCGTGGTGCGTTCCAAGATCTGGGTTTCGCTCAACTATTCACCGCAGGTCCCCTCCAGCCGGCGCCGAATCCGGAGCGACCTGACCAAGGCGCGGGATTTCCTGCGCCGGCTTCGCGAGTACGAGAAGGCCAAGGCGAAGGGGGAGAAGGATCTCGAAGAGCCCAAGCCCCAGGGGATCAACCCGGACCGCCTGGCTCTTCTGAAAGGGGAGAAGGCGGCCAGCTTCCGGGCCAATTCCCTGAAGGACCTGCTCGCCATCTGCGACTTGCTGGAGGAGTTCCCCATGCGGGCGGTCATCTTCGGCGGCCAGGAAGCCTGGGCCTGCGCGGCGCGGCTGGGGCGCACCGGCGCGGATCTGGTGATCTATCCCCGGGCCAAGAACTGGCCCGACGAGCGCCTGAACCGGCCAAGCGGCTGGAAGATCGAGAATGCCCGCATCCTGCACGACGCGGGGGTGGAGTTCGCCCTGCTTCCCCAGCAGACCTCGATCTCGGTGGGCGGGATCGCCGGCCGCGACCTTTTGACCCTGCCGCTCGAGGCCGCTTTCGCCATCCGGGGGGGGCTGCCCCAGGAAGCCGCCCTGCGGGCCATCACCCTGGACGGGGCCAAGATCCTGGGAGTGGAGGGCCGGGTCGGCTCGCTCGAGCCGGGCAAGGATGCCGATCTGATCGTGACCGACGGAGACCTCTTCGACTACCGCACCTTCGTCCAGTTTTCGGTGGTCAACGGGAAGCTGGTCTACGACAAGCAGAAGGCTCCTTTCTTCGCCCATATCCGCCCGCGACCCGAAGGGGACGAATAGGCCAAGGCTCCCGGCAGGCGGCCGGATTCCCGGCTGGAAAAGCAAGATCCCAGCGTTTGCCCGCCCCTTTCGCGAAGGCTGGCCAGGGATTGCGGGGGGCGGCATAATCCGAGTCGCTGGCGGTTCTGTCTCATTCCCCCAAGGAACCGGCAGGCTTTGTTCATGGCCAACCCCCTCCTTGCCGAAGGCCTTCGGGCCCCGGCTTTCACCCTCCCTTCCCAGGACGGGGAGCGGATTCGCTTGACTGGATTCCGGGGCCGCTGGGTCGTTCTCTACTTCTACCCAAAGGACATGACCCCCGGCTGCACCCTTGAAGCCTGTGAATTCCGGGATCGGGCCGCCCAGTTCAAGAGACGGGGGGCGGTCATCCTGGGTGTCAGTCCGGATGACTCCGCAAGCCACCAGGAATTCCTCAGGAAATACAAACTCCCCTTCCCTCTGCTTGTGGATCGGGACAGCAAGATCGCCGCCCGTTACGGCGTCTGGCGGGAGAAGAGCAACTACGGACGGAAATACATGGGAATCGTCCGATCCACCTTCCTGATCGATCCTTCGGGCAAGCTCGCCCGGATTTTCGACAATCTTCGGGTCAAGGGGCATGCGGAAAAGGTCTTGATGACCCTCAAGGACTCGGAAAGCGCCGGCTGAGCCCACCGCGATGAAACACGACAGGCTGCGCGAGACCCTCCGCAAGGTCGGGGGTTCTTTTGCCGGGTCGGTCGGGCGGAACCTGAGTTCCACCGAGGCGCAGGAGGTCCTTTGCCTCCTTCTGGAGGGGGAGGGGACGCCGGCTCAAGTTGCGGCCTTCTTCCTGGCCATGCGTTCCAAGGGAGCCACGGCGGATGAACTGGCCGGTTTTGCAAAAGCTTCCCGCGCAAGGGTTGTCTTTCCGGACCTTCCGCCCGGGGCCGTCGTTGTGGCCACCAGCCGCCTGGGGAAGATCCACGCTCCCCCCATAGGCCTGGCGGCCGCCTGCGCCACCGCCGCCTGCGGCGTCCCGGTCCTGATCCAGGCCGCCCCGCACGCGGAAGGCGCGGGATTGACCCTGGGAGATTTGTGGGAGGGCGCAATCGGTTCCCTGACCGGAGAGCCCGCGTGGGTTTCCGAGGGTTTGTCCCGGCATGGGCTGGCATGTTGGGCGCCGACCCAGTGCGATCAGAAGGGATGGGGGCCTCTGCTGCAGGTCGAGGAGGAGATCGGCCTGCGTTGTCTTCCTGACACGGTGATCAAACTCCTTGCTCCCCCGAATGCCCGCCTGATCACCGCAGCCATGCCGGGCCCTGTGCTTGGGACTGCCGGAGACGCTCTGGCCCTTCTCGGACACAGTTCCGGAATGATTGTCCAGGGGCTTGAGGGGTCGATCGACCCTTCCGTTTGCGGGCGGACCCGGGGCCTGTTCCTGGAAGACGGCTGTAAAACCCCCTTGCGAGTGGATCCGGAGGACTTTGCCCTCCAATGTCCCCGGGAGGCCAGTTTCTCCAATGGGGAACCGCTACAAGCGGCCATTTCCCTCACCCTCCAGACACTCATGGGGGTGGAAGGGCCGGCCTTCAACAGCACTCTCCTCTGCGTTGCCTTGATTCTTCGCCTGGCCCGGAAAACCCGGGACCTGGCGACCGGGATCGGACTCGCC
Source organism: uncultured Planctomycetales bacterium (assembly GCA_964591365.1). Classification (GTDB taxonomy): domain Bacteria; phylum Planctomycetota; class UBA1135; order UBA1135; family UBA1135; genus CAZQAP01. The sequence goes on from CAZQAP010000012.1 coordinate 20,292, forward strand.
CGGGAGGTGATCGAATCCGGCCGGGCCCACCATGCTTACGTATCGGTGCAGGGATCCCAGTCCTGACGGATGCTGGCCCACATGGGTGGACCCTGAAGGCCTCAAGAAAAGACCCTCCAGCGAAGAAGAGAAGCAGAAGAAAGCTTCGTGCCCACGACCCGCATCTGCATCGCCGGGGTCACTTCGGTGCGCGTCACCGTGATCCCGCGCACGTAGTTCCGCCAGGCGATCCAGATCCACAGGTGGTCCTCCAGCCGCCGCGTAGCGCCTGGAGTCCTCCTTCCCGGGCTGGGCCGGGAGCGGGTTCTGCCTGGAGGACGCCCTGGGGAGCCTTGGGTTACGCCCGCGTCTTTCTTCCGGGTCCACCCGTGTGGGCCAGCATCCGGGACCTGGATCAGTATTCCCGGTATTCCACTCCCAGCTCATCTGCCGAGGGGAGGTCGGCAATCACCCACCCGGTGCTGGGGTCGTAGATCCAACCGGCGGTCCCCCGGACCTGGGGTCCGTTAGGACCCTGGACTTCCATGCGAATCGTCGCCAGCCCATTGACGGGGTTTTCCGGTATCCGGTCCAGGTAAGGACCGAACCAGCGGTCGTCCTTCCTCCCGTCGGGGAGAGCCGTGGTCCCGTCCCCGCGGGTGGGCCCGGTGAGCTGGGCTTCCAGATCGGCTTCTTCCCTGCCGGGCAGCAGAAGCCGCCCGAGAGAATCGTGATGGTCCATCTGGAATCGAAAGACCGCTGAACGGATCAAGGCCAGCCCGTCCCGAAGGGGGACGTTGGTCTTGGCTCGGGCCCGCATGGGCAGGGCCGGGGTCAGAAGGACGAGTCCGGCCACCAGGGCGGTCGCCAGGGTCTCCAGAAAAGCGGGGGTGGAGTTGCGGACCATCGAAAAACCGGCCGGGAGGCCGCCGCCTCAACGTCCCCATCCGGCGGGAACTTGAGAAAAAAGCCCCAGATCTCCGAAAAAGGCTCTTCCCCAGAGGCCGGAAATGGGCCAGAATGGAGCTGATGGGGGCCCTTTCCCCCTCCCAGGCCGATTCTTGGCCTGGATGGGTCCCCATTTCCCTTGCCGTTCCGCCCCTATCCCTATAGTTTGCCGCGCCTTGTCCCTGCCCCCTGCTCCAGTCCTCCATGCAACTGATCATCGCTGAGAAGCCCAGCGTCGCCAATGACCTGACCAAGGTCCTGCCGGGGCCCTTCCAAAAAAAGGAGGGTTACTGGGAGGGCCCCGGGCACATCATTTCCTGGGCGGTCGGCCACCTTCTTTCCCTGGCCGAGCCGGAGGATTACGACCCGGCCTTGAAGCGCTGGTCGCTCGAGTCCCTTCCGATTCTGCCCGAAACCTTCGAACGCAAACCCCGCCGGGGACAAACCAAGCAGCTCCAGACCCTGAAGAAGCTTGCCCACCGGGAGGAAGTCGAGGAAATCGTCAACGCGTGCGATGCGGCCCGGGAGGGGGAGCTGATCTTCCGGGAGATCGAGGCCTATCTCGGTACGGAAAAACCCGTGCAGAGGCTTTGGATCCAGTCGATGACCCGGGAAGCTCTTCGCCGGGCTTTCGAAGAGATGGAACCCGCCAGCCGGCATGATGGCCTTGGGGCGGCCGCTTTCTGCCGGGCGGAGGCCGACTGGCTCATCGGCATGAACGCCACGCGCGGCATCACGCGCCGCCTGAAAGGCCGCAAGGAGAGGGGGGTGTGGTCGGCCGGGCGGGTCCAGACGCCCACCTTGGGACTTCTCGTCCATCGGGAACTGGCCGTTCTGGCGCACATTCCGGTCCCCTTCTGGCGGCTGCGCGGTGAGTTCCGGGCCGCGGGCAACACCTACAAGGGACTCTACCGGTCGTCGAGGACCGGAAAGAACGCCGAGAAGATCTGGGACGAGGAAACCGCCCGCAAGATCCTCGAATCCTGTTCGGGACGGGCCACTGAAGTGGTGGAAACCGTCCACGTCTCTTCCCGCAAGCCGCCGCTTCTTCATTCACTGACTTCGCTCCAGAAGGAGGCCAATTCCCGTTTCGGCCTTTCCGCCCGACGGACACTTGGCGCCGCTCAGAGACTTTACGAACAGCACAAGGCCCTCACCTACCCTCGGACCGACTCCAACGCTCTTCCCAGCGACTACCGGGGGCATGTCCAAAAAGTGATTGAATTCCTTGCGGACACCTCTTCCCGGTCGTTCTTCAGCGAACCTTCCCGGGGAGAGGCCATCCAGGAGACGGCAGCGAAACTTCGGGGAGGAGGAGGCGCCCAGACCGCACCGAAACTCCGCAACGAGAGCGTGGTCTTCGACGATTCCCGTGTGGCCGATCACTTTGCGATCATCCCCACCGGAGTCCTGCCGGATGCCCCCTTGGGAGGGGACGATGCCAAAGTATTCGAACTGGCGGTGCGCCGCTTTCTGGCCGCCTTCCTTCCGCCCAGCAAGTGGGAGAAAGTGGTGCGTGAAACCCGGATCCAGCCTCCGGAAGATGAACGGCGGGTCTTTTTCACCGAATCGAACCGACTGGTCGAACCTGGCTGGCAGGGGGTCGACCGCCGTCCAGCCCGCAGCGAACTTCTCGATTCCATCGGAGTTTCCCCTGGGGAGACTGCGGTGGGTGAAACGCTGGGAATCGAGCTGGAGGAAGATGCCACCCGGCCGCCCTCCCGCTACACCGAGGCGGGAATCCTCAAGGCGATGGAGTCCGCCAGTGATCTCGATCTGGAATACCATGACGAGATCGAGGATGACGAAGTCATTCAGGCCCTTCGGGAGAAGGGGCTGGGGACTCCTGCCACCCGGGCCGACATCATCGAAGCGCTCATCGCCAAGGGGTATGCCATTCGCATGGGAAAAACCCTGCGTGCCACTGCGAAGGGGATCACGCTGATCGATTTTCTCCAACGAATCGAGGCAGACCACCTGGCCAAGGCCGAATTGACGGCCGAAATGGAGTTTCATCTTCATCAGGTCGAGGAGGGAAAGCGAAAAAGGGCGGACTATATGAGGGAAATCGAGAAGTCGGTGAAGGAACTCATTGTGAAGCTCCAGACCTTCGATTATGAAGATCTTTACCGCAGCGATCCCCCACTGGGGGAGTGCCCGCTGGACGGCGCCCCGATCCGGGAGGCCCTGCGGGGATATCGTTGCTCCAAAGTGGAACATGGTTGGACCCTTTGGAAGGAGTTCCGGGGCCGTTACATCAACCGGAGCCTTGCCAAGAAGCTGCTGGATGAGCGGGACAGCGGGCCGCTGGAAGGATTCGTCACCATGCGGGGGCGGCCTTATTCCGGGAGAATCCGTCTGAGTGACGAACTCCAGCTTGAATTCGAGCAGGTCGCAGGCCTGAAATCCTCCGACGACGACGGCGTGGTCGAGCCCGAGCTGGCATCCTTCCCCGTCGATCCTTCGCCTTTCCTTCCCTGTCCGCGCTGCGACACCGGAAAGGTCGTCGAAACCTCCACTCACTTCGAATGCCATCAGCCGGAGGCGGAAGGGAAGCAGGATCCTAAGGGAAAACCCGGCTGCGGACTGGTGATTCCGCGTCTTGTCTGCAAACGCGAGCTGACCCGCGCCGACGTGACGCCCTGGCTTTCCAAGGAGACCGCCGCCACCGAATGGATCGATGATTTCATCTCCCGCAAGGGCCGTCCCTTCACGGCCCGTCTGATCCGCAAGGAAAACGGACACCATGGGTTCGAATTCAAGCCCCGCGAAAAGCGGAAGGCTGCGTCCCCGGCCGGGAAAAAGGCGGAAAAGAAGGGTTCCCCGAAGAAGAAGGCCGCCAAGAAGAAGGTCGTCAAGAAAAAAGCGGCCAAGAAGAAGGCATCCAAGACCTCCTCGAAGGGATAAGACCTTGACGCTCAGGATCGCCCAGTGGTGCACGCCGCGAACGGTTTCGACGGCCACCTTGAGAAGTTTCGTCCAGCGACCGGACACGCAAGGGGTGGATGAACCTTTTTACGCCTGGTACCTGCAACATACCGGTAAACGGCATCCCATGCGAAAGGAGGTGCTGGAGTCCCAATCAGCGGACTGGCGGGAGGTGGTGGAAAAGGTTCTCCTTGGGCCCTGCGACCGGCCGGTCCAATTCGTCAAGCACATGGCTCATCATCTCGTCGGGGGGATCGACCTCTCCTTCGCCGAGGGGATGGTGAACACGTTTCTGATCCGTGAGCCGCGTTCCATGCTTCCATCCCTGAAAAAGAGGATTGGAAGGGTCCTCCCCGAAGACACCGGCTTCGACCGGATGGTGGAACTGCTGCGGAGGTTCTGCGGGCAGGGAAAGGCCGCCATCGTGATCGACTCCGGCGACCTCGTGCAGGATCCGCCGGGAATCCTCGCGGCCTATTGCCGCGCAGTCGGCCTCGAATTCGACCCGGCCATGCTCTCCTGGCGGCCGGGGCGCCATCCCTGTTACGGAGTCTGGGCCCCCGTCTGGTACCGCAATGTCGAGGCCTCGCAGGGGTTCCGGACGCCGGAAGCAAAGGATGAACCTTTCCCTTCCGATCTGGAACCTCTTCTCGAGTGGGCCGGCCCGCTCTATGAAGAACTTCATCGCCTTCGCCTTCGGGCCTCGGGCAAAGAGCGGGTATCCTGATCCTTGGTGGAAAGGCCGTCCCCGTAGCTCAGCTGGATAGAGCGGCGGTTTCCTAAACCGCAGGTCGCGTGTTCAAGTCGCGCCGGGGACACCCTCCAGCCTGCATGATCCAGGCCAACCCCCCCGGGATCCCGGCCCTCCTCCCGAAGGGAGGTTGGGCCGGGATCCTTCCGCGCTGGGGCGAGTCAGGGCAGAATGTCGACTTCCACTGCGTTGCTGACGAACACATGCCTCCCCTGGAATGACAGGAAGACCATCCGCAGGGTTCTTCCGATGAACTCCGGCGGAACCGGCAGGCCCGGCGGAAGGAAGAGCCGGGCCGAGCCCCGGCCCAGGACGTCCAGGTCGCCCTGGAAGCCCAGGAAAGGGATCCTTCCTGCAAACCGGCGGGAAGCCATGGTGACCAGGTCGAAGGCCAGAGGCACCACGACAAACCGGATCCTGCCCTCGGGGAGCATGCCCGAAGCGCCGGCGAAGACGGCGTAGGGGGCCTGGGCCCACCCGGGCCCCGCTTCGAGCGTGAGGTTCACGGTCCCTCCCGCGGCCACGCGGATCTCATCCTCATCGGCGGCCAGGGAAGAGCTTGTGCTCTGCGCTTCCAGGACGGCGCTTCCATTCAGACGCGTCTGGGTGATCCAGAGCTGCCCGGTGGCCGGATCGGAAGAGGTCGCTTCCATGGAGACCGCCCCGTGGGCCGATCCGGGGATCAGGCAGTCGGGATGGAAGCTCCCGCTGGTCTTCAGGGTCCCGAAGAAGACCTCCTTGACTCCTCCCGCCGGGGCCCGGGAAAAGAGCAGCCGGGTTCCGTTGTCCACCAGCATGGGGTTGAATTCATCCGCGGAAGTGGAGACGGAATCCACGATCTCAGGAGGGAACCACTGGCCGCCGATCTCAAGCCGCGTGCTGTGGAAGAGATCGAAGCCGGCCTTGCCAAGCGGGCGCTTGGAGTGGAAGTAGATTTCCAGCTCGTCGTCCGTGAGCCAGGGCCCGCCCGTCTCGGCCACGATCCCGCCGTTCAGTTCTTCGACTTCGAGGGGCGGATCGAAGGGGGAACCGGGGTCCGGGCGCTCACTGAGGAAGATCTTCTCCTGGCTGGCAGCCGCACCCGTCTGCACGCCGCTCCAGTAGACGCGCATCTGGTCCGGGGAGACCCAGAAGTCCTGGACTTCGAAGCCGGTAAGGTCCAGTCCGGGGACCGGCTTGAAACCCTGGAAGGGGGCATTGGGGGCGGGGCGGGACATCCGTCCGAGGCGGGGGATGCCGTTTTTGCGATCGGACAGGACCCAGGCGGTGGTTCCATCCGGCAGCAGGAAGGCGTTCCGGTCGGCGGCCTTCTTGCCCCCGTCCAGGCCTGCGATGGGCGTCAGATTGTTGAAAGAGGGGACGGGCGGCGCGAAATGCAGGATCTTGACCGGCTGGCCAAGCTGGACGGGGCGGATCCCGTCGTCCACCACCACGTTCATCAGGTCGATTCCGGAGCCTGCCCCGGGATCGAGCTCGATCTCGTAGGTGCCGTCGTGGTTGTCCTGAACGGAGAGCACGGAGGAAAGTCCCGCGGAACGGGGGGCATGGACCATGCTCACCTGGGCGCCGCCGCTGTTCAGGGAGACCCCGTCAATGTCGGCCAGGTCGATCACCACCGTGATGGTCTGCCCTCCCGCACACGAGACGCTGTCGCGCGACTGGAAGACCGTGGAGTGGAAGGCGTCGGGCCTTCCGGCCTGGGCGGCGCGCCAGATGTCGTACTGGCCACGCATCTGCAAGACCGGGTCGGGGTTGACCTTGTGTTGCCGCTTGATGTTGATGTCGAGGTAGTAGTCTCCGTTCGCGCAGCCGGGCTGCGGTTCGCAGACGCCGTCAACGTCGCCGGGCCGGGAAACAATGAGATAGCCCACGTGGGCGGACTTGGTGAAACTGGGAGGCGGGCTGCCGCAGCTCGTGGGGCGGAATTCGTCGCAGGAGCAGCGCCCGTCACCGCCGAAGGATGCGGCGGCTTCCATGGCGGCAATGACCTTGGTGGAAAGGTCGCCCGGCGTGTTGACGAAGGCGCTCTCGGCGCTGCCCACGACGGGCTGCCCCGTGAGGACATTGCCCTGGATGGCGTAGACGATGTCGCCGACCTGCCCGGTGACCCCTCCCGCCCAGGCTCCGTCACCGTTTCCGGTGAAGGTCAGGGCCCCTCCGTGGAAAGCGACGATTCCGTACTGGCGGCCCTGGTGGCCGAGGTCGTGCTGGCGGAGGTCGCGGAGGATCTGCTGGGGGGTCATCCCCTTGAGCAGATCGCGGTGAATCCGCATCCGGTTGGTGGCGCCGGCGTCGATGGCGCTTTGGGCGGCAGCGGCGCCCACGCCCACGATCACCACGGGAGTGGCCTGCTGGAGGTCCAATCCCGTCAGGCAGGTAGCCGAAGCGACGGCGATCTCGCCGGTGGTGACATCGATGGCGACGATCGACCAGGTTGCATGAAGCGGGGCGGCCAGGGCGAGGAAGAACAGGCCGAGGAACGAAAGGTGGCGGATGGAACGCATGGTTCCATAAGAGTAACACGGGACTTTCAGCCCCTCCAGAGCCCCCCGGGCCCGGGAAAAACGGGCAGAGGGCCCCTAGATGTAGGGGTTGAGCCCGGCGGCGTGGTCGGTGGCGTCGTAGATCGCCCCGACTTCCGGAACCGCCTCGCGAATGGCCACTTCCACGCCCTGGCGCAGCGTCGCGGCGGCCGCCCCGCAGCCCTGGCAGCCGCCCCCAAGGTTGATGTAGAGGTCGTTGCCCTTCAGGTCCTGGATCTCCACGAAGCCCCCGTGGGCCGCCAGCGCGGGGTTGAGCTGCTCGTCGATGACTTCCTGGACCTGCTGGCGAAGAAGATCGGGCCCTTCCAGCTTCGAAGCGGCGTCGGGGTGGACCGCGGGGCTCCCCGACTGGAAGTGCGCGCGGATGGCGCTGCCGATCCTGCGGGCCAGGTCGCGCCAGTCGCCGTCCATCTCCTCGCGGGTCACCAGGATCTCGCCGTTGTGGATGCGCAGGTCGCGGATGCCGCCCACGTCGAAGACCGCCTTGGCGAGCGGCGCCCATTTTTCCGCCCAGGCCGGGTCGCTGGTGAACAGCGTGCCGGGATGGAAGGACTGATCGGTGCGAAAGAGGCACCGCCGCGGATCGAGCTGCGGTTCGGCGGTGATGTTGATGCTGCGGGTTTCTTCCATGACAGGCGGGATGCTTTTCCAGCCGCCATTCTACCTGCGCGGCATCTCGTTTTCGACCCAGTCGAGGAAGGCCGCTTGAAGCTCCTCGGGGGTTGCGGCAAGCCCCTTCAAGAGCAAATCGTGGAAGCGGCGGGCGAGGAGGCCGGCGTCGAGATTCTCCTCGACGGCGCGCAGGTGCTGCAGGACCTCCAGGACGGCCGGGCGGCGTTCCGTCCCCATGAGGAACTCCACGGCCGCCCAGGCCAGGGCGTAGTCGCTGCGCGCGAATTCTCCAGGCCCGCGCAGGAAGAGTGCGTCGATGCGCGCCTGTGGATCGATCTCCTTCTTTTTCCGCATGGCCTTGACGCCCAGCCGCACGACGCCGGGCCAGTTCCCGGGATGGTTGGAGTTGTCGTTCAACTTCGAGCCGATGCCCGCGAACACCCCGTAGCCGTGGATCCGCGAAGAGACCGCCGCCTGTTCGTGGGAGACCAGGGCGGCGGGCTTCTTCACCGCGCGGCGCACCAGCATGCCCGCCAGGCCCTCGGCGAAGAAGGGCGGAGGGGCCACCCCGCGGGGGTTGAGCACGAAGCCGGCCCGGCTGGCCCCCAGGTCGTGGATCAGGCGCGTGAGGAGCAGGTTCCCCTTGAGGACGCGGGAATCCAGAAGCAGAAGCGGAGGAAGGGTCCAGAGCCCCGAGCCGGAATGCACCGCGCCGTCGAAGAAGGCCGGGCCGGGGGGCGGGACCCCCAGGCGTTGCGCTTCGGCCGCCGCAAGACGGGCGTAGGCGCGCAGGGCCTTCTCCGAGGAGAGCAGGACCACGCGGGTGGGGATGCCGTCCGGAGTCTCCAGCTTCCCGAACCAGCCGCCGCAAAGTTTCCAGGACTGGAGGACCGGTTTTTCGAGCTTCTTCAGGAGCGCGGGATCCTGGCACCAGAATTCCAGCCCGGGGGCGGTCACCAGGGAAACCTTCTTGAGCCCGACCGCCCGGGCGAAGGCCTCGGGGGTGGCGGGATGGCCCCCGGCCTTGGGCACGGCATCCTGCGAAATCCCGGCCGTGGAAAAGAGCAGGAAGAACAGGAACAGGGGAAGCTTCATCGGCGCGGCATCGATTTGCGGATCCAGTCGTGGAACGAGGCCTGAAGCCGGATTGGATCCTGTTCCAGGGCTTTCAGGACGCCGTCGTGAAAGGCCCGGAAGCGGACGCTTTCCGATGCCGCAGCGAACTCTTCGCCGCGAAGCTCGTGCAGAACCCCAAGGACCGCGGCCCGGCGGTCCTTCGCCAACAGGAACTCGACACCGGCCCAGGAGAAGGCGTAGTCCAGGCGGGCGAACTTCCCCGCTTCGCGCAGCATCAGGCCGGCCAGGGTCTCCTCGGGCTGGATCGACTTCTTCTTGATGCGGAGAGTCGTGGTGTTGAGGACCAGGCGCGGCCAGTTGGCCGGAAGATAGTTCGGATCCTTCTGGGTCTTGTCCAGGTTGTAGACGCTGGTCCCCTGGACCCATTCGGGCGCCGGTCCGCCGTAGGGCTGCAGCGATTCCGGGTTGCGCAGCGTGTGGCGCACCAGGAGTCCGGCGAACCCCTCCGCCAGGAAGGGGGGCGGCTCGAGTCCGAAGGGACTGAAGGCGTAGCGCAGGCGCAGCGCACCCAGGTCCTCCACCACGCGGGTCACCGCCTCCGGGGGGCTCAGCCGGTCGGTGCGGATCAGGGAAGTCGGCGGCAGGTACCACTGCGCGGAGCCGAATTCCGCGCTGGCCTCCACGTAGGGCCGGTCCACCGTCGGGCCCTTGAGGCGCAGGCTCTCTTTCCCCAGGAGTTCGAACCAGCGCTCGAAGGGGGCTTTTCCACGCACCAGGACCACGCGGATGGGGAACCGCCCGGGCCGGGTCTCCGGCCCCAGGAGTTCGCCGGCCAGCTTCCAGGCGGCCAGCGCGGGGCCGCGGATCTTCTTCAGGAGCTTGGGGTCCTCGCACCAGATCTCCAGGCCCGGCGCGGTGAGTTCCTGGACCTTGCGGACCCCGATCTCCTTCTGGAACGCCTGCGGCGAGGCGGGCAGAAGAGAAGGTTCCGGAGTTTGCGGCTCCTGGAAGAGAAGAGCGAGGATCAGAAGCGTGCCGAAGAGCATTCCCGTACCCCCTGGCCCGCCAGGATACCATGGAAGCAGGAGATGAAGACGCCGGTGGTTAGGGAAGAAGTCGCCTTCGAGGCCGGAAGACGGGGAGAGACCGTCCGCGGCGACTGCTGGGTGGGGTTCCGCCCGCGGGAGGCCGGCGGGCTGGAGATCCGGCTGCAAAGCCGCCTCGAAGCGCTCTACGGCGACTCGATCCGCGACCTTTTGGGCGGCATCCTCGAGCGGGCCGGGATCCGCCACGGAGTCCTCGATTGCGAGGACCAGGGCGCCTACCCCTTCGTGCTGCGGGCGCGCATGGAGAGCCTGCTCGGGAAGGTGCTCGGACAGGCGGACTTCCGCGTGGAGCCGCAAGAACCCGCTGGTCCGCTGCCACCCATCGAACGCGCGCGCCGGCGCCGCAGCCGGCTCTATCTTCCGGGGAACGAGCCGCGCTACATGGTCCACGCCGCGCTTCACCGCCCCGACGGGGTGATCCTCGATCTCGAGGATTCCGTGGCGCCCGAGGCCAAGGCGGATGCGCGCGCGCTGGTGCGCCACGCCCTTTTTGCCGTTGACTGGGGGGGATGCGAGCGCATGGTGCGCATCAACCCCGGGGAGCTGGGGCGCGCGGATCTCCAGGCCCTGCGCGGGGCGCCTCTCCACTTGGTTCTTCTTCCCAAGGTGGAGACCGCCGAGGAGGTGCGCGCGCGCGAGGCCGAAGCCGCCGGCGAGGAATGGCTCTTCCTGCCGATCCTTGAGACCGCGCGCGGCATCCTCAACGCGCGCGAGATCGCCCAGGCGAGCCGCCGCAACGTGGGCCTCACCCTCGGCCTCGAGGACCTCACCGCCGACCTGGGGGTGCGCAAGACCGCCGAGGGGCGCGAAACCCTCTGGGCGCGCTCGCAGGTGGTCTTCGCGGCGGTGGCCGCCGGTCTCCAGCCGATCGATTCGGTCTTCGGGGACGTGTCCGACGAGGAGGGGCTGCGTCGCAGCGTGCGCGAGGCCAAGGCGCTCGGCTTCGTGGGCAAGGGCTGCGTGCATCCGCGCCAGATCCGCGTGGTCCACGAGGAGTTCGCCCCTTTTCCGGCCGAGATCGAGCGCGCCTGCCGCATCGTGCGCGCCTTCGAGGAGGCCCGCGCGCAGGGATTGTCGGTGGTGCGGCTCGGTACGCGCATGATCGACCCGCCCGTGGTCAAGCGTGCCGGGCGCACGGTCGCCGACGCCCTCGAGGCCGGCCTTCTCGAACCCGGCTGGGAGACGAAACAGCGATGACCCTCCTCACCCGCAAGGCCCTGCGGAACGCCGCCGGCCGCGAGGTTCCGGCCGAGATCAACGGCCGCCCGGTGCGGCCCTTCGCCGGGGTGGGGGCCTTTCTCCCGCAGGGGAACAAGGCCGCCCCCCCCATCCGGAGCTGCGCCGACTACCCCGCCGACGGCAACAAGGTGGTCGCCTCCCTGAAGGAGGCCCTGAAGCGCGCCGGGCTGCGGGACGGGATGACGATCAGCACCCACCACCACTTCCGCGACGGGGATCTGGTGGCCAACGCGGTCTTCGACGCGGCGGCCGAGCTGGGGCTCAAGGATCTGCGCTGGTTTCCGAGCGCTTCCTTCCCCTGCCACGCTCCTCTGTTGCAACATCTCGAGAGCGGGGTCCTGCACCATATCGAGGGCTCGATGAACGGGCCGCTGGGCGACTACTGCTCGCGCGGCAGGATGCGCGGACTGGGGGTGCTCCGCAGCCACGGGGGGCGCTGGCAGGCGGTCCAGGACGGCGAGGTGCACATCGATCTGGCGGTGATCGCCGCCCCCACGGCCGATCCCTTCGGCAACGCCACCGGCGACCGCGGGCCGAGCGCCTGCGGGCTGCTCGGCTTCGCCCTGGCCGACTCGCTCTACGCCGACCGGGTCGTCGTCGTGACCGACAACCTGGTCCCCTTCCCCTGTCTCCCCTGGCAGATCCAGGGCAACAACGTGGACCAGGTCGTGGTGGTGGACCGGGTGGGGATCCCCGAGAAGATCGTGAGCGGCACCACGCGCGTGACCCGCTCCCCCGACCGCCTGCTCATCGCCGAGCACGCCGCGCGCTTCGTGGAGCAGGCCGGGATCCTGCGCGAGGGCTTCTCCTTCCAGGCCGGCGCGGGCGGGATCTCGCTGGCCTTCGCGCTGTTCCTCAAGGAGCGCATGAAGGCCCGCGGCGTGCGGGCCTCCTTCGTGCGCGGCGGCTCCACGAAGTACCTCGTGGAGATGCTCGAGGAGGGGCTCACGGGCTGCATCCTCGACGGCCAGACCTTCGATCTCGACGGGGTGCGCAGCATGCGCGAGAACCCGCGCCACGTGAACACGAGCCCCTTCACGAGCTACAACTTCCACGGCAAGGGGAACTTCGCCTCGATGGTCGACGTGGCCATCCTGGGCGCCACCGAGGTGGATCTCGACTTCAACGCCAACGTGGCCACCCACAGCGACGGGCGGCTGCTCCACGGCATCGGCGGCTGGCAGAACTGCCTG
>CAZQAP010000013.1:0-32264 GCA_964591365.1 uncultured Planctomycetales bacterium
CAGCCCCACGAGCACATCTACTCGGACCAGGGCTCGGTGCTGGTCCAGCTCGGACTGCTGGAAAGGGAGAAGCTCCCCGTGGTGGGGATCGAGAGCGCCAAGAAGGCTCTCGATGCCTCGCTGCCCGCCAACGAACTCATCCACAAGGCGGCGGCCGCCGCCGGCCGATGACCGCAGCGGCCGGGGGGCCGGCCGGAGAGGCGCGAGGAATCGGAAGCCGCCTGCGGAGGGATCTCGGCACCCTGGAGTCGTACGCCACCCTGCTGGGCATCCTCATCGGGGCGGGCATCTTCCGGGTCACCACCGACGCCTGGAACCTGACCGGCCCGAGCGTCATCCTCGGCTACCTGGTTCTGGCGCCGGTCGTCCTGGCCACCTCGGTCCCCTACGCGGTCTTCCTCTCCACGCCGCTGGGCCGGGAGCCCGGAGGGGAATACACGCACATCTCGCAGACCTTCGGCGGCCTGCGTATCGCCTTCGTCGTCGCCTGGATGAAGGCCATCTCCTACATGGGGGCCATGGCCTTCCTGGCCAACGCCTTCGCCGACTACGTGATTCCGCTCTCCCGGGGTTTCTTCGGCCCCGAAGACCGGCTGCTCCTCTCGCTGGGAAGCCTGGTTTTCTTCTACGGGGTCCACGTCTCGGGCGTGCGCTGGTTCGGGCGGCTGCAGGTTCTGATGTGCACGCTGCTCGGTCTTTCCATCCTGGTGCTCGTCGTTCCCGGGCTCTTTGCCATCCAGGTCGAAAACTACCGGCCGTTCTTCACGCACGGCCCTTCGGGATTCGCCGCCTGCCTGCCGCCGCTCTTCTTCGCCTTCGCCGGCTTCGAATCGCTGGCCCAGACCGCCGGCGAGGTGAAGGACAGCACGGCGCGCCTTCCGCGTGTCTTCCTCAAGGGGATCGCCGGCACCACGCTCATTTTCGGACTGATGGCCCTGGTCACCTTCGGGGTGCTCCCCGGATCCAGCCTGGCCACGAGCACCGCCCCCATGGCCGAGGTCTCGGCTGCCTACCTCCCTTCGCTCGGTTCCTGGTTCGTGACCCTGGGCGCCGTGATGGCGCTGACCACTTCCTTGAACGCATCGATGCTGGTCCCCTCCCGGCTGGGCATCATCATCGCCCGCGACGGGCTGGCGCCCCCCTGGCTGGGGTCGATCCATCCGCGCACCGGAACGCCGGTCCCGGGCCTGACGCTCACCTTGCTTGGAACCGCCGGGCTCCTGGCCAGCGGCCAGATGTCTCTGGCCCTCAACGTGGCGGTCTTCGCCCTGGTGGTGCTCTACTTCCTGCACGGGCTGGCCTTCCTGCTGCTCCCCCGCCGGAATCCGGCCCTCTTCCGTTCGGCGACGGCCCGCATCCCCTACCCGCTCCAGGTTGCCGCGGCCCTGATCTCGCTGGCCGCCATGGGGGGATTGATCGCCGTCCAGGTGGTCCAGGACGCCGGCACCCTGCGAACGATGAGTTTCGCTGAACGCATCCGGAATCATTCGCTCACCAGCCTGGAACTGACCCTGGCGTGGGGAGGACTGGGATTCCTGCTTTACACTTACGGGCGCTGGAAAAGCGGGAAGAACCCGTGAACATCAAGGGAAGCAGGGTGCTCATCACCGGGGCGGGACGCGGACTGGGTCGCGCGCTGGCCGCCGCATGCGCGCAAGCGGGCGCCGCCGAGGTGGCCGCGGGGGTCCGCGACCCGGAAGCCGCCCTGCGCCTCGAGGCCGACCTGGACGGAACCTCCGCCCGGCTGCTTCCCCTGACTCTCGACGTGACCCTTCCGGAGCAGGTCGAGGAAGCCGCGCGCAAGACCGGCCCCGTCGATCTTCTCATCAACAACGCCGGGGTGGCGGTCTTCGGGGGCGTCTTGCAGGCGCCCATGGAAAAGATCCGCGAAGAGTGGCGGGTCAACGTGCTCGGGATCCTGAACGTGGTGCGTTCCTTCGCTCCGGCGATGGCCGGACAGGGCAGGGGGTTGATCGTCAACGTCGCCTCGCAGCTCGGGCGCGTGAATCTTCCCGCCATCGGAAACTACTGCGCCACCAAGGCCGCGGTCCTTTCCCTCACCCGCGCGATGAACGCCGACCTCTCCCCGCGCGGTGTGCGCGCCATCGCGGTCTGTCCCGGAACCCTCGACACCGACGCCTCCCGCGGTTTCGACGTTCCCAAGATGTCGCCCCGGGCCGCTGCCGGAGAGATCCTTGCCGCCATCGACAAAGAAGCCCCCGTGGCCCCCATCGGCGAGGAGGCCCGCAGCCTCTTCCGCCGCCTCGACGCCGACCCCGAAGGGGTCCAACAGGAGATGAACTCGTTCCGCGCATGAAACCCGCCACACAACCCGCTCTCGACCGGCGCCGCGAGGAGTTCCCCTCGCTTGCTTCCGGCATCCATCTCTTGAGCCACAGCCTGGGCCCGGTGCCTCGGGCCGCGACGGCTTCGATGCTCGAGTACCTCGACCGCTGGAAGGAGCATCCCAGCGAAGACGCCTGGGCCACCGCCTGGATGGAACTCTGCAGCCGCGTAGGCGACGGCATCGGGCGCCTGATCGGAGCGGCTCCGGGGAGCGTGCAGACCCAGCCCTGCGCCACCGTGGCCATGGCCGCCGCAGCATCCTGCTTCGATTTCGGGCCGGGACGCCGCAACAAGATCGTCACGGGCGCGCTGGATTTCTCTTCCATGACCTACTTCTGGGACCAGCAGCGCCGGCTGGGGGCCGAGATCCACGTGGTCCCCTCCGACGACGGCATCGTCCTCCCCCCGGAACGGATCCTGGAGGCGATCGACGGGGAGACGTGCCTCGTCGCGCTCACGCACACCGCCTACCGCAGCAGCTTCCGGATCGATCCGGCCCCCATCGTGAAGCGCGCGCACGAGGTCGGAGCCCGCGTCCTTCTCGACGTCTACCAGTCGGCCGGCATCACCGGGATCCACGCCGCGGAATCTGGGGTGGACTTCCTGATCGGGGGAACGATCAAGTGGCTTTGCGGGGGGCCCTCGGCGGGATTCCTCTACGTGCGCCCCGGGCTTCTTCCGGAACTCGAGCCCCGCCTGACCGGCTGGTTCGCGCACGAGAATCCGCTCGGCTTCGAAGACGGGCCGATCCGCTGGGCCGGCAATGCCCGCCGTTTCGCCCAAGGGACCCCGAGCATCCCGGCGCTCTATTCCGTTCTTCCCGGAGTCTCCATTCTCGAAGAGGTGGGTCTCCCCGCCCTGATGGAGGAATCGCGGCGGCGCACCGAATGGATGGTCGCCTATGCCCGGGAACGCGGCTGGAAGCTGAATTGTCCGCTCGATGCGGACCAGCGCGGCGGTTCGGTGATGATCGGCGTCGAGGATCCCCGCGCCATGGTGGCCCGGCTGATCGAACGCAAGGTTTTCGTGGACTGCCGGCCGTCAGTGGGTCTGCGCCTCTCGCCTCACTTCTTCAACACCGACGAGGAGGTGGCCCAGGGGATGGAGATCCTCGCCGAGCTGATGTAGCCGCCTTCAGGTCAGCCATTTGCGGTCCTTGGCCCGGATGGCCAGGACCGGAATCGAGGAGCCCCGCAATACGGTCCAGGCCACGTTGCCCAGGATGGAGGCCGCAAGGCCCGTGCGCCCGTGGGAGCCCATGATGATGAGATCGTGCTCCTCCTGGCGCTTGAGGACTTCCGTGGCGGGATCCCCCTCGACGAAAAGGGCCTCATGGGGGATTCCCTTCCAGTCGAACTCCTGCATCTCCTTCTCGAAACCGGACTTCTGCGCCTCCCGCAGTTCGTCCACGGCGTGGACCGGACCGAGGTCGGCATCGCGGACCTCGTAGGCCATGATGGGCGGCAGGAAACAGTGCAGGACCGCGATCCGGGCCTTCACGGTGCCGGCGAACCGGCAGGCGGCTGAAAGAGCGTGCAGGCTCTGCTCGGACAGATCCACCGGCACCAGGATGCGCCGGATGGGCGCGGGCTCCCCGGGCTGGACCCAGACCCCGCAGGATGCCTTGCCGAGCACCGCGCGGGCCGTGCTGCCCACGTGGGCCGCCCTTCCCTGCCGGTGGGGGCCGAGCAGGATGAGGTCGGCGCGGTGTCTGCCCGCCTCATCGAGAAGGACCTTGGCCGGATGACCCGCCGCCACGTGGAGGTGGCGGTCCACTTCCTGGTCGCCCGGGCGTTCGGCCTTCGGAATGGCCTGCAGCAGCCCGCCGATCGTCTCCCGGGCCGCCGCAAGCACGTTCGGATCGATGTCGGTCCAGAAGGGGAAGGGATAGTCGACCGCGTGCACCAGGTGAGCTTCGGATCCGAAGCTCCGGCTCAGGGCGAAGGCCGCCTTGGCCGCCACGAGGGACGATTCGGAAACATCCAACCCAGCCACGATGTGCTTGAATTCCATGTTTCTCCTCACTTCACGAAGAATGGACTGCTCCAGGCGGCGCCTCCGTCCTCCTGGACCACCCGTAGATAAAGATAATCCCCGGAAACCAGCCCGCCAACCTCGCCATCCAGGGAAAGAATGCTGCGCCCCTTCCCCTCCAGGATGGAGACGGCCTGCCCGCTGCGGATCAGGTCCACGTGGTCGACGGGGCCGGTGCCGACGACCCGCAGGATCAAGGCCGCCTTCGCCGACGGCTCCAGGACGGAACCCATCCGGTGTCCCGCCAGGGAAACCCGCAGGAGGATCCGCGCCCCGTTGGTTGCGTAGACCCGCCGCGCCCGCAGGGCCTTCAAGACCCCTTCCCGGGTCACGTCGTCGGTCAGGATGGCGGCCAGCCCGCCGCGGCCGGAGGCGAGCTGCGGCAGGCCGGGATGCCCGTCGTGGCTGTCGCCGCTGCCCAGGAAGCCAAGCCGGTAGCCGCGGTCGAGCGCATCGCGCACGAAACTCCCCTCGAAGGCGTGGTAGATGCGGGCGGGCGCGTCGAGGGCCTCGCTGCAGCCGTGGACCGAGACGATTTCAGCCAGCGGCTCCAGGACCGGGTCGGGAGGAATGCTCCAGTCGATGGGAATCGGGCCGCCGGCGGGATGGTGGGGAACCGTGAGGGCCGTGGCGCCCTTCAGCGCCTGCCAGAGTTTTTGCGGGGATTCGTAGCGTGGGTCGAGGGAACTGAGGACCCGCCCTTCCTCGCCGAAGTAGAGGACGTGGCGGTGGCCATGGATCCAGCTGGTCCACTCGTAGCCGAGCAGCGTCACGAAGCGCCCCGGCTCGTGGAAGGCATGCACTTGGCGGCGGATCTCCGCCCACATCGCGGGGTGGCTGTCGAGAAAGAGGAATCCCCAGTGGTCGTGGTCGGTGAGCGCCGAGACGTCGAGCGCGGCCACGTCCCGGGCGTAGCGGAAATACTCCTCGGGGGTTCCCGTGCCGTCCGAAAAATTGGAATGTCCGTGCAGATCGCCCCAGCGCACGGGGGCTCCCTGTTCGAAGGCCACGAGCGGATTGCTCTTCCCCGACAAACCGCCGGCCGCGGCCGCCTGGACCGTGTAGATCCCCTCCTTCTTCACGACCACGTCCACCGTCTTGTGCCCTTCGTCGGCGGGGACGAAGGTGACGGAGGGAGGGAGATCGAGTCCATCCGGGGGGTCCGGGAGGGTGACTTCGGTCTCCACCGGGAATCCGGCGTTCCCCGCCTCGTCCAGGAAGGCCAGGGTGAGCCGCACCGTTTCGCCCGGCCGGGCCGTGGTTGGAAGGAGCACGCTCAGGATGGCCGGCGGTCCGGCACGCACCCGCACGGAAGGGGAATCGGCCAGGACCTTGCGCACCCCGTCGCCGTCGCCATCGACGGCGAACCAGAACCGCGATCCCGTTTCGGCGAAGCGGTCGGCCATCGCGCCCGCCTCTCCGGCACCATAGACGATGCGCACCCGTTCCCCGGACCGAAGGCCCCGGCCCCCGATGCGGATCCCGAGGAGCTGCTGATCGAGCGTCTCCGCTTCCAGGCTGACGCCCGAAGCGGTCGTGGAGACGGAAGTAAAACCCGGATAGGCCGGGTCTTCGACCTGGGGCGTGCTCCAGTTCCAGTAAGGGCTGACCTGGAGGTAAAGCCGCCCCCCTTCCGCAATCCCCAGCGGCCCGGCTTCATAGAGGAAGGTCCAGCGGCCCGCCTGTCCGGCCACGGCGTCCGCGCTGCGGCCCTCCTCCGGGACGATCCACGCCCGCCCCCCCCCGTCGCGGGGGTCCCGGGGCGCATCCAGGTCGGCGCGCATTCGCGCCACGTTTTCCCAAAGGGCATGGGGGGGGCCGGCGCGTTTCTCGGCTTCGCTGACGTAGACCTTCGGGGGGGTTTGATCCGGCTCGCCCCGCCCGCAGCCGGAGACCCCGGCAACCGCCCCCGCGAGGATGGGGAGAAACACGCGCAAGCGGGTCGGGGCCAGCATGGGAAACCCGCGCAAGGTACCAGAAATCCCTTGCCCGCCGGGAGGCGCCTGTATCCTGCCCCGCCTCCCCGAGAAAACCGCCATGGGCCTTTTCCAGAAACCCCCGGTCACCCCCGAAGAGATCGAGCGCAGCCGCCCGCTCGAGATCTCCCCCGACGAGGTCCTCGAGTTCGACGAGAAGGAATGGTACGCCCGCGCCTATCGCGGTGACGACGTTCCGCAGCTGACCGTGCGCGCGGTCCTGATGGGTTCCTTCCTCGGCTTCCTGCTGGCCTTCACCAACCTTTATGTGGGCCTCAAGAGCGGCTGGTCCCTGGGGGTGGCCATCACCGCCTGCATCCTTTCCTTCTCCCTCTGGAGCTT
This sequence comes from uncultured Planctomycetales bacterium, assembly GCA_964591365.1. Taxonomy (GTDB): domain Bacteria; phylum Planctomycetota; class UBA1135; order UBA1135; family UBA1135; genus CAZQAP01. The sequence continues at coordinate 6,699 of CAZQAP010000013.1, forward strand.
CTTCACGCGGCTGGGGATCGTGCGTTCCTCGATGACGATCCTCGAGAACAACTGCATGCAATCCACCGCATCGGCGGCGGGCTATTCGACCGGCGGGACGATGGTCTCGGCCATCTCCGCGCTCCTGATCCTTTCCGCCACTCCCGAGAACCCGCAGGGGCACCACATCGCCTGGCCGGTGCTGGCCGCCTGGACCTTCGCCCTCTCCGCGCTGGGGGTCATGCTCGCGATCCCCATGAAGCGCAACATGATCAACCAGGAGAAGCTCAAGTTCCCCACCGGGACGGCGGCGGCGGTCACGCTGCAGAGCCTTTACAGCGAGGGGAAGGAAGCGCTCCATAAGGCGCGCGCTCTCTTCATCTCGGGGGCCTTCTCCCTCATGATCCCCCTGCTGATCAGCCTGCGCGCCTTCACGGACAAGGTCGGCGGCGGGAAGACCACGCTGCTGCCCGATTCCTCGGCCCTGTTCGACTGGCTCCCCGGGGCCTCGGCGCGGGGAACGAGCTACAAGCCGTCCGACTGGACCATCGTGATGGACCACAGCGTGGTCATGATCGGCGCGGGGGCCCTGGTGGGGATCCGCATGGCCTTCTGGATGCTCGCCGGAGGACTGATGCTGGCCTATTGGGTGGGCCCCATGGCCATGGAGGCCCCCTGGGTCAATCCGCTCGGCCAGACGGTCTATGCGGCCTCGACCCCCGGCCACGCCTGGAAGGAGATCGGGATCTGGGTGGGTGCACCCATCATGGTCGCCTCGGGGCTTCTGGCCTTCCTCATGAACTGGAAGACCATCGTGCGGGCCCTGACCGGTTTCTCCGGCAAAGGGGCCGGCTCGGCCTCCCAGGAAGACCACCTGCGCGTCGAGGTGCCGACATCCTGGTTCGTGGCAGGCACCTTCCTCTGCTCCGCGGCTGTGATCCTGATCGCCTGGCAGTTCTTCCACGTTCCGATCCTCTTCGGGGTCCTGGCCATCCTCTTCACCTTCGTGCTGGCGCTGGTGGCCTGCCGCGCGACGGGCGAGAGCGACATCACGCCCACCGGGGCGATGGGCAAGATCATGCAGCTCACCTACGGCGTGCTGATCCCCCAGAACTCGACCGCCAACCTGATGACGGCCGGCATCACCGCCGGGGCCGCCGGGGCCAGCGCCGACCTTCTGACCGACCTCAAGTCGGGTTATCTTCTCGGCGCCAATCCGCGCCGCCAGTGGGTGGCCCAGTTCATGGGGATCTTCTCGGGGACCATCGCCACCGTGGTGGGTTTCTACATGCTGGTCCCCGACGCAACTGTTCTGACCGGCACCGGGGAGCAGACGCCGCAGTTCCCCGCACCGGCCGCCCAACAGTGGAAGGCGGTGGCCGAAGTCTTCCAGAAGGGTTTCGAGAACTTCCACCCCATGCAGCAGCACGCGATCCTGTGGGGGCTTTTGGCGGGGACCGTCATGGTGCTGGCGGAGCGCTGGAGGCCCCGCATGCGCAAGTGGCTCCCCGCAGCCACCGGCGTCGGGCTGGGATTCATCCTGCCCTTCCAGTACCCGCTCTCGATGTTCATCGGGGCCCTGGGGGCCTGGGCGGTCACCCGCTCCAGCCGCAAGGCAGGCGACCTCTACGTGATTCCGGTGGCTTCGGGGATCATCGCCGGGGAGAGCATCATGGGCGTGGTCGTCGCCGCCCTGAACAACTTCGTGCTGTAGAAGTACCGTGCCGGAGCAATTTGTTCTCGATTCGCTTCTCTCGACGGGACCAGCGCCCGGGGGGAATGGTGAACAAATTGCTCCGGCACGGTATTTCTTGGTTTCCCGGCGGATTCCCGCAGGACTTCCGTTTCGGGGGGGTGTGCTAATCTGGGTCCGGGGGTCTGCCGGATCCCGGCGGGCCCTGGTCCCCCTGTTCTTCGTGCCATGAAACCGACACCCCACCGTCGCCTCCCTGCGGTCCGGCTCACCGCCGGCCTTTTTCTCGCCGGATTCGCCGGCCTCGGCCTATCCTGCGGCGGGGCCCCCGTCCTCGCCAGCGCTGCGCTCGAAATCGGCCGGAACCTGCTCTCAACCACCACCAAGAACTACACCGGCGACTACTCCCAGCAGGTCGAGGAAGTCCTCAACAGCCTCGTCGTTCAGCCCGTCGAAGGCCAGGTTGCGGGCCTCGCCAATCCCGCGCCAGCGGCTTCCCTCACTCCGCAGGCCAGGCCCCTGGCCCTGGACGTGAGCGTCACCAAGGAGATCAGCCGGGGAGGCCAGCAGGTTCCCACGCCCATCTCGGACGGGGAGGTTCTGCGCGATGGCGGCGCCGACCCCCAAGGCGGCGACAACTTCAAGATCCAGTTCCGTCCCGCCCAGGAGTGCTACATCTACGTCATCTCCGTGGACGGCACCGGCTGGGCCCAGCCGCTCTTCCCCAGCTCATTTTCGAGCGCTTCCAACCCCGTTTCCGCCGGCCAGGCGATCGTGATTCCCGGCGGGTCGGACTGGTTCTACCTCGACCAGTACAAGGGCGTCGAAACGATCTGGTTCCTGGTTTCGCGAACCCGCCGGACCGATCTCGAGTCGCAGATGCAGGCCCTGGCGGGCCGGTCCCGCCCTGCCTTTCCTCCCGACCAGCAGATCGCCTCGGTCAAGAAGCCGGCCATCGTGGAACGCGGCATTGCCGGGACGCGCCCCTCCAGGGTTCCGGCCTCCTTGGTAAGCAGCGCTGGCCTGACCTACAACGTCACGCCGACCACCTTCTCGGCGGATTCAGTGCAGGCCGACCTGGTCCTCACCCGCTGGTTCCGGCACGAGTAGCCGGATCCAGGCGCCGGCCCGGATCAGGGGCGGAGCTCCACCTCGAGGGTGGAGGTGGCCCAGGAATCGAGCGGGATCGGTTTGGTTCCCGCCAGGATTCCCTCGCGCACCCCGCCGATTCCGCGGCTCACCCGCCCGAGCCGCACCGGATCCTGTTCGATGCGCCGGATGCCTTTCTGGGGACGGAGCGTGATCACCCAGCGGAAGGTTTCGGGCCCGCTGCGGAAAAAGGGTTCGTTCCCTTCCGGGATGGTCATCTGGAGAAGCGGGGATCGGCGCTCTTCACCGGGCCGCAACGGCTCGTCCTCGGCCGTGCTGTAGAGCACCTGGATCTGGCCGTCGGGAGAAAGATCGAGCAGCGTGGCGAAAAGAGGCACCCGGCTTTCGTTGCGGATCCAGGCGGCCACGAGATCTCCGTTTTCCAAGAATGACCGGCTTGTCGGATCCCGCTCCGGAGGCCCCAGGCTCTTCCGGCCCTCTTCGTCGGCGAAGCGCAGAATCCCGGAACGAACTGAAAGAAGAGGGCTGTTCTCGTTTTGCACCGCGGCGATGGAATGGACCGAGGCCAGGGTCTCGAGGGCTGCGACCAGGGCATCGAGCGCAGCGGCGGAGTTGCGCGGCGCCTCCAGAGGAAGAGCTTCTCCCGAAGCGCCGGTGACGCCCCAGCTTCCGCCGTCAGGAGCGGGAGCCACGTGGAACGAGGCGCCGGCGGGAGGCACGAGTTCCAGGGCGCGGGAATGCGCGAGCTTTTCCCGCAGCAGGTCCGTGGCGAGATCGTCCCCGGAAGGTCCGGCCAGCGAAACCGGGAGACGGGTCGAAGCGGGGGGCCGTTCCAGTTCGAAGGCGCGGAAGCGGCGCGGGAGGCCTCCCGCTCCCGCGAGCGCGGGGGGATCCAGAAGCCAGCGGGCCTGGGAGGAATCCACCCCCACGCGAAGGAGTTCGATCCGCCCCAGGCGGTCCTCTTCCCGGTCCTCCAGGGCTTCCGCGGGCAGCACGCTCAAAACGGTTCCGCGCCGCAGGCCGTCCAGGGAACCGCCGCGAAGTTGCAGGCCCTCGGCCCCGGTCTCCAGAAGGAAGGAGGCCCGGGCGCGGGTGCTGCGGGAAGGGAGAATCGCCTCCAGGAGGTGGTTTCCCTCGAGGACCGGGGTCTGGGCCGGATGCAGGGCCCGGACCCCCTCACGCACGCGGTCGCCCAGGTCGAGCCAGGTGAGCCCCGGGGAGGCGCGCCGCAGCTCCCGGACCAGACACCAGGTGAAGAGGCCGTGCACCTCCCCGGCATCCCCTTCACCGAGTTCCATCTCGGCCGCGTTCTGGTCGGCGCGGCAGGCGGAAAGAGAAACGTAGTCGAGCGGCGAGGAGAGCGGAACGAATCCGGAACCCGGTTCGGGGAGGGGCGGGGAAGCCCGGGAACCCGCGATCCCGCGCACGCCCGGAACGCGGCGGACGCCGTCTTCCGGGGGGCCGCCGCGCGCATTCGTGCCCGAATTGCAGCAGTCGAAGAGAAGAACCACGTGGGGCGTCTTGCGGTTGGCCTGCTCGATGAGCCCGCGGATCTCGTCGTCGCGGATGTCGTTGCGCGCGCCGTCCTTCAGGCGCGCATCGAAAGGGATGATCGTTTCGTCGTAACCGTCGAAACCTTCGTCCCCATCGTCGTCGGGAAGGTAGGAGCCGTGGCCCGCAAAGAAAAAAAGCAGCAGATCCTCGGGGCCGGACTCGGCGGCCATCCTCCGGAAGGCGCGCAGGATGCCCGCATGCGTTGCAGCGTCGTTGATCAGGACCTGCACCTCGTCTTCCTCGAAGCCGGCCTTCGCAACGAGCGCATCCTTCAGCACGCGGACGTCACCCGGAGGGCCCGTCAGCGCCGGCCACTCCACGTTCTCCGGATAAGCGCCCACGCCGACCAGGAGGGCACGGCGGACCGGCGGGGCCTTCTGCCGGGCCGCGAACCCCGCAAGAAGGGCGAGAACCATCAGCGTCCCGGTCACGGATTCACCTCTAATCTCCCGAAAGGACAAAGGCGCCCCAGGTCCCGGGAAGCCCCCGGCCCCCGTTCTCCCGGCGGTTGCGCCGGAGCATAGGGCCCACCCATCCCCGTCGCGAAGTACCAGATCGGCGTCGTAATACCAAGAACGCAAATCGAAGTGGAAAGCGCCGGCCTGGGCGACCTCGATGCGAAAACCCGGCCCGCGCGGGGGCGGTCCGGGCGGGTCTTGAGGACCTCGGTCTGGACGACGGGGTCATCGGCGTGGATCTCTCCCTCGATCCGGTCGCCCGGACGAAGCCGGGCCGGGACCACCGGCTTTTGGAATGGTCCGGCCAGAAGGACGAGAAGGGGGACCAGCATGGCCACAGGCTCCAGGATACCGAAGTACCGTGCCGGAGCAATTTGTTCTGCATTGGTCCAATGCAGAACAAATTGCTCCGGCACGGTACTTCAAAAACGGGGGCCTGGCGAACCAGGCCCCCGCCCTCTCATCCCTCAATTCAAGGTGGAAGCAACCGTGAAACAACCCTCATTGCACATCGACGGCAATCGCAGTGCTCCGGCGCCGGATTCCGCCCTTGCGTTCCAGGGCTTGAACGTAGAGCGTTGCGCCGGAGAGTTTGGAACTCAAGCGGACCACCACCCGCCCGTTCCCCGACTGATCCAATTTCGCCAATCCCCGGCGGTTGAGTCTGCGGACCGGAGGGGCCAGATCGAGCCGCGTCCCCTTGCGGCCCAGGATCATGCCGAATCCGTTCAGGGAGTAGTGCAGGCTCAAGCGCGCGCCCGGACGCCCGTCCGAGGCCCGGAAGACGGCGCGGCCGGTGGAAAGATCCGCGGGCGGCTCGAGCGCCAGGGTGGACTCGGAGAACGGGACCCAGGCATAACCCGGGTCGAGGCTGTTGCCGTGGGGCGCGCCCAGGATCACGTCGGCGAAGCCGTCTCCGTTGACGTCGCCCGCTCCCGCGACCGCGGTGCCCAGCCGGTCGGAGAAAGCCTGTCCGCGCCAGGTGGCGATCACCGAACCGTCCTGGCCCGAGTAGACGTGCGCAAGGCCGGCGTTGAGATCGACATCGTCGTTGAACGGGGCTCCCGCGACAAGATCGCCGAAGCCGTCCCCGTCCACGTCGCCCGCAGCCGCCAGGGAGGCCCCCAGCATGTCGTTGGCGTTGTCGCCCAGGAAGATGTTCAGCAGGCTTCCATCGGCCCCCGAGAAAACGCGCACCGCTCCCGCATGGAAAGCGGCCGTGTTGTCGAAGGAGGCGCCGACCGCCACGTCGGGAACCCCGTCGCCGTTTACATCTCCAAGGCCGGCAAGGGTCTGGCCGAAACGGATCTGCTCAGCCATGCCGTCCCAGGAACGAAGCAGAGAACCGTCGCGTCCCGAGAAAAGGCTGGCCTGGCCCGAAGATTCACCGTTGGGGTCCGCACCCCAGGCGCCCGCCAGGAAGTCGGCATGCCCGTCGCCGTCCACGTCGCCGGCTGCGGCCACCGCCGCCCCCAGGTAATCGTTGGGCGCGTTTCCATCGCGGCGCAGAAGCTGGCTTCCGTCCGCGCCCGAGAAGACGTAGACCGAACCGGAGTTGAAGCCGTTGTGGCCGGCCCACCGGGCGCCCACGGCGATGTCAGGCACCCCGTCCCCGTCCGCATCCCCGATTCCCGCCAAAGCCGAACCGAAGAAGTTCTGCGAAGCTTCCCCCTTCCAGGACTCGAGCAGACTGCCGTCCCGGCCCGAGACGAGGTCGGCCCGGCCGGCCTGGGCCAGCGACCCATTGCGGTATTCCGGAGATCCGACCAGGAAGTCGGCGGAGCCGTCACCATTCACGTCGCCGGCAGGCGCCACGGCCCAGCCGAACTGGTCGCCATCGGCTCCTCCATAGATCCGAAGGAGCAGGGAGCCGTCGAGCCCGGAGAAGACGCCCACCATGCCGCGGTTGCTGCCCTGGGTCGAGTCGTAAGGCGTCCCCACGGCCACGTCGGCGAAGCCGTCGCCGTCCACGTCTCCCACGCCGACCACGGCAGTGCCGAAACGGTCGGTTGCAGGATCTCCAGGGAAGCGGAGTTCGTCGCTCTGCCGGGCGGCGGCCGGGACGGCAAAGCCAAGGAAGAGAAGAAGGGAGAAGAGGTGCCGGTTCATGATGCTGGACTGTGAAACCGAGGGAATGGGAGTTCCTTCCCCCGATCTTCGGCCGCATCCGGGCCCTTCTGAAGCCGGATCTGCCCCAGGGGAGCGCCCCGGCGCAGGATTAAATCCCTCTTTTTCCTAAAGTTTCGCGGCCCTCCGGCCGCCCCTCACTCCAGGCGCTCCTTCTCGAAGCGGCCGAAGCGCAGGGCCAGGGCCGGCAGGACGAGAAGGTTCAAGAGTGTGGAGGAGATCAGGCCTCCCAGGATGACCGCGGCCATGGGCCCCTCCACCTCGCGGCCGGCACGGCCGCTTTGCAGGGCGAGCGGAAGAAGACCCAGCCCGGTCACGGTGGCGGTCATGAGGATGGGGACGAATCGTTCCGCCGCGCCCCGCAGCGCCGCCTCGAGCCCCCAGGTCATCCCCTCCTTGGCGACCAGGTGTTCGAAGTGGGAGACCAGCATGATCGAATTGCGCGTGGTGATCCCGAACAGGGTGACGAAACCCACGAGGGAGCCGATGGAAACCACGCCGCCGGAAAGCGCCGCTCCGAAGACTCCCCCCACCAGCGCAAAGGGGAGGTTGAAAAGGACCAGGACAAGGTTTCTCCGGTTGCCGAGCACCATGGAGAGCAGGAGCAGGATCCCCAGGGCGGCCAGCGAGGAATGAAGGAGGAGTTCCGAACGGGCCTGGGCCTGCACTTCCGCGGTGCCGCCGAAGACCGGATAGACCCCTTCGGGGAACGAAACCGCCTGGCCCACTCTCCGGCGCGCTTCCGCCACGAAGGAGGGGACGTCCCGGCCTTCCACGTTGCAGGTGATGGTCTGCCGGCGGCGCGTCCCCTCATGCAGCAGCATGTAGGGCCGTTCTTCCAGATGGACCCCGGCCACCGCGGAGAGCGGCACCAAAGCGCCGCCGCCGGTCCGCAGGAGAAGGCCGCCGATCGCCTCGGGATCCCGCCGCATCCCGGGGGGCAGGATCACCACGACGTCGGTGGTGCGGTTTTCCTGGTGGGTCTGGGCCACGCGGGCGCCCTGATAGGCCGCTTCCACGGCATCCAGGACGTCGCCGGGCCGGAATCCGAAGCGGGCCATCTCTCCCGGTTCGAGGGAGACGATCATCTGGGGGGCGCTCGGAAGGGTGACCTGCTGAACGTCCACCGCGCCTGGGATTCCCCGCAGGACCTGGGCCACCTTCCCGGCCACGGGCACGGACTTCTCCAGATCCTCCCCGAAGACATTGACCACGACCGAAGCGGTCTCTCCGGTGATGGTCTCCCCGATCCGGTCCCCGAGAAACGTGAGCACGTCGAAACGGATTCCCGGGAAGGACGCCAGCGCCGCCCGGATGTCCTTCTTGACCTGCTCCTCCTCGTCGGGCGTGACCGGATTCAGTTCCACGTGGATCTCGCTGCGCTCCGGACCCCAGGGGTCTTCCCCCAGCTCCGCGCGCCCGATCTGCTGCGACACCGTGGCGATGTGCGGGTTGGCCAGCAGATCCGCGGAAAGTCTCGATCCGATCCGCTGCATTTCTCCGAGGGAAGTTCCCGGCACACCGGAAAAATGGAGCACGAAATGCCCTTCGCGGAACTCGGGCAGGAACGCGCTCTGCAGGGTGGGGAACACGGCCAGGGCGGCAAGCAGGAAGGCCAGGGGGACCATGAGGACCAAGGCTCCATGCCGGCTAAAAAAAGCGAGCAGGGCACGGTAGAAGTCCCGGGCCCGGCGCAAGAGCCAGAATTCGCGGGCGGACGAGGCCGTGCCGGGCAGCAGAAGAAGGGACAGGGCGGGAGTCACCGTGGTCGCCACCGCCAGGGAAGCCAGGATGGCCAGCAGATAGGAGTAGCCCAGCGGGGCGAACAGGCGGCCCTGCAGTCCGGTCATGGTCAGGATGGGCAGAAAGACGAGAGCGACCACGAAGGTGGCGAAGACCACCGCGCTGCGCACTTCCAGGGAGGCGTCCAGGACGACCCGGAAGGCGGAACGGGGCCGCGGAAGCCGCGCGTTCTCCCGGAGGCGCCGGAAGATGTTCTCCACGTCGATGATGGCGTCGTCCACGATCTCGCCCAGGGCGATGGCGAGCCCGCCGAGCGTGATCGTGTTGAGCGTCTGACCGCGCAGATGAAGGACCGCCATGGCGGCCGCCAGAGACAGCGGAATCGCGGTCAGGGAAATGAAGGCGGTGCGGACGTTGTAGAGGAAAAGGAAGAGCACGATCGTGACCAGGATGGCCCCCAGCCAGAGGGACTCCTCCAGGTTTCCGATGGCGTTCTCGATGAAGGTCGCCGGCCGGTGCAGGCGGGGATAGAGGACGATGCCCTTCGCCTCCATCATGGGCTTCATCTCCTGGATGGCGCCTTCCACCTCCCCGGTCACCTCCATGATGTTGGTCCCATACTGCGAAAGCATCGTGAGCAGGACCCCGGTGCGGCCCTGGATCACGGCGCCTCCGAATTTCGGTTCGGCGCCTTCCTCGATCCGCGCCACGTCGGCGAGATAGACGGGCCGCCCGGCGCGCTCCTCCAGAACCACCTTCTCGAGATCCGAGGAGGTCAGCGCCTGCCCCGCAGTCTGGATCACGATGCGCTGGTTTTCCGTTTCGACGAAGCCGGCCGGCTGGATGCCGGTGGCCTTGCGGGCGGCCTGCACGACGTCCCGGATGGAAAGCCCCAGGGCGTGCAGGCGGTCGGGCAGGATCTGGATCTGGAGCTGGCGGACCTCGCCGCCGTAGATGGTGACGGTGGCCACCCCCCTGACCGCCAGGAGGCGGGGGCGAAGCGTCCACTGGGCGAAGGTGCGCAGCTCCATCGGCGAAAGCTTGTCGGAGACCAGCCCGATCTTGAGCAGGTCCATGGTGGCCGAGGTCAGGGGCGTCATGCGCGGGGTCTTGACGCCCTGCGGAAGCCGGCTGGCGGCATCCGCGAGCTGCTCTCCGAGAAGCTGCCGGTCGCGGTAGATGTCCGAAGATTCCCGGAAGACCGCGGTCACGATGGAAAGCCCCTGGATGGACTGCGACCGCAGGGAATCCAGGTTGCCCGTGCCGTTGACGGCCTGTTCCACGGTGCGGGTCACCAGCGCCTCCACCTGTTCGGCGGAAAACCCCGGGGCTTCCGTCTGGATGGTGACGAAAGGCGGCGCGAATTCCGGAAACACGTCGAGTTTTGCGTGGAAGGTGGAATACAAACCGAACGCAAAGACTCCGGCGGCAATCAGGATCACCGAACCCCGGTAGCGCAGGGATCGCTCGATCAGCCACGAAAGCATGACAGGATGGGGTCAGTCTTCCCCGAGGCTCTCGCCGCGGAGGTTTTGGAGCATTTCCAGGGAGAGGAGGTCCTGGGCACCCGTGGAAACCAGCGGGGATTCCGCGATCCAGGCCTGAGAGGAAAACCAGCCGCCCGCGGTCTGGAATTCGAGCGTGACTTCGCGCCGCGCAAAGGTCTCCTTGCCGGTCTGCAGGTAGACCCAGGTCCGGCCCGCGAAACGGAGGATCACGGAGGAAGGCAGGACCACCCCCTTGCGGGGCGGACCGGGAAGGGGGAGGTAGGCGGTCAGGGCCTCCCCGGGGCGCAAAGGGAGATCCCCGGGCGCGACCCGCAGCAGAAGTCCCTGACCCTGGTTGCGCGGTTCCACCGACGGAAGGCGGGAGACCAGGGTCCCCTCCAGGACGCGGCCGGGGAAGGCGAAGGGAACGATGCGGGCTTTTTGAAGCTCCGCCGGCACGGTCAGGCCGACCGGAAGTTCGACCCGCGCCAGAAGGGGATCGAAGCGGTTCAACCGCAGGAGGGGGGTTCCCGCCACGACGTCCTCGCCGGGCTGGACCAGCACCTCAACCACCTCGCCCCCGCGCGCGACGCGGAGCGGGACGGGAGCCGCCGAACCCTTGGACGGAGCCAGGGCCGCCCCGATCAAGCGCACCTCCTCCTGCGCGGCATCCAGCCGGGCCTTGCCCGCGGCCACGCGGGCCTGGGCCTCCTGGAGAGCGCGGTCCGAGACGTTCTTGTCCTCGGCATTGAGCCGCCGGGCCCGCTGGAACTCGGCCTCCGCGGCGGCCAGGTTCGCCTGCGCCGAACCGATGTCCCCCCGGCGCGCCGCCAGCCGGGCCTGAAGATCGATGCGGTCCTTGGCCTGGAGGCGCGGTTCCAGGTTCCCCGCAACGGCCCCGTCGGCCAGGACCTGTCCGATGGCCGGCCATCCGGCCCCGGATCCCGGGCGCACGATCCCCGCCAGGGGCGCCCGCAACAGATAGGTCTGCCCGGGATCCGCCAGGAACTTTCCAAAGGCCTTCTTGCTGGGCCGGAAGGTTCCGGCCGGAAGGACCTGCGCGACCAGTCCGATCTTCTCCTGGCCGGCAAGATCGAGTGTCAGTTCGCCCGGGACAGGTGCGGAATCCTGGGCATCCGCCGCGGAGGTCCCGGGGGCCGCCGGCCCCTTATTCCCCTCCTTGGAACAAGAGAGGGGGACAAGAACCACCCATGCCAGCAGGCCGGCACCGCGGAGAAAGCCTTTCCATTTCATGATCGATCCGTGTTTTCAGGCGGCGAAGGGGGAGACGGAAGCTGCTCGCCGGAATCCATGGGGCGCTGCAGCGCGGTTTCGAGTGCGCCCAGGGCTTCCTGGGCCTGGCGGATGCGGTCCCACCGTTCCTGTTCGAGCAGGATGCACTCCAGGCGGGCCTGGAGCACGGCAAGGCGGTCCGCCTCGCCCATCTCCAGCCGCTGGCGGATCGCCGCCTGCTTCTTGCGGCAGAGCGCCAGAAGTCCCTCGCTCTGCACGAACGCCTGCCGGGCATCGTGGTACTGCTGGAAGGCGGTCTCCATCGCCGCCAGGACCTGCGCCTGGAGACTCTCGAAACGGGCGGCGACCTCGTCCCGCCGCGCCTTGGCCTCCGCGATGGGGCCCTCGTTGCGGTTGAAGAGCGGCAGGGCGACCGCCGGGAAAAGCTGGATCTTGCCCACCCCCTGATCCCACAGGAATCCCGGCCCGAGGCGGAAGTCGGGATACTGGCGGGCGATCTCGAGCCCCAGGGAAGCCTCGGCGGCGGCGTATTCCTCCAGCATGCCGCGCACGTCCATGCGATTGACCAGGCCTTCCACGCGGAGATCGGGCAGGGAAGGCTCGGCCGGCGGGTTTTCGAGTGCCGGGAAGGTGAAGGCGGCCCCCGCCAGGGCGGCAAGCGGCACTCCCATGGAGGAGGCGACCCGGGCCCTCGCAGTGCGCAGGCGTCCTTCGATTTCGAGCAGGCGAAGGGCTGCCTTGCGGGCCTCGAGGCGGGCCGTGTCGGCTTCCGGGGCGGAAGCGGCCCCGGCCCGAAGCCGGCTCTCCAGAAGGCTGGAGAGATCGCCGCGCACTTCCGCCTCCTGGTTCGCCAGATCCCGCTGGGCGCGCAGAAAGAAGAAATCGACCAGGGAGCCGCGCAGCCGGGCGCGCACCTCCCAGGCTTTTTCGTAGATCGCAAGCTCGGCGGCCCGGGCCTCGTGCCGGGCGACCTCCGTCTGCAAACCGCGCTTGCCCGCCGTCTGGATGGGGATGCCGAGCTGGAAACCCCCGATCCAGGGACTGACGCCGGCCGGGGAATTGCCCCCGAATTCCAGATCCAGCCCGAGATCGGGATTGGGCCGGGCCGAAGCCGAGAGGATGCGGGCCCGTGCCGTGCGGGCCTGGGAGCGCGCCACCGCAAGATCTCCGTGGTAGAAGAAGGCGGCCAGGGTGAGGTCGAGAAGATTCCACTCCCTGGGCGGGAAGACGGCCGCCTCACCCAGAATGGACCGCGCGTATCGGATCAACCCGGGGTCGGAGAGGGTGCGCGCCTGGAAGGCCGCTTCGGTCGTGGAGGGATCGAGGGGCTGCGCCTCGTACTGCGCACAGGCCCCGGCCGCCGCGCCCAGGGAAAGGGCCAGGAAACCCAGGCGCCGGGGATGCTTCACGCGCCCCTCACGGCCGGCCATTCAAACCCGCTTCCAGCGCGCGGCGGGAACGGGGATCGGGCTCGTGGCGCAAAAGGCGGCGGATGTCGGCGGCGAAGATTCCGGGATTGCGGCCGGCCACCTCGCAGGCGGCGCGGCGCAGAGGATCGAAGGGCGAAGCCAGGGCCGCGCGCACGCCGCGCACGGCGGGGCCGTCGGGGGCATCCGCGGCCAGAAAACCTTCCAGGAGACGCACGGCGGTCTGGCGGGTGGTCATCCGGTTGCCCTTGGCTGCCCGCCGCAGCAGGAGGGCGCGCGTCTGCAGGTCGGGAAGGCGACGGGCCAGCACTTCCAGGGCGGCGGCGCGGAGCATGTCTCCCGGGCTGTCCACCTCCGTCCAGGGTTCGAGAAGATCCCAGAGAGCCCGGTCCGAAGCCCGGGCGGCCTGGGCGCGCAGGGCGATGACCCGGGCACCGGGACTGGCGGCGGGATCGGCGAGCAGGCCGGCAAGAATCCCGTCCACCTGCGAGGTTCCCGCGAAACGGGCCAGGCTCTGAAGCCAGGCGTTCTTTCCGGCCACCGACGGCTCCTTGCGCCAGGCCTCGAGCGCGCGGGGCAGGCCGGCGGCTTGGAGACCCGCCCGCAGCGCCTGCACCGCCTCGGCGCGCACGGGCGCCGCCGGATCGGTCTCGGCGGCCTTCCAGAGGGCCTCGCGCACCTCCCGGCTCCTTCCCGAAGCGACGGCGCGGATCGCGAGCGCGCGCACCCGGCTGCTTTCCGAACCGCTCAGGCGCGCCAGGGTGGCTTCCAGCGGTTCGATCTGCCGCAGGCGGGCGGGGAGAATGGCCGCAGGGTCCACTTCCAGGAAGGGGACCTCCCCGCTCCCCGCAGGTGCGCTGAACGTCTGTTCCCGCTTCGAGACCCAGAAACGCGCGGCATGCTCCTCGCTCCCCGACCGCCAGCGAAGATCGAGCGGGAAGGGGAAGGCGGCGGGAACGCCGCGGGAGACGTCCTGGGTCTGGCGCACGTCCACCACGAGCTGGCGGCGGGGATCCACGCTCCACGAGACCTCCACTTCGGGGTAGCCCTTGCGGTAGAGCCAGGCCTGAAAGAAGGATTGGAGATCCTTGCCGCTGGCTTCTTCCATGGAGCGGCGGAAATCGCCGGTGGTGACCGACTTCCAGGCGTGTTCCTGGAGATGCAGGCCGATGCCCTTGCGGAAGACCTTTTCGCCCAGCCAGCCGCGCAGAAGCTGCAGGCGCGCGGCCCCGCCCGGATAGATGGTGCCGTCGAAGAAGAGGTCCATCGGATAACGGTACTCCTCCTTGACCACGGCGCGCAGATTCGGGCCGCGGCAGGCGTCCAGGTAGCTGTCGATGGTCTGGCCCATGGCGTAGAGGAAGGCCGCCTCGCCTTCCGTTTCGCGCTGATAGAGGAGGCTGAAGTAGGTGGCGAAGCCCTCGTTGAGCCAGGCGTGGGGCCAGCTCCTGCAGGTGACCACGTCGCCGAACCACTGGTGGGCGGCCTCGTGGGCGACCAGGCCCCAGGCGGGAAACTCCTCCAGGAGCGTTTCCGGCTGCAGCGCCTGGCGCGTGATGGTCGTGGCGCTCACGTTCTCCATGCCGCCGTAGGGGAAGTCGCGCACCGCCACGGTGGCGTACTTGGAAAAAGGATAGCGGAAGCCGGTGTACTCGCTGAAGAAGCGCAGGACGTCGGGCGTTGCGGCCAGCGAGGCGCGCGCGGCCCCGGCGTCGCTCCACTCCACCACGTATTCGATCGGGATCCCGTCCCAGGAATCCTCCAGGTGCACGAAGGGGCCCGCCGCGAAGGTGAACAGGTAGGTGGGCAGGTCGCGGGAGAGCGACCAGCTTTCGGTGGCGGTGCCCTTGGCGCGGTCGACGGTGCGGAGATCCCGGTGGCCGGCGGCGACAGTGGACCAGGACATGGGGACGGTGGCGGTCAGGGAGTGCCCGGCGCGGTCGAAGGGCTGGTCGTTGCAGGGGAACCAGCGCCGGGCGTCCTCGCACTCCCCCTGGGTGTAGACGTGGGGCTTGCCGGGCCGGCCGCGGTCCGCGGGCAGTTCGAAGTAGAGCCCGGCGGAAGGCGTGGTGCGGTAGGCGACCTCCACCCGCGCGGTGGTCCCGGCCGCCAGGGGCGGATCGGCAAAAACCTCCAGCACCTGTCCGTCGCTGTGGTGGCGCCCGCCTCCGAAGGGCCGGCTGGAGGAAGGATCGGCCGGGTCGAGCACTTCCAGGCTGGTGCGTTCGATCTCCATCTCCACCGCGTCCAGCTCGACCTTGCGCAGGGTCCGGTTCACCCGGAAGGTCATGCGCATCACCCCGCGCAACAGGTGGTGTTCCGGCTCCACGGACAGATCGAGGTCGTAATGCAGGGCGTCGTAGCCGCGGTCGATGAGGGCCTGGGCGCGGTCGGGCTCCAGGATGATGACCGGAAGCGGGGCGGGGACGGCCGGCATCGTCCGCGGCGCGGCGACGGGCGCTTCGGCGGCGGAGGCGGGCTTGCGCGGAAGATTGCAGCCGCAAAGCGCCGCCAGGGGGAGCAGGAGAAGGGACGGGGTGGGACGGGTCCGCACCCTGGAAAGGGTAGGGCCGAGGAAGAAAGGAGGGGAGCCGGCCGCGGGGGGATGGCCCCTACGGCAGGATCGCCCGGCAGGCGGGGAGGGCGGCCCCGAAGAAAACCTCCGCCGGGGCCGCCTCGGGTTTCTGGAAAGTGCCGGAAGATGCTTCGGAAGCCGGCAGCACCGCCCCGACCCAGCCGGCGGTGTGCCAGCGCCCGCCCCCGGGAAGCGGCGGGAGTTCGCGTTCGCCCGCCGCAGGGGCCGGCCAGGGGGTTGCGTACCAATAGGGTTCGGCGATGGAACCGTCGCCGGGGCTCATGCCGGCATTGACGAAGCGCGCCTTGCCCGCCGGGGAGGCGCCTTCCTCCATCAAGATGGCGATGTCGAAGTGGTGCGGCCAGCAGCGCACCGGCGAGGCCTTCGGATGGGCGGCCCCGATCGGGCGCAGCACGCGGTCCGCCAGGTCGAACCAGACCCCGAAGGCGACTCCGGCGGCCGGATCGCCCACCCCGAACGGCGCGCCGTGGCGCAGAGGATGGTCGGGCATCTCGTATTCGCGCAGTTCGAGCGCGCGGGGAAGGGGGGCGCCCAGGGCCCGGACCAGGGCCTCCCCGAACCAGGCAAGACCCTCCTGCATGGTGCGCCCCTCGAGGGGGAAGGAATCGAGGGGCATCCCGCCGTTTTTCAGGAGGGCCAGGGAAAAATCGGCCGGCCGCAGGCCGGCGCGCAGGCCGGCGCCCTCCGCAAGGAGCCCCCCCGCCAGGCAGGCGGCGGGCCGGACCCACTGCATGCTGGTGTGGCTGTCGTCAGGCTGGTGTTCGAGCAGGGAGTGCCCCACCGAACCCACCAGCAGTGCGGCGTGGTGGAGATTCTCCCGGGCGTGCTTCACCGCCGCATCACCGGAAGGGAAACGGGGAGAATCGGGAGCCCGTCACTTCCCCGCCTTCCGGGCCGTTCCCGTCTCTTGCGTTTCCGCAGCGGGGGGCTCGGCCTTGGGAGGAGGAGCCGGCTGGAGGATCCCCTCCCACCACACGGAAAGCAGACCGCCGTCCCCGCCCTGGGTGACGACGATCCCTCCCTTGCCCTGCTTCTGGCGGTACTCTTCGGCCAGCTTGCGCAGATCGGTCTGGGCCGATTCGTGCACCAGAAGGGCCACGACCCCGCAGGCTCCGCATTCCGTGAGGCGGCCGCCGAAAAACCCCGCCCGGCGTCCGAGAGCCTTGAGGGTGTTCAGGAAGACGTCGGCGTCCGGCGAGCGGATGCCGCATTTCTCGGCCAGGGAACGGTGGGAACTCATCAGGCCGCGGCCAGCTTCCGCCAGGAAGCCTTCCCGCATGGTCCGGGTGTACTCGCCGAGCTGGGCCACCATGCGGCGCACGCGTGCGCTTTCCCGGACGTGATGTTCCGACAGGGCCCGTTCGCGGTAGGCGTGCTCCTTGTCCACTCCGTCGATTTCCTCCGCAGAGAGCCGGAAACGGCGCAGCCAGTCGGCGCCGGTCTCCTTGGTGGGGACGTGCTTGCGATACTGATTCTCGAATTCCGTCGGAGAGACCATTCCCCAGCCGGCGATGGGATCCTTCTTCTCCTTGCGCAGGAAGGCGTTGAGGTGGGCCAGCCCCATGGCCGCCCCGACCCCCACCGCGCGCCGCGCGGCGGCGTCGGAAGCCTCATCCACCCCGGTGTGGAATCCGGCCACCACGGCCTGGCGCGGCAGCGGGATCCACTGCATGCGCGGGTCGGGGTGGTACTCCACCATCAGCGCGCAGCCCTTGCGTCCCAGCGCGCTGGTGAGGGCGTCGGTGAGGGGGATCTCCTCTCCCAGGACTTCCCGGGCCCCCAGGATCACCGCCCGGGCGACCTGGACCCCGTCGACCCGCTTGCGGGCCAGGCCCGTGGCCCCCTTGAAGGCCAGGGAAAGAGCGGTGCCGAAGGCGGCCTCGAATCCGAAGCCGCGGCCCTCGGGAAGACGGCTCCAGACAACCAGATTGAACCCCTGCCGGGGGGTGTTGAGCTGGCGGGTGCGGCGCAGCCCCAGCATGGCGGCCACGATGCGGAGCATCCAGGCGTCCTTGGGGTCGGCGAAGGTCTGGCGGAGGACCGCCATGCTGCGGGGGGGGCCCTTCTTGGTGTAGAAGGTGCCCACTTCGCCCTTCCAGGTGCGGCTGCCGCCCCAGGTGACCGGGAGCAGGCTACGAATGTGGATTTCCGGGTCCTCGCGGTTCTGGATGGCGCAATAGACCGAACGGGCCAGGGGGAAGGTCAGCCGGGCCGTTCCGGGGACCTCGCCGGGCCCCCCCAGCAGGTCCAGCCGGCCGGGTGCCCGGGTGAGCCAGAGGGGGCGTTCGAGCTGCAGCGATTCCCCCGCTTCTCCGGAGAGGAGGGCGGCGAAAAGGCGGTACTGGGTGGGGAGTACGGGTTCGGGCACGAATCTGGGCCCCTTTCCGGCCCTTTGGGTCCTGCCGCCCTGTTATGGCCGCGCCGCAGGAGAAGCGCAACCCTCCGGAGGGGGGATGATCAGGTATCCTTTTTCAGGGCCCGGGGCTCCCCTGCCCCTTCGCCCGGTCCCGACAACCCCATGCGCGCAAAATCACACCTCCTATCCCTGAGCCTGGGCCTTCTGGCGCTGGCCGGACTGGCCTGCGGCTCCGGTGGAGCCAGCGGCACCGCCGGAGCGGGCGCTTCCTCGGGCAAGAAGGGCTCCGGTCCCGCCCCGATCTTCGCCGGAGTCGGAACCGCCGACGCCCTTTCCCCCACGGAGGTCGCCGTTTCCTGGTCCGACGCCATCAACGGCCAGGGCGACCCGAACCCCAACTTGATGGTCTACCACGTCTTCCGGGCCTTCGATTCCGGCACCGTGCTCCTGGAGAGTTCCCTGATCCACGTGACCCCCCCCGGGGTGACCTCGTTCGTGGATCGCGACGTTCCTCCCTCCACGACCATCTTCTACCGGGTGGTGGCCTTCGACCCGGCCGGGAGGCGTTCCACTTCGGCGCGCCTGGCCACGGCCCGCACTCCTTTCCCCTACGGGCCCGGGCTCGTGGACTACAACCGGGACGTGGCCGGCCTTTGGGCCTCCTCCACCCTTCAGGGCGGACAGACCTGCCTCGACTGCCACACCAGCCCCGGGGCCGGCCGCCTCGATTTGAGCACCTGGGAAGGGGTCAACATCGGCACCGGCACGCTGGCCGATCCCGACAGTTTCGTGGTGGCCTATGACGGCGAAGAGACCTGGGCCGAATTCCTGCTGCGCTTCACCGCCAATTCCATTCCGCACCACGACTTCCTGATCAACCCGACGGTCCTGGCGACGTTCGAACCGGTGCTCAAGTCGTGGGTCGCGGAGGGCGCCCTGGAGTTCCCCGATTCCAGCCCGCCCATCTTCCGCTTCGAGGACATCGGCAACGCGGGCCTCTACTTCGGCGAGTTCGTGAACTTCAACACCGTGCGGGTGACCTGGTTCCATGCCGACGACCCGGAAAGCCTGCCCTTCACCGGTTCGACGGAAAACCAGCTCGATTACCGCGTCTACGCCGGGCGGACCAGCCAGACCATCGACTGGGCCAACCCGGTGGCGGAACTTCGCAGTCCGGAGAAGACGCCCCAGGCCCCCACCGTCAGCGTGGAGTTCAACTGGCCGTTCGACACGGTGGCGATTGTCGTGCGGGCGGTGGATGCGGCCGGCCGGTCGACCGGCCAGATTCGCAACGAATCGATCAACGAGCGCGAGATCCAGCTCGCCCGCTGATCCCCCCTCACAACCGGAAGAAAAGAGCGGCCCGGAAGATTCCGGGCCGCTTCTCTGCATTCAGGAGGAGGGGGTCACTTGAAGAGCCGCGTGTCGCGGCCCCCGAAGCGGTAGCCCAGGCCGAACCCGACCCGGAAGGAGTCGTAATCCACGTCGAGGGTGCTGCCGGGGGAGAAGCTGTTGTTGGCGAGATCGAGGCCGATCACCTGGCCGTAGCTGACGTACCCGTCCACGAACACGTCCTGGGAGAGGAACTGGCTGACCCCCGCGGCGGCGCGCCAGAAAAGGCCCCAGTCGCTGGCTCCCTTGTCGCCGGTGAGCAGCGAGGTGTTCGGAGCGCTCACCCGCGTTCCGCCGACCTTGCCTTCCACGTAGGGGCGCGTGCGCCCGTCGGGAAAGAAGTAGTAGCGCCCCAGGCCGGCGAAGGTGAGCCCGGTGGTGTCGTAGATCTGCCTGGGCTGGGAGTTGAAGCGCAGCTTGGTGTTGTTGTAGTCGCCCTGCACGCTCAATCCAGCCAGGATGTTGGGCGTCAGGAAGGTGCCGCCCCAGCCGCCGATCGTGGCGTGCTTGGTGGCGACGCTGACGTGGTTGGTGGTCTTGGACTTTCGCAGGGACTCGATGCCGTCCACGCTGTTGAAGTCGAAGTCGCCGTAGCCGCCGACGAGCCAGGTGCCTTCTTCGAACTCGCGGATTTCCTGCTGGGTGCAGCCGGCTCCGAGAAGGAGCAGGGCGGCTGCCAGGGGGAGGATGCTTGTTTTCAAGTTGGGATTCTTCAGGGGGTTTTCCCGGCAGGCAGGGCCCCCGGGCGGGTGGTGACAGCACCGTAGATGCCCAGCGGCAAAAGCGAAAGAGGGGCCTGGAAGAATCCGGCCCGCGGCCCCCCCTCGCGGGGGAATCCCGCTGCAATCACGGCCTCGTCCCCTCTACCCTGTAAGGCAAAAAATGTGCCGAAGATATTTCCTGACGGATTTCCGATTTCCTCCACACTGGAGGGTTGGAACCCGAATCCACGCCGCCATGCCCCCTACGGCGGTGTGGACCGGGCCGGCGCGCTCGACTACCGCGAAGGAAGCTGGTGACCCGCCGGGGACGCGCTGCGGGCCGTGCCGCTCGTGCATGAATCCCTGATCGGCATCCTCAACCGCCGCTTCGCCAACTTCTACTTCAACGCCTTCCCCGGACCCTGCTACGACGCCGAGGCCCACGCCCTGAAGAGGGCGCTTGCGGACCATCCCGAATACGACCGCATGAGTGCGGAGGAGTCGGCGCGGATCGAGCGCGCGGCCGCCCATCCGCAGGATCCCGGCCTCCAGATCGAGGCGGCGCGGCTCCTTTCCGAGCTCCTGCGCTTCGACGAGGCGCGCGCGGTCCTGGACCGCGTGGACCTGGCCCGCCTCGCCCCGCGCCAGGCGGCGCGCGTGCACTACTGGAAGGGGCACCTGACCCGGATCGATCTCGACGGAACCGACGCGGCGGCCGTCCGCCGCGAGTTCGACGCCATGGAGGATCCGCCCCCGGATCTCGCCGACGACGTGGCCCTGGACCGCATGAGCCTCGACCTGGTCCTCGACCGTTCGCAGAGCTTCTTCGGCGGCTGGCACTTCCGCGAGGGCTGCTACCTCCCCAGCCGGGCGGCCGAACTGGAGCGCTGGATCGCCCGCGCGCCGGACAGCAACCGCATCGGGCAGATGGAGTTCCTGCTCGGGGCCGCCCGCATGGGGATGGGCGACCAGGCCGGCGCCGATGCCGCCTGGAAGGAGGGGTTCACGCGTTGTCCCAAGGACCGCTGGGCCATGTTGAGCCGCATGCACCACACGAGTTACGTCTTCTCGCCCTACGGCAAGAACAAAGTCTCCGGGGGAACGATCGCGGATCCCCGCACGCAGGCGCAACTCCAGCAGCTCCTCGAGAAGGGCGAGGGGGGTTCCTTCAAGGTCTTCATGAACGGCAAGGAACTCGAAGGCGACGAAGCCCGCGCCGCCCTGGAGAAGCTCCTCGGCGGCGACCCGCCGGCTGGGAAGAAGAAGCCGGGGAAGGAAAAAAGGCGGTTTTAGGGGCCTTTTTCGGGGTTTTTTCTTGCGGATCCCCGTTTTTCCCGGTTTCCTGGCTTGACGCCCCCGTTATTCCTGGGCATCTTGGATCCAGCCACCTTTCCCCATGACCCCGGATAGAGCCATGAAGCCTAAACTCACGCACGCACGCACGCACACACACACACACCTCTTACTCCATACTGCCCCTCGCGCTGGCCCTCCTGACCTTCTCCGGGGCCCTGCGGGGGGCCGCCCTCCAGCAGCCCACGACCTGGTGGGTGGACAATCTCAACGGCAATGACAACAACAACGGAGATCAGGCCGCTCCTTTCGGAACCATCGGCAAGGCCTTCACGAAGGCCGTTTCGGGGGACACCGTCAACGTCGTGGGTCAGGTCTGCGGCGGGATCCCCTTCGGGTACACGGATGATACCCATCAAAGCAACTACGAAAGCTTTCCGCTTCACGTTCCCAGCGGGGTGACGGTGAAGGGCGTTCTCGGCCAGGGGAGTTCCGGGATCTACGTCTGGACGGTCCAGAGCGGTACGGCGGCCCTCTTCCAGTTCGACGATTTACAGGGGGACAACCTGAATGCCGCCTTGAAGAAGATGGCCCTGATCGGAGGGGAGAAGGGCGTCCTGATCCAGGCCGCCAACGGCGGAACGGTCTCTCCGACCATCGGCACGGTCACCTTTTCCCACAACACGGAGGGGATCCATGTCCAGGCCCAGGACGACGGCGTGGCCGCCGTGACGATCCAGAACTGCACGATCTCGGATGCCTTGCCCGTCATCGATCCCCTTTCGTGCCCCGGTCTCATGGGCCCGGCGGCGGTGGGCATGCAGTATGGAATCCGCTTGAAGGCCGTGGAGAGTGCCTCGGGCGTTCCCGGGGGCATCATGGCCTCTCTGACCAATCTTTCCACCAGCGGGATCTTCTCCCGTGGTTCGGGTTCGGATTACGAGAACCTGGTTTTTTTGACGGCCACGGGAAAGAACCAGAAGCAGCACGGCAGCTCCTTCGACGACATCAGCCGGATCGACCTCACCGTGAACGGGGGCACCTGGAATGGAAAAGCGACGGACGACCCCTTCCCGGCGGGGTGGCTTCGGGGCCTGAAAGTGAAACTGGACACGCCGCCCTTTGGGAACCGGGTCTTGGACTACACGGCCCGTGTTTTCGTGACCTTCAACGGCACCCTGATCAAGAATTTCCGCAAACAGGGAATCAAGGCGGTGACCGCGGACGACAGCCGCTGTCAGCTCGCCCTGAATGGCCAGACCAAGGTGACCGGGATCGGGAAGCAGCTCGGCACGGCAAGGGGGGCGGATCCCGATCTTCAGTCCAACATTCTAGATCCCGAAGGGGTGGGTTTGCTTCTGCATGCCAAGGAGGGTTACCTGAGCCTGGAGGGGACCGACCCGGAAATCAGCGGGAACAACAACGACGGGATCTATCTTCTGGCGTCCGCAACCGACCCCAATCTGGACATGCGCTGGCCGGTCGGTGCCTGGATCGGTTTGACCTCGGCAAAGATCCACAACAACCTGGGAGATGAATGCCACCTGGAAGGGGTAAGCGGCATCACGGGGGGGACCTGGTCTTTTCTGAACGACGGAACCCGAGTGATCATCACCACGCCGGAGCTTTTGGATGAGAGCCTCGACCCAAGCCTCCAGTGGGGCCAGGGCTTCCTGGATCGCTGTGCGATCAGCAACAATGGGACCCAGCCGGCGGATTCGGGCATCCGGATCGACCTCCTCAATTCCAGTGCCATCGGCGCCCTGCGGGTGGTGAATGACATCGTCTGGAACAACACGTCCCACGGGGTCGTTTTCTTCAACGAGGACGACAGCCAGTCTCCCTCTCCCACCATGATCGCGCCCATCATCCAATGCACCGTGGCCGGTGACCTGGCCGACAATTTCGCAGTAGAGTCCACGGGTGGAGGCCTGTCGTCCAATTTCAACTACCAATGGTTCGTGCAGACCCCAAAAGAAGACCTTTGGACCAGGATCTACGACAGCATCTTTGAGAGGCAGGATTCCGGCCTGCTTGATTTGAATCAGGAAGCGGAATCCCTCTTGTTTGCTGACCCTGACCCTCCAGGAACGAATACCAAGACGATCTACGCCGATGCCTTGAGGGTTTATTTGACAAACGGCTCCAACAACCCTTTCTACAATGGCGGACAAGGGGGTCTCAATACTTTGTTGGCCACTCCGTTTCTCGTCAAGCCTCCTGATTGGGCCTCGACCGATCCGACCCAACTCTTTCTGAATGGGAATGACACGCAGACCTTGCCCAAATTCAAAGACCTGACCCGCACCGATCTCGGACCTCTCACGGAACGCTTGGCGGACCACGACTTCAGCGGCAATCCAAGGCCGGGAATCAGCCACGGGAAGCGGGACAAGGGAGCTGAAGAGCTTTGAGGGGGGCAAGAAACATGAAACTCCGGATCAACGATTGGAAACCGAAGAGCCCGGCCTTCTGGGCGGTTGTTGCTGGCGTCTTCCTTCTCGGAATGCCCGGCGTTTCGGCCCAGCAGAGTTCCGAGTTCGGCCACGACCCCGTCTGGGTTCCCAAGGCCGTGCAGTTCGGGGCCTTGAAGCCGGATGGGACCGTCCAATTCTTCTACCCGGTGAACACTCCCGGGAGCGACTACGACGGAGATGGACACCACGACCTTTTTTTCGCCTCGGATTTTTTGACGATCGATCATGTAACCAAGAAATCTCGTGGAATCCTTTTCGGACGGGGGCTGCGGATCAAGTGGGTGGACCTTCCGGACAAGGTCCTCAATGTTCCTTTTGTGTACGAAACCCTGCTTCAGCGCGGTGGGAATCTGGAGCAGCTCATCTTCCCATTCAAGATCAGTCCCGACTCCTTCTTTCCACTGCATTGGTCATTCCCCTCTCTGGAATTCCTTGGCCCCATCCACCTTCCACGATCCCAGTGGCCGTGGCTTCTTGGACCTTTTTTCGAATCACCAATTCCGGTGGGGGATCTGGATGGGGACGGTTTTCAAGAACTTCTCGGGTGGACTGGAGGCTGGCGTCCGGATGTGCTTCCTCGCGTGTGGGGCTGGGCCTACAGCCTGCTGGACGGAAAGACGCTCACCTTGCGCTGGCAGCATCTGATCCCCAACGGACAGACCGGCATCAGTCTCCACTCTCCCATCCACAGGCCGATCGGCGACGTGGACGGGGACGGGGTCCTCGACGTGGCCGTCTTCGTGCTGCAAGACAACCCGGAACGTTCTTCCGTCCGCCTCCTCTCGGGGGCCGACGGCCATGTCCTCTGGGACCAGCGCGGGTTTCCAGAGCCGGAGCGGTTCACCCAGTTGCTTGCCGATGAGGTGGTCCTGGAGGACCTGGATGGGGACGGTTTCCGGGAAGTTCTGGCTTTTGCCCGCGGGACCCCAGAGTTCGAAGTGCCCGGTTTCCTGACCGCTCTTTCCGGGAAGACGGGGGAGCCGGTCTGGAAACGATATATTGGGATGGATTTCCCCAACTGGGGGGTGTTCCCGGCCAAGCGCGGGGCCCGTCCCTACCTTCTCGTGGGAAGTGTGGGGGACGTCGACGAGGATGGGGTGGCCGATTTCCTCCTGGAAACCGAGGAGTGGAAGGACGATTTCAATTCCGTGGCTGCCCAATGGATTTACTCGGGCCGCAACGGGGACCTCCTGGCGCGGGAGAGCTGGCCGGACGACTTCCTGCCCTGGTTCACCCTCCAGGGTTCTCGTGCCCTCTCTTCCCAGTTCGTGGAATTCTGGCTTGGGGACGTGGACCTCGACGGCTGGGCGGAGATCGGGGTCTCCATTCCCCTGCACGGCAGCCAGACTCAGCGCCCCACCACCAATTTCCTGATCCTCGGCCGGCGCACGCTCTGGACGAAGCCCAAGGCGCGGCCCGGCGACGTGCTGGAAGCGCACCTCTGGATTCCGAACGGGGCGGGCAGGACCTGGCGGCTGCTCGGTTCCACGGGCTTCCGCAGCGACGGCACCAGCCTCCACGCCGGGGTCTGGGACACGCACCTGGCCAAGGAGGACCTCCTCCACAACCCGAACGGCGGGCTGGTGCTCTTTTCCGGCACGCTCGATGCGGCCGGCAAGGCCGGCTTCCAGCTCCCCGTTCCCGCCGACCCGACCCTTCCGGGCCAGGTGCTCTACTTCATGGCCGTGGTCGACGACCCGGCCCAGCCCGACGGCGTGCTCACCTTGAGCACCCTGGCCCAGGTGCATGTCCGATAGCCAATTTCCCACATGCGTGGCGGAGGAAGAAGCTCCTGGAACCGCCTCTCCCGGCGGAGAAGGGGGAGAGTGGAGGTTTCCCGGCCCTTGCCGCCCCAATTCTTCCTGGAAGCTCTGAAGAAAACGCTGTTTTCCGGCCATCCGCTCTGGGGACGCTTCTTC
>CAZQAP010000014.1:0-32205 GCA_964591365.1 uncultured Planctomycetales bacterium
AAGCGGAGGGGTTCCAGGCCTCCGACCTGGAAGGCGGCATTCAGGCCTGGCCCGCCACCGCTCCGGAATCCTCCTGGCGGGCCGGAGGTGTCTCCCCGGTGCCGGGGAACGCCGGGAGACGAGGATCCCCGAAGAAAGAAGAACGATAAACCGCGGAGACGCGGAGAGCGCGGAGAAGAAGAAGAAAAGAGGGATCCCAACCTCTGGCCGACGCATGGTTCACCCCGGAGACGGCTGTTCCTGACGACAGCCTGACCCTGGGGGTGGTCCTCTCGTTCTTCCTCTTTTTCTTTTCTTCTCCGCGCTCTCCGCGGTTTTTTTCTTCCCGTTTTCCGCCCCCCTTCTCCAGCGATTTCCCGTTGCGGCAAGGGTCCGGACGCTCCCTTGTCCCGGTTTCCCCAGGGCAACAAGGAAGGCGCCCAACCCACACGAAACCCGGAAGCCCCCGGGTTTTCAGTCCCCGCGGATCTTCTGCGCCAGGCCCGAAGTGCTGCGGCCCGGCAGGAGGTCGAGGAGATGCACCTCCCCGCCCTGAGCCCGGACGAACTCCGCGCCCACCACTCCCTTTTCCCGCCAGTCGCCCCCCTTGACCAGGACGTCGGGACGAAGGGTGCGGATCAGGGACTCGGGAGTGTCCTCGGCAAACGCAACCACCAGGTCCACGCACTCCAGGGCGGCCAGGACCTCCATGCGGTCGTCGAGGGAATTGAAGGGACGGTCGGCGCCCTTCAGGCGGCGGACCGAAGCGTCGTCATTGACCCCCACGACCAGGGCGTCGCCCAGACCGCGGGCTTCCTGGAGAAAGCGGACGTGGCCCGCATGGAGGATGTCGAAGCACCCGTTGGTGAAGACCAGCCTCAGCCCTTCCCGACGCAGCCGGGAGGCCTCTTTCTGGAGGATTTCCGGGCCGCAGCCGGGCGGAAGCCTCTTCTCGAAGGTGGTGGCCGCATTCAGGAAGTGGAGCAGTTCGGAACGGCCCACCGTGGCCGTCCCAACCTTGGCCACCACCAGCCCGGCAGCCGCGTTGGCCAGCCGCACGGCCACTTCCCAGTCGCAGCCCTCGGCAAGAGCCAACGCCAAGGCGGCAAGAACGGTATCGCCCGCGCCGGTCACATCGAAGACCGCCCTGGCGGCGGTGGGCACGTGCAGAGGATCCGCCCCGTCCCGCAGGAGGAACATGCCCTCCTGGCCCAGAGTGATCAGCAGGGCTTCCAGGCCGGCCCGCTGCCGCAGAGCCTCGCCTCCGGTCGCGAGGGCCGGGAGGTCCCGTAGCAACCCCCCCCAGGCCGCTTCCGCTTCGGCCCGGTTGGGGGTGACCAGGCTTGCGCCGCGATAACGGGACAGGTCGGGGTGCTTGGGATCGACGAGGCTGGGGGCCCCCCGCCGGCGGGCTTCCTCGAGCACCGGGGCGACCACGTTTTCGGAGAGCACGCCCTTGCCGTAGTCGCTCAAGACGACCGCATCCCACTGGGCGGCACGCAGCCGCTCCGACAGGGTCCGGGCGGTGGCCTCCGAAATGGGCCGGGCTTCCTCCCGGTCGAGGCGCAGGATCTGCTGGCTGCGGGCCATGATGCGGATCTTCTGGGTGGTGGTGTGCCCATCAAGGGTGAGAAGGCCGCCGCCGGCGGCCCCCAGGGCCTCCAGGCCGGCCACCAGCCGCCCCCCCTGGAGGTCGCTTCCGATGACGCCGAAACATTCCACCCGGGCATCCAGTTCGCAGAGATTGGCGGCCACGTTCCCCGCGCCCCCGGGACGTTCCTCCTCCCGGTGGGCCTGGACCACGGGAACCGGCGCTTCGGGAGAGACCCGTGAGGTGTCCCCCCACACATAACGGTCGAGCATGAAATCGCCGACGACGGCGATCCGCGGATTTCCAAGGCCGCGCAGGACGGCAGAAAGTCCGGGGTCACGCGTCATTCGCGTCGTCCTCCGGATGTTCCAGGTACCAGCGCACGGCCTGGTGGAGAAGAGGAACCAGGATTTCGTGCTGTCCGCTCAACTGGAGCCCTTCACCCGGGGGGCGGCGGACCACGTTCTGGGTCGGACGATAGTGGCGGATCATGTCGAGATCGGCGGTCATCATGCCGGAGAGATCCACCCCCGAATTCCGCGCCAGGGCGACACCCTTGAGGAAAGCCTCGGGAAGGATCACCGCAGAACCGAGGTTGATCCAGAGGCCGTTCTGGAGTCCGGCAACGAAGTCGCACAGCTTCCGGAAGTCGCGCAGGCTCCCTTCTCCCAGGGCCGCGCCGTCGATTCCGGGGTGGAGATGGATCGTGTCGGTGCCGATGGCGACCAGGACGACGGCCGGACGGCCTGCGGCGACCGCAGCCCCGAGCAAAGAGAGCTCGGGATGCTTGAAACCGCCGCCCAGGACCTCCCGGCCGAGTGCCTCTCCCAGTCCGATCTTCTCCGCGGAAACCCGGCCGAGCGCGCATTCCCAGACCTCGACCGTCTCCCCGGCCATACCGAAGCGGCCCGTCTGGAGGGAAGCGGAGACGTCCTCACTGGTCTTGCCGGCAAGCGCCAGTTCCAGGTCGTGGATGGCCCCCGCGCCGTGGGTCGCGAGAAGGCCGAGCGCGTTGCGTTCCAGCAGGTCGCGGAGATGATCCTGCACGCCGACCTTGATCACGTGGGCGCCGAACCCGAGCCCCACTGCGCGCCCGTTCAGGGCGCAGGCCGCCCAGCGGCGGGCCAGTCGCCGCAGGTCGCGGCCGGCATAGATGTCAGGCAGCGCATCCAGGAAGGCGCCCATGCCGGCAAGCGGATCGAGCGCCTTCCCCAGGGCCTCGGCGCTCACCAGGCTGGGGCGCCCGAACAGGGAGACGGTTGCGGGTTTCCCGTTCATTCCTTGTTTGCCGCCTCTCCAGGAGGCCGGGTCCGATACCGGTCGTGGATCCAGAGGTACTGCTCCGGCGCGCGCAGGATGACCTCCTCCATGGCGGAATGGATGTTCCTCGTCACCTCGTAGAGCGATTGTTCCGTGACTTCGCCCGGGTTTTCCGGCTCGAGTATCCGTTTGCATCCGACACGCCAGAACTTTCTTCCCCGGATGCGGATGCACCAGCATACCACCAGCGGCCGGCCCAGCCGCAAGGCCAGGTACGCCGCAGCGCGGTCGCTGGCGGCGGGTTTTCCGAACCAGGGGACGAAGATGGGGGCGTGATGGGCATTGACGTCGGCCGCCAGGACCACGGAGCGCCCCTGGCGCAGATTGGAGATCATCTTGCGCAGGCCACCCTGGCGCGGAATGAGATCCACGTCCCAGCCCTCGCGCGTGGCGAGGATGTCCTTTTCCAGGTAGAAGTTGTTGACCGGACGCATCGGCGTGGCGATCCGCAGGCCAAGCATTCCGAGGATGCCGTCCATGACCTCCATGCCCCCGAAATGCCCGTGGACGAAGACCGCCCCCTTGCCCACCAAGCCCTCGAGGAATTCCCGCACGCCGGGCTCGAAGTCGAAGCGTCCCACGGCGGTCTCCAGCGTGTAGCGGCGCGTGAGCATCAGCGGTTCGCCCAGGCTGCGGGCCATCTGCCCGCAGGAGATGCGCACGATCCGGTCGCGCTGCGCCGCCGTCAGATCGGGGAGGGCCTGGGACACGTTGGCGCGCCCGATCCGGCGCCGTTTGGCCGAAAGCCAGGCCAGGCGGCCCAGCCGGTCGAAGACCGCCAGCGCCAGGGGGGGGGGGAGCAGGCGCAGAAACCGGATGACCGCCCGCAGGGGGAGCGCGGTGAGCCAGGGAACGATTCCGGGCTTCCCCTTCCAGCGTCTCCGCAGCCGGCGACGCATGCGATCGAAGCGTCCCCCACGGCTCAAGTCACCACCCTCCCTCCGGGATCGTGAGCGGCCCAGAGAGGCTCGATCCGGCTGGCGCGAAGAGGAAGAAGGAGCCGTTCGAGGAGCCGCTCCCAGTCCTCCTCGCCCCGCAGGAAGCGCCAGTCCACGCGCACCTCCCAGGTGCGGGCCGAGACGGCGTCGCGCAGCTTCACGCCGTCCTTCTCGGTGACGAGCACGTTGGGGAAGCGCTCCCAATCCTTCTGATCGGCCTCCGTCCAGGCATGGTGATCGCCGGGAAAGCGGGCTTCCAGGATCTCGACCCCGGCACGCCGGCAGAGTTCCTCGAAGCTGCGCGGATTGCCGATCCCCGCGGCGATCAGAGCGGGCATGCCCCGCAGCTCGGAGGCTGGGCGGACCTCCCCGCTGCGGAGATTGCGCAGGTCGCGCACGGTCACGGTCCCTTCCACGCGGGGAAGCTGGGGCAGCCCGCGCCGGACGGCATCCACCCGCCTCCAGACCGCGTCAACGGCGCCGCGGTCCGCGAGGTCGGCGCGGGTCACGACCACCAGATCCGCACGCCGGAGGGCTGCCGGGGGCTCGCGGAAAAGACCCGCCGGAAGACAACGCCCGAACGGAAGCAGCGCATCAAGCAGCACCACGTCGAGATCGCGGCGCAGCTTCATGTGCTGGAAGCCGTCGTCGAGAATCAGGAGTTCGGGGGGATCTCCGAGCAGGAACTGCTGCAGGGCCCGCACCCGGTCGGGATCCTCCGCCAGGAGCGCTTCGGGGTGGCGCTCCTCGAGAATGCGCCCCTCGTCCCCACCATACCCCCGGGAGAGAACGCCGGCCCGGATGGAAGCCGATCCCAAGCGCTGCAGCAGATCGAAAAGCAGCGGCGTCTTGCCCGTGCCGCCGGAGGAAAGGTTCCCGATGGAGAGCGTCGGCATGGGCGGCCGGTGGCCGGGGAGCCATCCCCGGCGGTAGGCGACTGCCCGCAACCGGGTCAGCGAACCGAACAGGAAACCCAGAGGGGCCAGACAAAACCCGAGCCTTCCTGCGAGCATTGCGGCGGGATGGCGCCTCACGGATGCCGGTACCAGGGATGGAGCCGCAGAAGGTCTTCCAGGCGACCCTGGAGCGCGGCGACGGCCGGATCGCCGTAACGGTCGTTCCGCTCTCCGGGATCCGCTTCCAGGTCGAAAAGGAGTTTGCGCTGGTTCTTCAGGTCCGCGATCAACCGGAAGCCTTCCCCGGTCACGGCCCGCTGGAAGGTGAACTTCTCGAGGTACTCGGGATTGGCGGGCTGGAAATCAACCTCGCTGAAGGCGTTGCGGTCGTAGGGCTCCTCCTCTCCGCGCAGGAATGCCGCGAAGGAATGTGCGTTCTCCGGTGGAACCGGAAGGCCGCACAGATCGAGGGTGGTGGGGAAGAGATCCTTTTCGGGAACGCGGGCCGCGATCCGGGTTCCGGCGCGCAGCCCGCCCGGAAGCCGGACCACGAGAGGCAGATCGACCAGTTCGGAATGGAGACTGACCGTGTGGCCGATGTAGCCGCGTTCCGCGAGTTCCTCGCCGTGGTCGGCCGTGAAGACGACCAGGGTGTTCTTCCAGCGCGGGTTCCGGCGCAGCCGGTCGAGGACCCGGCCCAGGGAATCGTCCACCGCGCGGATCTCCTCGTCGTAGAAGGCGGCCAGCTGCGCCCGGTCGGCCGGGGTACAGGACTCTTCGTGCTGGTGCAGAACGGATCGCTCGAGCCCTCCCTTCACCCAGCCCGTATAGGCGGGATCTTCGAAGGCCAGGCCGGCATGGTCCTCATAGGCCACGTGGGGATCGAAAAAATGAAGCACGAGAAACCAGGGATCCCCGCTCTCATGCTCCCCGAGCCATGACAGCGCCCGGTCGGCGACCTCGGCGGCAGAGCTTCCGCGATGCGGGTCCGGACGGGCGGCGATTTCGTCATCGTAGAAGCGGAAACCCCGGGCGAACCCGGTTGCCCGCCCCTGCCACACCCGCTGCAGAAGGAAGTTCGCCTGCACGCAGGCGGTGACGTAACCGTCTTTCCGGAAGGTTTCCGCCAGGGTGGGGCCCGCTTCGAAGGGGTCGAAGAGGCGGACCACATGGTGCTGGGAGGGTTCCTGGCCGCTGAACAGGGTGGCGACACTCGGCTTGGTCCAGGAAGAAGAGGCCGTGAGCCCGGTGAAGGTCACTCCCTCGGATGCAAGCCGCTCCAGAGCGGGCGAAGTGGGATGCCCGCGGTAGCCGTAGGAGGAAAGATGGTCGCGCCGCAGGGTGTCGACGATCACGAAAAGGACGTCCGGATGCGGAGAAGCCTCGCGGGCGCACCCCGAAACCAGCGGCAGAAGCAGCCCGAAAAGGATGGGGCGCACGTCATCCCTCCAACGGGTCCCACCCCAGGGGTTCGAAGGCGCAGGTGAAGTGCCGCAGGGTGGGAGGTTCGCAGGTGATCCTGAAGCCTCCCAGCCGTTCGCGCTCCCGGTGGACTTCGCAGACCGCTTCGGCGACGAAGTCGATGTGACTCTGGGTGTAGACCCGACGCGGAATGGCAAGACGCACCAGATCCATGGGAGCAGGATCCTGGCCTCCGCCGGGCAGGGTCTTGCCGAACATGACCGTGCCGATCTCCACCGTGCGCACGCCCGCCTCCAGGTACAAGGTCACGCTCACCGACTGCCCGGGAAGCTCGGAAGCCGGAACGTGGGGCAGGAACCGGCGCGCATCGAGGTAGACGGCGTGGCCCCCCGCAGGCCTCAAGAGCGGAACCCCCTCCTGATCCAGCCGGTTCCACAGGTAGCGGGTGGAGGCGATCCGGTACTCCAGGTAGCTCTCGTCGAGGACTTCCCGCAGACCCACCGCCAGGGCCTCCAGATCGCGTCCGGCCAGCCCGCCGTAAGTGGGGAACCCCTCGGTGAGGATCAGGATGTTGCGGCAGCGGGCGGCGATCTCATCGTCCTGCAGGACCAGGAAACCCCCGATGTTTCCGAACGCATCCTTCTTCGCGCTCATCATGGCCCCGTCGGCCAGGCGAAACATCTCCTTGGCAATGGACTCGACCGAACGTCCTCCCTGGCCGGGCTCGCGCTTCTTGATGAACCAGGCATTCTCGGCGAACCGGGCGGAGTCGAGGATGAGGGGCACGCCGAAACGATGGAGAAGTTCGCTCAGGGCCCGGGCATTCTCCAGGGAGACCGGCTGTCCGCCTCCGGAGTTGTTGGTGATGGTCAGCACCATGCAGGGAGTGCGGGCCGCGTTCTCCCCGAGCCAGGCCTCCAGCCGCGGAAGATCCACATTGCCTTTGAAAGGATGCTCGCAGGCGGGGTCCAGGCCCTCGGGGATCAGGAAGTCGAGCGCCTCGCAGCCCGACTCCTCGGCGTTCGCACGGGTGGTGTCGAAATGGGTGTTCGCGGGGATGGCTTTGCCCGCCCCCCCCACCACGGAGAAGAAGATCTTCTCGGCCGCCCGCCCCTGGTGGGTGGGAATGACGTGCTTGCAGCCGGTGAGATCCCGGACCACCTCTTCGAAGGTGAAGAAGGAGCGGGAGCCCGCATACGACTCGTCTCCCCGCATGATGGCGGCCCATTGATCCTGGCTCATCGCCGAAGTTCCCGAATCTGTCATCAGATCGATGATCACTTCCTCCGCATGCACTCCGAACAGATTGAAACGGGACCGTTTCAGGGCGGCGGCCCGCCGGGCCCGGGTGGGCCGCGGCAAAGGCTCCACCACCTTGACCCGGAACGGTTCGATGATGGTCTTCGGCTGGAACACTCCCTCGATCTCCCTGGCGGCGGGTCCTGCGGCGGCATCGGCGGGCTCGGCCCGCGGACCGGGTATGCTACTCCCGACAGATGACCGACTCCCAGGTGCCGGCCCTTTCGAGAAGGATCGAATCGGCGCTCTTCTATCTGGCGCGCAAGCCGGAAACCCTTGCCTGCCTGTTGGAAGTCCTCCTCTCCCCATCCACCTGCCTGGGACTGCTGAGGAAGATCCCGGGGCATCGCCCGGTCCGCGGGGGCCCGGCCCTCGAGCTTGCCCGGTGCCTTCAGGAGCGCCCCGCTCTCGGCCGCCCGCTGGCCCGGGCCGTCGCCGATTCGCTGCCGGAGGAAGAGCCGCCTCCCAAGACCTTTTTGAAGAAGTCCTCGGGGGCCTGGCTGCGGGAAGAACGCCTCCTGGCTGCCCTGCGGGAAGCCCTGGCAGGCGGGGAGCCGGAGTGGAAGCAGGCGGAGAGCTGGATTCTGGCCTGGCGCCCCTTTCTTGGAAAGGCACAGGATCCCGACCTTCCTGCACCCCGGCAAGCCGCTTCTCCCCCGCCGGCCCCCTCTCCCGCGGTTTCCGACGGGCAGGTGGATTCCCTGCGCCGGGAGAAACGCCAGCTTCAGAAGGATCTGCGGGCCGAACGGCGCAAACTCGCCCGACTCCAGAAAGAGATCGGGAAAACCCGCGAGGAGCGGGACGAGGCCCGCCGCGAAGCCGGCCGAGCCCGGGCGGGAACCGAGGAGGAACGGCGCATGGCGGCCGGCTGGAAGCGGGAATTGGAACAGGCCGCCGAACCCACCCAGCGGGAAGGCGAATTGAAGAAGAAGCTCGCAAGGCTGCGCCACGACCACAGCCTCTTGAAGAAGAAGTTCCTCATCCGCGAGGAAGAGATCGAAGACCTCCGCGAAATCCAGAAGGACAACGACCATTTCCTGACCCTTCCGGAAGAGGACATTCCCTCCTTCCGGGGCCGCCCGCTGCAAAAGGAAGAACAGGAGCTGGCCCAGGCGCTCGAGGCGCGGGCTGCCGACGGCAGGCGTCCTTTTCGGATCCTCGTCGTGGGAGGCGGCGAGCCCCAGTTCCGACATCGGGAAAAGCTGGAGGAATTTGCCCAGGTGATCGGCTTTCAGAACACCTGGCGCCTGGCCGACTATTCGAGCTGGCACCAGAAGATCAACCTCTTGAAAACCGACATGCAGTCCCGTTTCGACGCCCTGGTGATCCTCCACTGGAACCGGACCACTTTCACCCGCGTGGCCCGGGACATCTGCAATCAGGCCGGCCAAAAGCCCTGCATCACCTGCAACTACCAGGGGTTCGTCAACCTCCGGACCACCTTGCGGGAGTGCCTGCGCCAGCTCCAGGCGGCGGAAACGCCGCGCAAAAAAGGGCGCAAGCCCCGCTCGGCTTGAGACCGCCCCTCTTCGAGGAGCGAGGCGGCGAACCCCGCCCGGGAAGGAGGGTCAACGCAGGGTGGGCCGCTCGGGTTCCTCGTCGGGAACCAGGTCGACCAGGCCGCGTTCAACTTCGGTGAGGGCGATCTCGACGGGGTTGTCCATGTGCTCAAGTTCGGCGTCGAAGAGGGGTGCATCCCCGCGGACAAGCAGCCGGACCCGCTTCTGGAGCAGGACGGTCCGCGAGAAGGAGCCCTGGATGAACCGCTGGAGGCGCTGAGGAAGAGAAAGGTCCATGGTAATCGGATCCCCCGAAGGCGACCGGGTAGTCTATCCCTGGCCGACGGAGAGTGTCAACCACGGAAGAGCCGCCCGCCCATGGCCCGCCACCCCCGAACCTCCTTTTCCGCCGCCGAGTATGAGGATCTGCTCCTTGGGGTGCGGGTTCCCGCCCGGTACCTGGGAGGAGAGCTCCATCAGGCTCAAAAAGACCCCGGGAAACCCGTCCTCCGCTGGGCGCTTCTCTATCCCGACGTCTACGAGGTGGGGATGGCCCACCAGGGGCTGCGGATCCTCTACCACGTCCTCAACCAGCAGCCCGGCCTCTGGGCCGAGCGCTGCTTCTGTCCCTGGCCCGACATGGAGGCCCTCCTGCGCCGCAAGGCCTGGCCGCTGACCACGCTCGAATCCCGCACCCCGCTGGGGGCCCTGGACGTGGTCGGGATCACGCTGCAGACCGAACTCTCCTACACCAACATCTTGACCTGCTTCGACCTCGGGGGGATCCCGCTGCAGGCCGCGGAGCGCGGGGAGGACGACCCGCTGGTCGTGGCCGGCGGCGCCGGAACCCTCAACCCCGAACCGCTGGCCGACTTCTTCGACTTCTTCTTTCTGGGAGACGGCGAGGAGGCCGTGGTGGAGTTCAGCCGGGTCCTCGTCGAGGAGCGGGCCCGCCATCGCCGCCGCGGCGACCGGATCCGGGCCGTCGCGGAACGCTGCCCCTTCCTCTATGCGCCTTCCCTATGGCAACCCCGCTTCGAGGGCGCGGCGCTCGCCGCCATGGAGCCCCGCGACGGGGTGCGGCCCTCGCGCCGGGCCCTGGTCTACGACCTGGAGAACGCCCCCTACCCCACCCGGCCCGTCGTGCCCCACATCCGCACGATCCACGACCGGATCTCGATCGAGATCATGCGCGGCTGCGTGCAGGGCTGCCGCTTCTGTCAGGCCGGCTACGAGAAGCGCCCCCAGCGTTTCCGCAGCGGGAAGACGATCCGCCGGCTGGCCGAGGAGACTTACCGCAACACCGGCCTGAACGAGATCGGGCTCACCTCGCTCTCCTCGAGCGACCACCCCGGCCTCGGCAGCATCCTTGACGAGCTTTCGGCGGCTTTCCAGGGTCTCCAGGTCAGCGTGTCGCTGCCTTCCTTGCGGGTGAACGAGCAGGTCTCCGGGCTGGTCGGGCGTTCGACCGACGTGCGCCGCCACGGTCTGACCCTGGCTCCCGAGGTCGCCACCGACCGCCTGCGCCGCATCGTCAACAAGGGCATCCGCGACCGGGATCTCTTCGAAGGCGCGGAGCAGGCCTGGAAGCACGGATTCCGCCACATGAAGCTCTATTTCATGGTGGGGATCCCCGGGGAGACCGAAGCCGACGTGGCGGGGATCGTGGCCATGGCGGAACGCTGCTCGCTCCTGCGCCGCGAGGCGGGCCAGGGCGGACCCGGCCAGGTAAACGTTTCCGTCTCCACCTTCGTGCCCAAGCCCCTGACCCCCTTCCAGTGGCACGCCCAGATGCGCCCCGAAGAGGTGGCTGCCACCCAGGCGTTCCTGCACGACATCCGGAAAGTGCGCGCGGTGCGGCTGCG
Source organism: uncultured Planctomycetales bacterium (assembly GCA_964591365.1). GTDB lineage: Bacteria > Planctomycetota > UBA1135 > UBA1135 > UBA1135 > CAZQAP01. The sequence continues at coordinate 10,810 of CAZQAP010000014.1, forward strand.
CTGCCACGCCGGCGGGGGCACGCTTGTCGAAGGATTCTTGAGCCGGGCCGACCGCCGCGCCGGCGCGGTGATCGAGGCGGCCTGGCGAGGGGGAGCCCGCTTCGACGCCTGGAGCGAGCATCTCGATCTCGCCGCCTGGGAACGGGCCTGGAAGGAGACCGGCCTGGGCCCCGAGGAGACCGCCTTCCGCGAGCGGCCCCTCTGGGAGCGTCTCCCCTGGGACCATCTCGATCTCGGCGTCCGGCGTTCCTACCTGGTGCAGGAGTGGGACAAGGCGCGGCAGTCCGGCTTCACGCCCCATTGCCAGACCGAGGCCTGCGGCGACTGCGGTGTGGGCGCGAAGACCTGCGTGGACATCAAGGCACTCAGCGGGCTCTTCCCCCGCTTCTCAAAGAAGAAACTCGTTGCGCGTGCGGGTTCCAACCCGATTCTCCAGCCCGAACCCGGCCGGGCCACCCTGGAACCGCCGGATCGCAGCCGCCGCTCCTCTTCCGCTCCGCCCCCCAAGAAGGATCCCGGCGGATCCTCGCGCAGCCGGACCGTCGAGGTCAGACCCCCGGCAGGGTAGGCCCGAGGGCCCCCATCAGCAGGGTCTCGACCTCCGGCCAGCTCTGGAAGGTTCCCGCCACCCCGTCGAACATCGTCTGGCCCTCGAGACAGGCCTGGAAGAAGGGGAGAGCGGCGTTGCGGGCGGCGCGAAGATCGGCCGGCTGATCCCCGAGCACCCAGCCCGTTCCCAGGCGGCTGTGGAGCAGGCTGAAGGCTTCCGCCTTGTCGGTGCAGCCGATGATCTCCTCGACGCCCAGTCCCACCCGGGCCACCTCGGCCTCGATCAGGACCTGGGAGGCGAAACTGACCACGATGACGGTCCCGCCGCGGTCGCGAAAGCGGGCCAGGGCTTCCAGAGCGCCGGGATACGGCGGCCGGCCGAAGCAGGGCACCACGGTTCCATTCCAGTCGACAGCGAGGAAGGCGGGCGGGGAGGGAAACATCGGGGCCTTGGGAGGCGGGGAGGGACCACTCTATGCCGCCTTTCCCGGTTGGGAAAACCCTCTTTTCCGCAACTCGAAGGGGTATCCTCCTTCTCCAGCATGCTGGCCCTCCTTTCTCTTCTCCTCTGGGTTCCGCTCCCCCAAGCTGGGCCCGATCCCGCCGAAGTTTCCGCGCCGCGGCTGGGCCGCACGCTCGAGGCCCTTTGCCGGAGACCGCGCCTGGCCGGAGATCCCCGCTCCCGCTTCGCGGCCGACTACGCCGCCATGGTCTTCGAACAGGCCGGTCTGAAAGTGGAACGCGCGGTCTACCAGGTTTTCCTCCCTCGCCAGACGGAACAGCGCCTTGCCCTTCTCCTTCCCGACGGAACCCGTTCCGAACTCGACCTGCACGAAACGGGCTATCCGGAAGATCCCCGTTCGCTGCGCGATCAGCTCCCGCCGATGAATGCGTTTTCCGCACCCGGCGCCGTTTTCGGGGCGGTGTTCTTCGCGGGGAAGGGCACCCGCAAGGAATGCCAGGCCCTGAAGAAGGAATTCGGCGACAGGCTCGCCGGGGCCGTAGCCCTCATCCGCTACGGAGGCCTCTACCGGGGCCGGAAGGTGCAGAACGCCGCCGACGCGGGCTTCGCCGCCGCGCTTCTCTACACCGACGCGGAGGACGACGGCGCCCCCAAGGGGAAGGTCCTTCCCGAGGGTCCCTGGCGTCCTCCCAGCGGCATCCAGCGCGGCAGCATCTTCAATGGGGAAGGCGACCCTGCAACGCCGGGCTGGGCCTCCGTCGAGGGCGCCCCGCGGCTGCCGCGCAGCAAGATGAAGAACCTGCCGGTGATCCCGAGCCTGCCCATCTCCTGGGAGAACGCCAGCCGGATGTTCGGGGCCGCGGGCCGGCCGGAGAAGCCCGGTTCCCTGGAGGCCCGCGTGGACCTGAAAGTGGTTCTCGACCCCGCTCCGGTTCAGATCCAGGACGTCCTGGGGCGGGTGGAAGGCGCCACCCGCCCCGACGAGTGGATCGTTCTCGGCGCCCACAGGGACTCTTGGGGTTTCGGAGCGGTGGACAACGGCGGCGGTTGTGCCGTCCTGCTCGAGACCGCCCGCATCGTCGGCTTGGCCCTGGCCCGCGGCTGGCGGCCGGAGCGGACCCTCATCTTCGCGACCTGGGACGGCGAGGAGTGGGGTCTGGTCGGCTCGCACGAATGGGTGGAGGAACACCGCAGCGAACTTCTCGACAAGGGCGTGGCCTACCTCAACCTTGACGTCGTGGCGAGCGGACCGGAGTTCGGGGGCTTCGCCACGCCGGGAGCGGCAAGCCTCCTTCGACGCGTCTGCCTGGCCGAGCACATCACGCCTCCCGAGGACCTCGGCACTCCCGGCGGGGGCTCGGACCACGTTCCCTTCCTCGAACTGGCGGGGCAGGAGGTCCTGGGCTTCGGTTTTCACGGGGGAAACGGGACCTATCACTCCGCCTTCGACACGCCTTTCGCCGTGGAACACTTCCTCGATCCCGGGTACCGCCTGCATCAGCGTGCAGCCCGTCTGGCGGTCCGCATGACCGCCGAACTCTCCCGTTCCGGCACCCGGCTGGACGGCCTTGCGGACTGGGTAGCCCGGGCCCGGGACGCGGCCAAGGATCTGGCACTGGAAGCCCCGGATTCCGCCCGGCTGGTCCAGGCGCTCGCCGATCTCGCCCGGGCCGTTGCGGAACGGAGCACGCCCCCCCCGCACCCCGAACGCTTCCTGCGGCTCTTCGTGCCCGTGGAACCCGGGGGGCACTGCCTCCTTTGGGGAACCCACGGGTACGCGGGTTCGTGGTTTCCGGAGGTCGCGGCGGCGGGGGCCGCCGGCCGGGACCCGGGGCCGGCCCTGGAGCCGCTCCTCGGGAAGATCGAGACCGTCCGGCGCCTGATCCAGGCCCTGCCTCCCCCCACGGGGCGCTGACGAGCCGGCGAAGGGCCGCTCCGGATCAGAAGTCGAGCTGGCCCTGGATGAAGAACCAGAACTGGTCGTCGGAATTGCGGATGCCGTTGCCGGCAAAGAACCCCGCTCCGCCTATGTAGAGCCCGAAGTTCTTGCCGAGCTTCCCCTTGACTCCGGCATCCACCTCGGTGCCGATGGAACTGCTCCCGCCGGAGGCCACTGCTCCGGCGGCACCCAGACCGGTGAACAGGGCATCGTTGGTTTCCGCCAAGGAGAGCTTGTGGAGGGCCAGATCCGCGTTCCAGTCGGGATTCAACTGCACCGAACCACGGATGAAGAGGTCCTCCAGATTCTGCCAGACGACGATGTCGGCGATCCCCTGGTGGGCATGATCGAAGTTGAAGAGGCGCCGGAAGGTGTCGTCGTTGCCGTCCTTGGGATTGGAGTCTCCGGAGGCCATGTCGTAGCCCACGCCGAGCGTGTAACCGCCCTCCAAGTGGATGTCCACCGCGCTCGCAAGGGCATACCCGCCCGCACTTTTTGGGCCGTGGTCCCCGGTCTGGGTGGCGCCCTCGACGTTCCAGGTGAAGCGGTCCTGCGAGCCCTGCACCAGGGCTCCGATGGTGTAGTCGTCGAAGCCCAACATGGGGACCCGCCGATTGAGAGCGTAAACGTCCACCTTGACCGGATCGCCTTTCCACTGGCCGTAAACGCCGCGGAAATCGTTGTTGTTCTGCTTGGCCGGAGCCCCCTGGCCCACCACGGGCTGGGTGATGAAGGCGTCCACCTGGACGTCGCCCCGCCGCCAGATCACCCGGCCGCCGTCCCAGGAGCGGCCGAAGTTGGACCAGTCGAGCGGAGAGATCATGCGCTGCAGGCCGTAGAGCAGTTCCATCCGCCCGCCCTGCAATTCGAACTGGCCCATCAGGTCGTCCAGATGGATGTAGGCCTGGTGAAGGGAGTTGGTGGATGCATTGCCCAGGGAGGAGACACTTTCCTGGAGCTCCAGGTATCCCCCCACCATCTCGTCCACCTGGGTGTCGAGGTGAAGCCGGAAGCGCCCGAGCTGGGTGCTCATGGAGGGGGCGCCCTTCACCGGAGGGGCGACATCCCGGGTCTCGGCCCGCAGCCGGATCTGGCCGCCGAGTTCGAGCTTGTCGATTCCGGCCGCGGTGGTGACCACGCCGCCCTTGCGGAAGGGCTCGTCCGCGGAGGGCCGGAAGGGCGCGGTGGCGGGCTTGCGGGTGATGGCCTCCTGGGGAGGCTTGGTGAGGTCTTCCTGGGCCGGGAGGGCGGCCGGAAGGAGAAGCAGGGCCAGCAGACTTGCGAGGGGGGCAGACATGGATGGTTGTTGGTTAACGCCTGGTTCAGGGAGGACTAGGTCAGAATCGGATCTCCACCTGGATGAAGAGCCAGATCTGATCGTCGTTGAGGCGGATGCCGTTTCCAGGGATGAAGTAGGCTCCGCCAAGGTCGATGGAGTAGTTGGAGGAGATGCGCCCGGTAAGGAAGGCATCCACCTCTCTGCCGATGCTGCGGAAGCCGGTGGCCCGGATCCCCGCGCCGCCGGGACCGGTGTAGATCCGGTCGGAGATCTTGTCCCGGGTGAAGTCGTGCAGGTCGAGATGCATGGTCCAGCGTTCGTTCCAGACCAGCCAGTAGCGCAGGGCGAGGTCGGTCAGGTTGGAAAAGGAAACCATGTCGGCCAGGCCGTAGAAACGGTGCGCATCCGGGTAGGGAGCGATGAAGGTCTCCGATTTGTTGTCCTTCGCAGGATCGTCGCCGCTGGCGAAGGCGTATTCGAAGCCGATGTGGTGGCCCCCCTCGAGGGGAACGGAAGCCTGGCCGATGACCGCATAGCCGGAGCCCTGCCGGCGGCCGCGGGTACCCGTCTGGACAGCCCCTTCGAGGCCCCACTGGATGGAATCGGAGGTCTCCCCATACAGCCGAATCCCGTTGGTGAACATGTCGAGTTGCAGGTTTCCGTCGTTCTGGCGAAGAACGTAGGTATCCAGGCCGAAATCGTGGCTGGGTTTCCAGGCACCGTAGATGCCCTGGAAGTCGGTCGAGTTGGAGAAACCGCCCTGTCCGGCGGGCGCCTGCGTCACCCAGGCGCTCAGGTCGAGAAAATCGCGGCCGAATTCCCCCTCGAAGGAGACCCCGTCGAAGGTGTTGGGCGTCAACAGCCAGTCGTCCGGGGCGACCAGCCGCCCCTCTCCTTTGAAGAGTTCGAAGCGTCCGGCCTGCAGGGTGTAGTCGCCCAGCAGCCGTTCGGCCCGCAGATAGGCCTGGTGAACCTGGTTGCGGGACCGGTTCCCGAGATTGGAAACGACTTCCTGGAACTCGAAGTAACCCGAGAGGAACGGATCCACCTTGGCGAGCACGTGGATCCGCGCCCGTCCGGTGCCCAGCGTTGAGGTCCCCAGTCCCGTGACCGGGCCGCGCGGATCGCGAAGTTCCCCCCGCGCCCGCAGGGCCCCGCCCAGTTCCAGTTTTTCGAGGAACGAATCGAAGATCACCGGATGGAGCACGTCCTCCGCGGCTTGAGCCTCGGGGGCGGAGGAACCGGCGGGCTTGGACGACTCCTGCCCGGACAGAATGGAGGCCGGCAGGGCGGCCGCCAGAAGGAGGGGGAGGAAACGCATGGCTTCCCGGCCTGGTCCCGAAGGAGGGGGGGACCAGGGGAGGGGGCCGGAATGTTCCCAAAAACGCCCCTGTCCTTCCACCCGTCCCGGAGGCCCGGGGCCTGCCGGGAGGCGCCCAGGAAGGGGACCGGTTAGAATCCCCCCCCTTTGCCCCGGCCTTTCTCGTTGGAAAAAGCCCTCCGCAACGTCGCCATCATCGCCCACGTGGACCACGGCAAGACCACCCTGGTGGATGCCCTGTTCCGCGAATCGGGCCTTCTCGGAACCCGCCAGGAGGGGGCGGAACGCATCCTCGACCGCAACGACCTCGAGCGGGAGCGGGGGATCACCATCTTCTCCAAGAACGCCTCCCTGACCTGGAAAGGGGTCCGCATCAACCTGATCGACACCCCCGGCCACGCGGATTTCGGGGGCCAGGTGGAGCGGATCCTCACCATGGCCGACGGCGCCCTGGTGGTGGTGGACGCCTTCGAAGGCCCGCGCGCCCAGACCCGCTTCGTGCTCGAGAAAGCCCTCCAGAACCGTCTGAGCCTGCTCATTGTGGTCAACAAGATGGACCGTCGCGACGCGCGGCCCCGGGCGGTCCTGGACGAGATGTTCGATCTGCTGGTCGATCTTGGGGCCGAGGACCTGGCGATCGATTTCCCGGTCCTCTTCGCCTCCGCCCGCGAAGGGTGGGCCGCCGCCCAGCCCGATCCCGGGGAGTCCGGCATGGCTCCCCTCCTCGACCGGATCCTCCGGGACGTCCCGGCCCCGGCCTGCGAAGACGGTCCGCTCGTTTTCCAGGTCAGCACGCTCGACTGGGACGCCTATACCGGGAAAATGGGCATCGGCCGCGTCAAGCGGGGACGCTTGCAGCGCGGGATGGAAGTGACCCTCATGCGGGCGGATGGCCCGCCGATCGCGGGGAGGATCAAGGAAATCTACAGTTTCGACGGCATGGAACGGGTCCCTGCCGAGTCGGTCGGCCCGGGAGATATTGCCGTGGTGGCGGGGATGGAGGAGATCAACCTGGGCGACACCCTGTGCCATCCAGACCACCTCCAGGCCCTGCCCCCCATCCAAGTGGAGAAGCCCACCATCGAGATGGAGGTCCGCATCAACGAAAGCCCCTTCGCGGGCCGGGAGGGCGAAAACGTCACGGCCCGCAAGGTCCAGGAGCGCCTGCGCCGGGCGGGACTTTCCGATCCGGCCCTGAAGGTCGAATTCGGAGCGGAGGGGTGGAAGATCTCAGGGCGGGGCGTCCTCCATCTCGGCATTCTTCTCGAGACCATGCGCCGGGAAGGTTTCGAGATGGCCGTGGGCCGCCCCAAGGTCCTCTTCCAGGAAATCGAGGGAAGGAAGCACGAACCTCTTGAAAAGGTCCGCGTGGAGGTGCCCGAAACCCAGTCCGGCCGGGTGATCGAGTACTTCGGCCAGCGCGGTGCGCGCATTTCCGACATGGTCAGGAACGGCAACCGCGCGGTTCTCCATATGACCATCCCCACCCGCGGCCTGCTCGGCGCCCGCACCCAGATCTTGCGCCTCACTCGCGGGGAAGGGGTTGTGGAATCGCTTCCGTGCGGGTTCACCCCCTACCAGGGCCCGCTCCCGACGCGCCGCAACGGGGTGCTGATCGCCAGCGACCAGGGCAAGGCCACCGCCTATGCGCTTCGCAGCCTTGAGGACCGTGGGAACTTCTTCGTCACCCCGGGCGAAGAGGTCTACGCAGGGATGATCGTCGGCGAGAACAACAAGGACGCTGACATGGTCCTCAACGTGGTCCGGGGACGAAAACTCTCCAACATGCGCTCCTCCACCAAGGACGTGGACGAAAAGATCCGGGCCGCACGGCCCTTGAGCCTGGAGGGGTGCCTGGAGTACCTGGAGGAGGACGAACTCCTGGAGATCACTCCGGCCTCGCTCCGGCTGAGGAAGCGGATCCTGGGCCAGAAGGACCGCAAGAAGACCGCGCCGGTCCGCGGCTGACCTGCGGGGGTTCCGCCCGGATCAGCCTTCGCCGCTCCGCTGGAGCAGGCGTCCGAGGTAGAAAAGGAGCCCCCCCCCAACCAGCCCGGCCAGCTCCCAGCCCATGGTTTTGGAGCCCTCGTCCTGGAAACCGAGGCTGATGCTCAAGGAAAGCCCGACCAGGACCACAGCCATGCCCATGACCTGGAGCGTCCGGCCGAAAAGGAAACGGGTCGACACGGCCAGAGGATATAGAATCCGGTATCCGGACGCCCCGCATGCCCATCTGGCGGCCTCTTGTCGTCCTTCCCACCTACAACGAGATCGACAACCTCCCCCTCCTCCTGGAAGGAATCCGGGCCGCGGTGAAGGATGTGCAGATTCTCGTCGTGGATGACGCCTCTCCAGACGGGACCGGCGCATGGGTGCGGGAACAAGGTGCGCCCGACCTCCACCTGCTGGCGCGCGAAGCCAAGCTGGGACTCGGCACGGCTTATCGGGCCGGCTGGCACTGGGGGCTGGAACGGGGCTTCGATCCCATCGTCACCATGGACGCCGACCTCTCCCATCACCCCCGCCACCTCCCCGCGGTCCTCGATCTGGTCCGCCACGGGGCCGACCTCGGCATCGGTTCCCGCTACGTCCCCGGGGGCGGAATCCGCAACTGGCCGCTCCACCGGCGGCTCCTCTCCCACGGCGCCAATCTCCTTTCCCGAATGCTCCTGCGCCTTCCCGTCCGCGATGCCACCGCCGGCTTCCGGGCCTACCGCGCTCGGGTGCTGCGGGCCATCGAACCCGATTCCATCCGCGCGGAGGGCTATTCCTTTCTCGAAGAGACCCTCTGGAGGGTGGCCGCTTGCGGTTTCCGCTGCGAGGAGACGCCGATCGTTTTCGAGGACCGGCGCCTGGGGAAGAGCAAGATCAGCCGTGCGGAAATCTTCAAGGCGGCCGGCACCCTCGTCCGTCTCCGTTTCTCCAAGGCCCCCTGCTCCCCCTCTGGCGGGGGTTGATCGTGGACACGCTGAGCTTCCTCTTCCGACCGCGGCTCGCCGGCCGGCTGTTCGGGATTCCCATCCTGATCATGCCGGCGGTGGTGGTCCTGACGGCCATGGTGCTGCTTCTGGCCGGCGGGCGCGGAGGAACGCCCGGCGTTCTCTGGACGCTTTCGGTCCTCCTGGTGCTCGCGGTCTCCCTGCTAGCCCACGAGCTGGGGCACGCCCTGGTGGCCCGCCGCCTGCGGGTCAAGGTGCTCGACATCACCATCTGGCCCCTGGGCGGCATGGCGCGCATGGAGGGGTTGAGCGACCGGCCCGGCTTGGAGGGAGCCATCGCCCTGGCCGGCCCGCTCGTCAACCTGATCTTGGGAGGTCTTTTCTACATCCTGCCGGGGCCCCTGGCCTTCCTGGTGGCCTGGGTGAACCTCGTTCTCGGGGCCGGCAATCTCATTCCGGTCTTCCCCCTCGACGGCGGCCGGGCCTTGCGCTCCTTCCTGGCCCGGAGTGCGCCCCTCGCGGACGCCACCCGGGCCGCCGTCCGCATCGGGGGATGGCTGAACCTCGCTCTGCTGGCGGCTTTCTTCCTGGCGGACTCCCCTCTCCTGGGTCTGGTCTTCTCGCTCTATCTCTGGGGCATGGGGCGCATGGAGATCATCCAGGTGGTCCTCAGAACCGGCCAGTTCCCGGTCCTTCCGGTGGGGGTTGTGGTGCGCCGCGCCTTTGCGGGCGCTGGCTGGCACCAGCGCCGGCAACCCGACGCTCCAACGGCGCCCCCCACACGCAGGGAAGAGGACCTGGAGCAGTTCCGGGGAAGTCTGGACGAGTTCTTCCGCCAAGGCCGCCCGCCTCTCTGACAACCCAGGCCTTTGAAGACCGATCGGGGGGGTAGACTTTCCCCTCCTCCCGGCTCCCTGCGCCCATGATCTGGATCCTGGTTTCCCTCTCTCCCTTCCTCCTCCCCTGCCCGGCCTGCCCCTCCTGTCAGGGGCCGGTTGAAAAAGGGGTTTCCGCAGCCCACAAGCGGCATCGGGGCCCGGTTCCCACCCTTGAACTCCCTGCCGGGAAGACCTCCAGCCCGGCCTCCCCCAGCCCCGCAAGGGCTCCCGCACACCCCCAGGCAACCCCCGTTCCCCGCGTTCTGGGCGGCGATGCTGCGGCCGGAGGGGAAGAGGCCAGCGGCCCTCGCCCAGCCCCCCCCAGTCTCATCGCTCCCTTCGAGACCGATCGCCCCGTACTCGAAGTGGACGGGATCCCGATCACGACCGGAGAGTTGAACGCCTGGGTGGCCTGGTTCCGGACTTTCCGGCGGGCCTCGGTCGACATCGATCTGCGCGACGCCCTTGCGGCCCTCGTTCCCATCAAGGCGGCCGAGGCCGCCAACCGCGATTCCCTGGATGCGATGAGGGCCCGGCTGGACGAAGCGCGCCAGCGGCTGGCCGCGGGAGCACCGATGGAAAAGGTTGCCCGCATGTTCGGTGACGAAGATCCGCTGGCTCCCGATGGCGGCCCGTTCCGCGTGGCACGCCGCGGGGGACGGCCCGGCCTGGTACGTGCCGCCCACAGCGGAAAGGTCGGGACGATCCAGGGGCCCTTCTTCACCGTAGAGGGGATGCAGCTTCTTCGCATCGTCTCCTACCACCGGATGGAGGATCCCCAGGATGACTGGAGCGAAGTGGAACGGGTTCTCGCCCGGTTCCCCCATGCTTCCGGAAAGGGGGAATCGCACCGGCCGGGGATTCCGGCCGGGACCGCCATCCGCATCCTCGACCCGGGAATGAGGCTTGCAATCCCCCCCGCCTTCCGGTCCCACATCGCCCCCTTGAAATCGAACGCCCCCCGATGAGCGCCTCCACCGCATCCTCCACTTCGCGCTTTTCGGCCTGGCAGGCCGTCCTGCTGGCCACCATCGTCGGCATCGCCGCCCTGGCCCCCATTGCGGGGAACGGGCTGAGCGGGCGGGGAGCAAGCCTCCTGGGCGGTTTCGCTGGAACCTATCCGCGGATCCAGCAGGAGGGGCTCGCCCCCAACATCGGAACCCTCCTCACGGAAAACTACTGGGGCAGCGACCCCCCCGCGAGGCTCAACCGGACCTGGCGCCCGCTGACCTCGCTACTTCTCGGTCTCCAAGTCAACCTGAACGGCATCCCGCAGACTTTCGATTCCAACGGCGACGGAAGCTTCGATGGTTACAAGGGCGTCCAGCCCTACCACCTCGTGAGCCTGTTGTTGTTCGCCGGCATGATCGCGGCGGCCACCGCCCTGGTTCTCGCGTGGACGGGAGAGCCTCTGACCGCCCTGGCGGCGGGTCTTCTCCTCGCCATTCATCCCGCCATGACCGAAGCGGTGGCGGACGTGGCCTATCGCGGCATCCTCCTGGCAGGTCTGCTCGCCTTCCTGGGGCTCCGGCTCCACGCCCGCGCTTCGCGGGCCGGCGGGCTTGTCGGCGGCGGGCTTCTTGCCGCCCTGGCCCTCTTCGCGCACGAGTTCGCCGCGGGGGCGCTTCTGGCCGCGTTCCTGGTTGACGCGCTTCTTCGCACGGAAGAAGGCGGACTGGGTTCCCGTCTTCGCCGCCGGTTCCCCTTCTATCTCGTCTCCTTGGCAGGCTTGGCACTCTTCCTCGTCCTGCGCCAGAAATTCGTGGGCGGCCAGCAGCCGGTGGCCTCCCATGGAATGGGATTGCTGAACCCTTTGTTGATTCCCGGCAGCACTCTTTCCGACCAGCTTTCCCTCGGTCTGGCCGGTTTTGGGCGGTTGTGGCACTTCCTTCTCTTTCCCCACCCTCTGACGCTCGACTCCGCTTCCTTCGTGATCCCGCCGGGGTGGGACAAGACCGCCCTCCTCGGCATGGCCGGCCTGGTCCTTCCCATCGTGGCCGGGCTCCTGCTTCGCAGGCGCGCGCCGCTGGTCCTCTTCGGAGCCCTTCTCGCCGACGCCTTCTTCCTGCTTCCCTCGAACCTGGTGGTTCTCAACGAGGCCCCCTTCAGCGACAGGTTCCTGGTCCTGCCCCTGGTCGGAGGGGCTCTCGCGGTGGTCGGACTCTTCCAGGCCCTCGCGCCAGCCCGAAAGCTTGTTCCCGTCGCCGTGGCCGTGGTCCTGGCCCTGCCGGGCCTGGGCCTGGACTGGAAGCGGGATGGAAACTGGTCCGATTCGGAAACCTACCTCGACGCCATGCGGGAGGAAGCCACCGCCGCAGGGCAGCCTCAGAGCGCCCGGTCGGCCTTCCTCCAGGCCGTGCGGGTCAGCAGCCGCTTCTCGGACATCGAAGGCGCCCGGGATTTCATGGACCAGTCGCTGGAGATCTATCCCGACAACTTCCAGGGCCAGGAATTCCTCGCCACCCTGCTCATCGACCAGGGCCAGAAGAACAAGGACCAGGACCAGATCCGTCTGGGGGCTTTGCATCGCGTCCAAGCGGCCAGCATCGCGTTCGACGATTTCGGCGGAGAGAGTCCTCTGTTCGCCCAGGTGGTCTTCGAGATTCGGAGCGTCTTCGGCCAGATGCTCGGCGACCTTCCCACTGCCTTGCAGAAACTTTCTGAACTGGTGCCGCTGGCGGAGGAACGGGGCGGCAGCAGCTGGCTCGATCTCTACCGCGGGGAAATCCACCTCGCCATGGGGGATGTCGACCGTGCAGAAGGCCTTCTGAAGAAAGCAGAGCGCGGGGCCGCGCGCAATGCCAAGATCCTCATCTGGTCGAAGTACTTGCGCAGCGTGGGACGCAAGGAAGAAGCCTACAAGGAAGTTGACAAGATCCCCCCCGGCCAGAAGGGTGATTTCGAACGCGCCCAGCTCGGTGCGGCAGGATGGGCGGTGACGGACGGGCAGGTGGACCAGGCCGTGGAGCGTTATCAGAGAGTCATCAGCCTCCCCGGGGTTTCCAACTCCGCCAGGCTGGAAGCCATGCTGATGCTTCCGGAGGCCATCCTGGGACAGTACGACCAGGCGATCCAAGCCGGCGACAAGGAGAAGGCCCGCCTTCTCAAACAGGACGCCCGCGCCAAGGCCGAAGACGCCCTGCGCTTCGGGACCGGGCATCCGCGCCGGATCGTCTCCCTGGCGGTTCTTGCCCAGATCGCGATTGTCGACCAGGAGTTTCCCCGGGCGATCTCCCTCTGCCAGGAAATCCTCAAGGAGGATCCCGACAACCTGGAAGCCTTGAAATGGCTGGGTTCCGCCCACAAGGAGAACAAGGAGAAGGACAAGGCCCTGAAAGCTTTCGCCCATGCCGCCGAGATCCGTTCGGAAAGCCTGCCGCTTGCCCGCACGGCCCTCACTGCGGCCCTTGACGTTCCAGACATCCAGGCCGGCCTCCACTGGCTGGAGGAGTCGGAACGGCGCCTCAAGATTCATGGCGGATCTCCCACGACCAGCCTGATCTCCGACAAGGCCCGGCTCTATCGGCTCGAGGCGCGGGCCCTGGAGGCCGGTGAGCTCGATGCCCAGATGGATCCTTCCGCCCGCACGCCCGAGGGGCGCCAGGCCGCTTCCCTCGCGAAGTACCAGGAAGCCGTGGATTTCCTCAACAAGGCCCTGGCCGACAGCCCGGAGAGTTTCGACCTGCTGCGTGCGCGCGGCCTCGTGGAAGGGGAAATGGGCCTTGCGGACCAGGGGCTGGCCGATCTGAAAAAGGCGCTGGAGCTTGTGCAGACCTCGCAAGAATCGCGCGCCCGGAAGCAGGTTGAAAAGGCCCTTCGCCGGGAGATCCGCACCTTCCGGAAGGCTGGCGTGGGTCGGCCCTCGAATCCCGACCAGAATGGGGCCGGGGCAGGAGAGGGAGACGGGGACGGAGGCTGACCCGTTTCAGGGGTCGGCGGGCTCAGGGGGAAGTTCAGCCAGAAGAACCAGCGGCTGACCCGCTTTCACCGTCTGCCCCTCCCGGACGAGAACTTCGCGAACCTTTCCCCCGTGCGGTGCGGGAATCTCGTTCTGCATCTTCATCGCCTCGAAGACGACCGCCGGCTGACCCGCCTGGAGGACGTCCCCGGCCTGGGCGAGAACGCGCACGATGACCCCCGGCATGCTGGCGGTCAGGGTCTCACCCTGCTTCCTGCGTGGGCCGCCGATCTTGGTCGCCGCACGCTCGCGTTCGTCCAGAGCCCGCATGCGGAAGCTCTCCCCCGCGATGTGGACGGCCAGTTCGGCTCCTTGGTGCTCCTCGATGGAGACGGCGAAACTGCGGCCATCCAGCCGGGCGGCATACTGTCCAAGGCGGTCCACGTCCCGGAATTCCGCTTGGATTTCTCGATCTCCCAGGCGCACCCGGTAACGGGTTTCCCCTAGACTTTCGACTTCGACCTCGAAGGGACGGCCGGATGCGGAATGGACCACGTACTTCACGGCCTGCGTCCCTGGGAGAGGTTGCGGCGGCGGCCGAGGGCCACCCAGGGGGAAAGCCCGCCGCCGCGGGCCCCGTTTCGGGCGCCTTCGAGGGCCTTGCGGGCGGCGACATGCCGGCGGTGCAGGGCGGCGACCACCGCGGCGGCCTCCTCGAGCCCTTCGGCGCCGGGCCCGGGCTGGAAGTCCCCGAGGAGGCCGGTGTCGTAATCGCCGGCGATGAAGCGCGGATCCCGCAGGACATCGAGCGCGAGCCCGGCGCCCGTCTCCACCCCGCCGATGTGAAGCTCGGCAAGGGCCCGTTCCATCCGGCGGCGGGCCTGTTCGCGGGTGGCCCCCCAGACGATGATCTTGCCGAGCATGGGATCGTAATAAGGAGTGACCTCCATGCCGCGGTAGAGGGCCGCGTCGATGCGCACGCCCGGGCCGCCGGGCAGCCGCAGGTTCCGGATCGTCCCCGTGGAGGGCGCGAAGCCCTTGGCTGGATCTTCGCTGTTGAGCCGCACCTCGATGGCATGCCCGCGCGGCTGCATGGATTCCGCAAGGGAGAGCGGTTCGCCGGCGCCGATGCGGATCATCTGCTCCACCAGATCGACCCCGAAGACCTCCTCGGTCACGGCGTGTTCGACCTGAAGCCGCGTGTTCATCTCGAGGAAGTAGAACTTTCCCTGCGACCAGAGGAACTCGACCGTGCCGGCCGAACGGTAGCCGACCGCGCGGGCGGCGGCCGCGGCGGCCTCCCCCATGAGTTTGCGGGACGCCGCATCGAGGAAGGGCGAAGGGCATTCCTCGATGAGCTTTTGGTGGCGCCGCTGGATGGAACATTCCCGTTCGCCGAGGGTGACCACCCGGCCCTCGCTGTCGGCGAGCAGCTGGATTTCGACGTGCCGGGGATGGTCCAGGAACTTCTCGAGGTAGAGCCGCCCGTCTCCGAAGGCGTTCTGGGCCTCGCCGGAGGCCATGCGGAAGGCGCTTTCGATCTCTTCGGGCGCGCGCACGATGCGGATCCCCTTGCCGCCCCCCCCTGCGGCGGCCTTCAGAGCGACCGGGAAGCCGATCGCTTCGGCCTGGGCGCGGGCCTCCGCCGGATCTTCGAGCGGCTCCTCGGTGCCGGGGACCACCTCCACGCCGGCGGCGCGCATGGCGCCCCGCGCGCGCAGCTTGTCCCCCATCACCTCCATCGTCCCGGGAGGCGGGCCGAGAAAGACCAGTCCGGCGGCGGCGGCCGCACGGGCGAAGGCGGGGTTCTCGGAGAGGAAGCCGAAACCGGGGTGGATGGCCTCCGCGCCGCTTCGGCGGGCGACTGCGAGGATCTTCTCCGCATGGAGGTAGGAATCGGCGGGGAGCGGCCCCCCCAGGAGGAAAGCCTCGTCGGCGAAGCGCACGTGCAGCGCCTCGGCGTCGGCTTCGGAGAAGACCGCCACCGTGGCGATGCCCATCTCGCGGCAGGTGCGTTCGATGCGCACCGCGATCTCGCCGCGGTTGGCGATCAGGATCTTCTGGAACATGGCGGGAGGGGAACCGGGCCGGTCCGGATCATGCGGAAACGGACCGGATCAAAGCGGCGGATTGCCGTGCTTGCGCGGCGGATTGGCATCCTGCTTGGTGGCCAGCAGCTCGAGCGCGCGGATCAGGCGCGGACGGGTCTCGGCGGGGCGGATGACGTCGTCAAGATAGCCGCGTTCGGCGGCGATGAAGGGGTTGGCGAATCGTTCGCGATACTCCTCGATCTTCTTCTTCTCCATCGCGGCGGGATCCTTGGCGGCGGCGATCTCCTTGCGGAAGATGATGCGCGCGGCCCCCGCGGCCCCCATGACCGCGATCTGCGCGCTGGGCCAGGCGACGTTGTAGTCGCCGCGGATGTGCTTGCTCGAGAGCACGCAGTAGGCTCCGCCGTAGGCCTTGCGGGTGATGACGGTCAGCTTGGGGACGGTGGCCTCGCAAAAGGCGTAGAGGAGTTTCGCGCCGTGGCGGATGATCCCGCCGTGCTCCTGGGCGGTGCCGGGGAGGAAGCCTGGCACGTCCTCGAAGGTGATCAGGGGCAGGTTGAAGGCGTCGCAGAAGCGCACGAAGCGGGCCGCCTTCACGCTGGCGTCGATGTCGAGCACACCGGCCAGGACGGCGGGCTGGTTGGCGACGATCCCCACGGGACGCCCGCCGAGGCGCGCCAAACCGATCACGATGTTGGGTGCGAATCCGGCCTGGACCTCGAAGAAGTCGCCCTCGTCCACGATGGCGTGCAGCGCCTCGCGGATGTCGTAGGGCTGGTTGGGCGCGGCGGGGACGAGGGCGTCGAGCGCCTCCTCCCGGCGGTCGAAGGGATCCGAGCACTCCCCGCGGGGAGGATCCTCGGCGTTGTTGCGCGGCAGGAAGGAGAGCAGCTTGCGGATGCGCGCCAGGCACTCGCGGTCGTCGGCGCAGGTGAAATGGCTGACGCCGCTGCGGGTTTCGTGCACCGCGGCGCCGCCCAGTTCCTCGCTGGTCACCTCCTCGTGGGTGACGGTTTTGACCACGTCGGGCCCGGTGATGTGCATGGTGGCGGTCCCCTCGACCATGAAGATGAAGTCGGTCAGCGCCGGGGAGTAGACCGCTCCGCCGGCGCAGGGCCCGAGGATGGCGGAGATCTGGGGAATGACCCCGCTGCAAAGGGTGTTGCGCAGGAACAGCTCGCTGTAGCCCGCGAGCGAGACCACCCCTTCCTGGATGCGCGCGCCGCCCGAATCGTTGAGCCCCACGATCGGGATGCCCGTCTTGAGGGCCAGGTCCATGACCTTGACGATCTTCAGGGCGTTGGTCTCGGAGAGGCTGCCGCCGAAGACGGTGAAGTCCTGGCTGAAGACGGCAACGGAGCGGCCGTCGATGCGCCCGGTGCCGGTGATCACCCCGTCGCCGGGGATGCGCCGCGCGTCCATGCCGAAGTCGTCGCAGCGGTGGGCGACGAAGGCGCCGGTCTCCTCGAAGGAATCGGGATCGAGGAGCAGTTCCACCCGTTCCCGGGCGGAGAGCTTCCCCTTGGCGTGCTGGGCGGCGATCCGTTTTTCGCCTCCCCCCTGGGCGGCGCGCGCGCGCAGGGCTTCGAGCCGGGCCTGGACGTCGGCGCTCATGCGGGGGTCTCCTCCCGGCCGGCCCCTTCGACCAGTTCCACGAGAACCCCTTCGAGCGCAGCGGGGTGCAAAAAGCCCACCCGCGATCCGCCGGCTCCAGCCTGCGGCGTTTCGTCCACCAGCCGGGCCCCGGCCCCGGAGGCCGCCGCGAGCGCCCCGGCGCAGTCGGGCGTGGCCAGCGCCAGGTGGTGCAGCCCGGGCCCGCGCTTCTCGAGGAAGCGCCCCACGGGGGAATCGGGGGCCAGGGGGCGCATCAACTCGATGCGCGTGGCCCCGGCGTAGAGCATCTGGACCTCGACGCCCTGGCCGGGGACCGTCTCGCGGGCCCCCACGCGCAGGCCCAGGCGCTCCGTCCAGGCGCGGGTGGCGGCGTCCAGGTCGCGCACGGCCACCGCGATGTGATCGATCCCGAGGGGTTCCAGCATGGGGACCGCCGAGTATAGGAACCCCCTCCTCCGCCCCAGAGAACCCGGCAAATCGGGAGTCGAACTCCCAAAAAACAAGGAGGATGCGCCCCGGGCGGTTGGAAGGGTCGCTTCGCCGAGCCCTGGAGAGTTTCCCGGTGGTGGGCCTCATGGGACCGCGACCGGTGGGAGAGACCATTCTGGCCCTGGAAATCGGGAAGAGCTCGAAGGTGCCGGCGACCTATCTCGACCTGGAACGGGACTCCGGCGCCTCTGCGGGAGTTCCTGGAGCAAATGCCCGGGCCCTTGCAACCCCATCGAAACGGATAAAGGGCGGCGAACCGGCCTCCGGATTCATCTCCAGTCGCCGGAGAGCACGAAGGCGCCCCAGGTGGAGGGACGGGCGTCGCCCTGGTACTCGGCGCGGTTTCTGCGCAGCAGCCAGAGCCGCGCCTCGTGCAGAGCCTCGAGCTTCTCCATCCCCTTGCGCCAGTAGTTCTCATAGAAGCGGCGCATCAAGGCGGCGGTGGCCTCGTCGCTGACCTTCCACAGGGACGAGACCACCGTCTTCGCTCCGGCCACCGCGAAGCCGCGGCGAAGACTCTGCAGCCCTTCGCCCGCCCGCGGGCTTCCCAGCGCGGTCTCGCACGCCGAGAGCACCGCCAGGTGGCAAGCCGTGAGGTCGAGGTACTGGATCTCCTCCGCCGAGAGGTAGCCGTCCTCACGGCCGGGGTCGGGTTCTCCGTTGACGCCGGCAAGCACCAGACCGGAGAGAAGGCCGGGGAGCAACCCCACCGCCCGGCGCTCCTCGCCCAGCGTCCCTCCGGCCTGGTTCTCCGCGTTGGCCACCAGCGAAGGGAGGTTTTCGGGTTCGAAGAACCCATGGGTGGCGAGGTGCAGGTAGCGGTGTCCAGGCAGCGCCGCCCGCACCGCCTCCTCAGTGGCCCCCTGGCCGTCGAGCTGATCGAAGGGGCTTTTCCACTCGAGAACCAGATCGTGCAGGTCCCGGAGGCCCCGCAACTCCTCCCGCGTCGCTTCCAGGGAAGGCCAGGTGTCCCCGATCCGCGAACGGCTGTGCGGGGCGGCCATGGCCAGCGCCGGGCCGAATCGGGTCCCCTCCCGCCGGTAGTAGTTGACGTCCCCCACCGCGAGCACGCTCCCCTCCCGATCGGCGGCCGGCCCGTCCCCTTCCACGATCCGCGTCGCGTCAGAAAGGTAGGCGAAGCGGTGCTTCTCGATCAGAAAACGCCCTTCGCCGTCCGGCAGGATCCCGAAAGGCAGTTCTCCCAGGAACCCGTCGGGGCTGACGAGCACGGTGCGGGCATCGCCCACCAAACCGGCAACGGGCCCCCAGAGAAGAGCGCGAAGCTCCTCTCCGGGCTTGGGATCTTCTCCCCGAAGCGGCGCCGCTCCCCGCACCGCGGTTCGATGGAGAAGCTCCTCCTGCGCCTTCCGCAGAACTTCGGCCTCCCCCAGACGCACGAGCACCGGGGCCCCCTCGCGGTGCACCACCCAGGCGAAGACCTCCTTGCCGGCGTAGAAATCCAGCAGCACCGCGTCGGCGGGGAGCGCCGCTTGCACCTCGGCCACCGTGGGGGTCGCCAGCACCTCGTCGAGTCCCAGGGCGGCGTTGAGGGAGCCTTCCAACTCGATGCGCTTCCTCCGAAGCGCCGCCACCCGCTCCTCGTGGTCCTTTCCACGCTTCGAAAGCGGCAGGAAGACCTGTGTGGAAAGCTCTTTCTGGAGCCCTTGGATCTCCCCGATCCGGTCCTGAACCTGGCGGGAGTCCTTCTCGTGCGCGAGCTTGAGGCCCGCCTGCTCAAGCCGGGTCGCTTTCCCCTTCCATTTCTGGCAGAGGGCGAGAACTCCTGCACCGGGTTTTTTCGCCAGGTGGGCGGCGTTTGCAAGGAGCCTGTAGGGGCGTGCAGAGACCGCCAGCAGCCGGAAGCGTTCGGCCTCCGGCATGGTCGGGAGTTCACGGTCGAGGTGGGCGAGGGTGTTCCGCAGAACGCGCTCGAAGAGCGGCAGGGCCTCTTCGTAGCGCCTCTGGTCAAGAAGAAGCACGGCAAGGTTTCTCAGGGTCGTTTCCGTTTCCGGCCGATCAGGGCCCAGCACCGTCTCCTCGACATCGAGAGCCCGCCGGTACAACCGCTGCGCCTCCTCGTAGTGACCCTGGTTACAGAGAACCACGCCCAGGTTGTTGAGCACGCGGGAAGTCCCGGGATTCTGCGGCCCCAGGATCTTCTCGTTGATCGCCAGGGCGCGCTCGAGGAGCGGCTGCGCCTCCTCGTAGCGACCCTCGATCCTGAGGAGCAGAGCGAGGTCGTTGAGGGAGATGGCCGTGTCCGGGTGCCCGGGCCCCAGCACCTTCTCCCGGATCTCCAGGGCACGCTCGTAAAGGGGTCGTGCTTCCTGATAGTGACCCTGGGCCTGGAGGAGCACCGCCAGGTCGTTGAGGGAGGTTGCTGTGTCAGGGTGTTCGAGGCCGAGAGCCTTCTCGCGGATCGCCAGCGTACGCTCGAGGAGCGACCGCGCTTCCGAGTAGAGACCCTGGTCTTGAAGGAGCCGGGCAAGGCCTTTCAGATCGATGGCGGTCTGCGGGTGGTCGGGCCCCAGGGCTTTCCCATCGATGGCCAACGCACGCTCGAGGAGCGGCCGCGCTTCCTGGTAGCGGCCTTCGCTTCGGAGGAGGGAGCCGAGGTTGCCGAGGCCGAAGGCCGTCTTGGGATCTTCCGGGCCGGAGACCTTCATCCAGATCGCCAGCGCGCGCTCGTAGAGCGGACGCGCTTCTTCGTAGAATCCCATGCCCTTGAGGAGTCCAGCAAGGTTGTTGAGGGCGGCGGCGGTGTTGGGATGCTCCGGGCCCAGGGTCTCCTCCCAGATCGCCAGCGCGCGTTCGTAGAGCGGCCGCGCCTCCTCCTTGTGGCCCATGGCCGTGAGGAGCGAGGCCAGGTTGTTGAGGGCGGTCGCGGTTTCGGGAGCCTCGGAACCCGAGGTCTTCTGGAAGATCCTCAGCGCGCGCTCGTAGAGCGGGCGGGCGGCCTCGTACTCCCCCTGATCTTTGAGGAGTCCGGCGAGATTGTTGAGGACGAAGGCGATCTCGGGAGCCTCGGGGCCCAGGACCTTTTCCTTGATTGCCAGAGCACGCTCGTAGAAGGGCCGGGCTTTCTCGTAGAGACCCTGGTCCTTGAAAACCCCGCCAAGTTGTTCGAGGGCACCAGCGGTATCGGGATGCCCGGGACCCAGCACTTTCTCTCGGATCGCCAGTACGCGTTCGAATAGGGTCCGCGCCTCTTTCCACCTGCTCAGTCCCTCGAGCTGGGCGGCTACTTGAAAAAGAGCGTCCGCCGTTCTGGGATCCTCCCCGCCGTAATGGGCCTGCGCGATCTCGAAAGCGCGTTGCATCATGGGCAGGGCCCGGGCATACCGGCCCGACCGCCAGTAGAGGAAGCCGAGGTGGGTCAAGGCCGCACCCGTTTGAAGGTCGTCCGGACCGAAGGTTCCCTCCATGGCCTTCAACCGCGCCTTGGCTTCGGCAAGGCCGGCCTGGGCCTGCTCCCGGGGAGAAAGCGGCCCCGGTCTTCCCGGCTCCAGGCGCAGATCGAAGGCCCCGCGCGCGCCGTGCAGGGCGCAGGCGGTAACGGAGTACAGCTCGCCCACCTTGAGCTTTGCCACGATGCGCGAGTGCAGGCCGATCAGCCCGTCGTCGTCCTCGGCGAGGAGCTTGCCCTCCCCGTCGCGCAGCACCAAGTAGGCGTCGAAGAAGTAGGAGCGCAGGTCGAGGTGCCAGGGGCCCGAGGCGGGGACCTGGAAGGCGAAGGTCTCGCCCAGGACCGGCGCATCGGTGTAGCTCTTCTTGAGCGCCGGGGTCTCCACCACCGGGCTCGCCTCGGTGACCTCGCCCTCGAGGGGTGCGCCGGGGTTCAGGACAGGCAGGGGCTGGCCTGCCTGGAAAAGAAGAAGGACCAGGCCGAGAAGCATTCCCTTGCCTCCGGTTTTCCGGGGGAGGGGGGGGGGAGGCCAGCAGTGCCCGGGCCCGGGCGGAGCGGCGGTTCCCCGGG
>CAZQAP010000015.1:0-3510 GCA_964591365.1 uncultured Planctomycetales bacterium
TTCGGGCGGCAGGCCGTGGCGCTGGGGCGTGGGCTCCACCCCGTGGAGCCCGCGCAGGACGTAGCGCGGGCGGCCCTTGACCTCGGTGTAGACCCGCCCCAGGTATTCGCCCAGGATGCCGATGGTCACGAGCTGCACGCCGCCGAAGAAGATCACCAGGATGGCCAGCGTGGCGAAGCCGGGGACCACCTGGTAGCCGACCAGGCGCGCGATCGCGTACCAGATTCCCAGCACCGCGGTCAGGCCGGTGACGATCAGCCCGAGGTTGGTGGCCACGCGCAGTGGAGCATCGGAGAAGGCGAAGATGCCGTCGAGCGCCAGTTTCAACAGCCCGCGGAAATCGTATTTCGCCTTGCCGGCGTGCCGCGCGCCGCGCTCGTATTCGAGGCTGGCCTGGCGGAAGCCGACCCAGGCGCGAAGGCCCCGCACGTAGCGGTTGCGTTCCGGAAGGCTGACCAGCATGTCGACCACCTTGCGGTCCATCAGCGAGAAGTCGCCGCTGTCGAGCGGCAGCTCGATCTCCGAGATCCAGTTGATCAGGCGGTAGAAGAAGGCGTAGGCCAGGCGCAGGAACCAGCCCTCCTTGCGCCCGCGGCGCACGGCATAGACCACTTCGGCGCCGGCGCGCCAGCGGGCGACCATCTCCGGCAGCACCTCGGGCGGATCCTGGAGATCGCCGTCCATGACCACCACGGCCTCCCCCCGGGAGTGGTCGATTCCGGCCGTGATCGCGGCCTGGTGGCCGAAATTGCGCGAGAAATCGAGGATCTTGATGCGCGCATCCTGTTCCCGAAGCCCGGTCAGGATCGGAAGACTGCCGTCCGTGCTGCCGTCGTTGACGAAGAGGATTTCGTAGCCGAGTCCGGCCCCCTCGAGGGTCTCCCGCAGCCGCTTTTCCAGTTCGGGGAGGTTCTCCTCCTCGTTGAAGATCGGGATGACGACCGAGAGGTCGGGGGTCTGGCTCAAGCTTCGTTCCCTGGCCCGCCGGCCCGGAAGAGGGCCCTTTTCTTCCTTTCGCGGGGGAGGCGGGATTCTACTCCCGGCCGGGGGGAAGAGAACACTTCCCCCGGAGCCTTCTGGAGACTAAGAATGGGAAGGACCCGGGATGGAGAGGAAAATGGGCGGAGAGTAGAATCCTCGCCCTTCCGTCCCTTCTTGGAAGATTGCATCGATGCTGGCCGACTACGCTCCCCTGCTGGCCTGGGTCGTCCTGGCCCTGGCTTTCGTGGCTGGCATGCTGCTTTTGACCGCCTGGATCGGCCGGGTCCGTCCAGCCATCGGCAAGGGGGAGACCTACGAGTGCGGCATGGCGCCCGTGGGGGACGCCCGGGCCCGCTTTTCGATCCACTACTACCTCGTGGCGGTGCTCTTCATCCTCTTCGACGTGGAGGCCGTCTTCCTGATCCCCTGGGCGCTGGGGGCCCGGCGCCTGGGCCCGGCCGGCCTGGCCGAAGTGGGGGTCTTCCTGGCCGTCCTGGGGGTGGGCTGGCTGCACATCTGGCAGCGCGGAGGGCTCGAATGGGATCGCTGATCGAAGCGCCCGAGCCCCGTCATGCCGGTGGTTCGGGATTCCTCACCACGCGGCTGGAATCCCTGATCAACTGGGGCCGCAAGAACAGCCTCTGGCCCATGCCGCTGGGCCTTTCCTGCTGCGCGATCGAGATGATGGCCATGGCCGGCCCGCGCTTCGACCTGGCCCGCTTCGGGGCCGAGGCGATGCGCTTCACCCCGCGCCAGTGCGACCTGATGATCGTTGCGGGAACCCTGACGTGGAAGATGGCCCGCGCCGCGCGCCAGATCTACGACCAGATGCCCAACCCGAAATGGGTCATCGCCATGGGCGTCTGTTCCTCCTCGGGAGGGATGTACAAGAACTACGCTGTCGTCCAGGGTGTCGATTCCATCCTGCCGGTGGACATCTACGTTCCCGGCTGTCCCCCGCGCCCGGACGCGGTGCTCGATGCCCTGATCAAGGTCCAGAAGAAGATCGCAAAGGAGCGCCCGCTCGCTCGAATCCGAAGGGCGTGAGGATCCCCCAGAAAGAGATCGCCGCGCAGGCCGAAAACCTCCGCGAAGCGCTCCGGGCCCACCCCGAGGTTGAGGTCGGAGAGGGCCCCGACATGCCCGTGCTCAAGGTGGGACGCGAGAAGCTGCTCGAGGTGATGCGCGGACTGCGCGACGGGCCGGAAGGATTCGATTTCTGCTCCTTCGTGACTGCGGTGGACCACATCGGCGAAAAACCGCGCTTCGAGGTGGTCTATGTGCTCCAGTCCACCGCCCGCAACCACTGGCTGCGGGTCAAGACCTTCTGCGGCGAATTCGATGCGCACGTGCCCAGCATCGCGGGCATCTGGCCGGGCGCCGACTGGCAGGAACGCGAGGTCTGGGACATGTTCGGGATCCGCTTCGAGGGGCATCCCGACCTGCGCCGGCTCCTGATGCCCGAAGGCTACGGCCACCACCCGCTGCGCAAGGACTTTCCCCGCGAGGGGATCGAACCCGGCCGCCTCTACCGCGAGTGGGAATCCAAACGCCCCCAGCCGGAGGCCGGCCGGTGACCGCGCCCCTCTCCCCCCCGCCGCCCGAGGCCCCCTCCCGCGAAGGGTTCGCGCCGCGCTTCTTCGAATACCACCCCGGCGGCCCGACGAGCGCGCTGCACGGCGAACCGATGGCCCTCAACATGGGGCCCCAGCACCCGGCCACGCACGGTGTCCTGCGCCTGCGGCTTCTTCTCGACGGCGAGACGATGATCGAGATCGATCCCGACATCGGCTTCCTGCACCGCGGCAAGGAGAAGATGGCCGAGGATCTCGGCTGGCGCAAGTTCTTCCCCCACACCGACCGGATGGACTACCTCACGCCGGTCATTCCCAACCTGGCCTATGCCCTGGCGATGGAGAAGCTGGCCGGCATCGAGGCGCCCCCGCGCGCGCAGCTCCTGCGCGTCCTCTTCAGCGAACTGGGCCGCATCTCCTCCCACCTGATCTACGCGGGCACCGCCAGCATCGACCTCGGGGCGGTGACGATGTTCTTCTACACCTTCCGGGAACGCGAGAAGATCCTCGACATCCTCGACTCCTGGACCGGGCATCGGATGAACAACACCTACGTCCGCCTGGGAGGCGTGGTCGCCGACGTCACGCCGCGCATGGTCGAGGCGATCGACCGCTTCACGCGCGAGTTCCCCTCCAAGGTGGACGAATTCGAAACGCTCCTGACCGGCAACCGGATCTGGGTCGACCGCAACCGCGGGGTGGCCGTGCTGGAGCCTTCCAAGGCCGTCGCCATGGGGCTCACCGGCCCCATCCTGCGCGGCAGCGGCGTGGCCCGCGACCTGCGCAGGGACCAGCCCTACTGCGGCTACGAGACCTTCGACTTCGACGTGCCCGTGGGCACCGTGGGCGACGCCTACGACCGCTACCTTGTGCGCATCGCCGAGATGCGCGAGAGCTGCCGCATCGTGCGCCAGTGCCTGGAACGGCTGGACAAGACCCCCGGCGATGTCCTGGC
>CAZQAP010000015.1:3610-30737 GCA_964591365.1 uncultured Planctomycetales bacterium
GCATCGTGCGCCAGTGCCTGGAACGGCTGGACAAGACCCCCGGCGATGTCCTGGCGCGGGAAAACCGCTACGTGCTGCCGCCCAAGGACCGGGTCCACTCCTCCATGGAGGAGCTGATCCACCAGTTCAAGGTGGTCACCGCCATGGCGCTCCCCCCCGGCGAGGTCTACTCGGCGGTCGAATCGTCCAAGGGCGAGTTCGGCTTCTATCTGGTCAGCGACGGCGGGGACAAACCGGTGCGCTGTTTCGCGCGATCGCCCTCCCTGCTCGCCATCCAGGCCCTTCCGGCCCTGGCCAAAGGGCGGCTGCTCTCCGACATGGTCGCCATCATCGGCAGCCTCGATTTCGTGATGGGAGAGTGCGACCGGTGAACGAGAAGCTGTCCCGAGAGCTGGAGCCCGCCCTGCGGGCCGGGTTCGACCGCATCTGCGCGCGTTACCCGCAGAAGCGCGCCGCCCTGCTGCCGATCCTGCACCTCGTCCAGGACCGCGAAGGCTTCCTTTCCCGCGAAAGCCTGGTCCAGGTGGCCGAATACCTCGAAATCCCGCCGGTCGAGGTGCTCGGCGTGGTCACCTTCTACCCCATGTTCCGGCGCGAGCCGGGCGGGCGCCACCGCGTGGCCGTCTGCCGCAACATCTCCTGCCACCTGCTGGGCGCGCGTTCGATCCTCCAGGCCATCGAGAAGCGCTTCGGCGTTCAGCCGGGCGAGACCACCGAGGACGGACGCTTCACACTGGAAAGCGTCCAATGCCAGGGCGCCTGCGGCTACGCGCCGATGCTGACGCTCGACGGCGAATACCACGAGAACCTCACCCCGGAAGGGGCCGTGGAACTGCTGGAGGGGCTGGAATGACGCCGCTCTTCCTCACCCGGCGGCTCGTGGACCCCGCCTACGACGGCAGCCTTGCGGCCTACCGCGCCGCAGGCGGCTGGAAGCAGTTCGAGCGCGTGGTGACCTCGCTCGAACCGGTCCAGGTGGTAGAGATGGTGAAGAACTCCGGGCTGCGCGGGCGCGGCGGCGCGGGCTTTCCCACCGGCTTGAAGTGGTCCTTCATGCCCAAGGACGACGGCCGGCCGCACTACCTGCTGGTCAACGCGGACGAATCGGAACCGGGCACCTTCAAGGACCGCCTGTTGATGGAACGCGACCCGCACCTCGTCCTGGAGGGGGCCGCCATCGCGGCCTACGCCATCGGGGCGCAGACGGCCTACGTCTACATTCGCGGCGAGTACCGCAAACCGGCCGCCTGTCTCGAACGCGCCATCAAAGAGGCCCATGAGGCGGGGCTTCTCGGCAGCGATCTTTTCGGGAGCGGCTTCTCGCTGGAGATCCATCTGCACCCCGGGGCGGGGGCCTACATCTGCGGCGAGGAGACCGCGCTGATGGAGAGCCTGGAAGGCAAACGCGGACACCCGCGGCCGAAACCGCCCTTCCCGGCCGGCTTCGGCGCCTGGGGCATGCCCTCCACCGTCAACAACGTGGAGACGATCGCCACCGTGCCGGCCATCGTCGAGTTCGGCCCGGAAGCCTACCGCAAGGTGGGCACGCCCAAGTCGCCGGGCACCTTCCTGGTGGGCGTGAGCGGCCACGTGAACCGCCAGGGCGTCTACGAACTTCCGCTCGGCGTGACCCCGCGCCACGTCATCGAAGAGGTGGCCGGCGGCATGCGCGGCGGAAAGGCGCTCAAGGGTTTCTACGTGGGCGGCTCCTCCACGGGGGTGCTGCCGGCCTCCAAGGCCGACGTGCCCATGGACCACGATTCGGTGCGCGAAGCGGGCGTGATGCTGGGCACCGCCGGCCTGGTGGTCATGGACGAGGACACCTGCATCGTGGACGCCACCCTGGTCCTGGCCGATTTCTACGACCACGAGACCTGCGGGCAGTGTACCCAGTGCCGGGTGGGCATGGAGTGGAGCCACCAGATCATCGAACGAATCGAGAACGGCCGCGGAGAACCCGACGATCTCGACACCCTGCTCGACCTGATCGACAACTTCTCGGGCGGCAAGACCATCTGCGCCTTCGCCGACGGCGCGGCGATGCCCTTCCGCACCGCGATCCTCAACTTCCGCGAAGAGTGGGAGGAGCACATCCGGCGCAAGGCCTGCCCGTTCCGGAGCAAGGGTGCGGGCGAGCTTCTGGAGGCGGCGACGTGAGCGAGCGCATCACCCTCGTCATCAACGACCGCGAGGTCCAGGCCGAGGCCGGGGCGCGGCTGATCGACGTCATCACGGAAACCACGGGAGAAAAAGTCCCGCGCTTCTGCTACCACCGCGACCTCCCCGTGGCCGGATCCTGCCGCATGTGCCAGGTCGAGGTCGAGTCGATGGGGCCGGGCGGGGTGGCCCGCAAGGCCCTGGCGATCTCCTGCCGCACGCCCGTCTCCCCCGGGATGAAGGTCTGGACCCATTCCCCGCGGGCCGAGAAGGCGCGCCGCGGCGTGCTCGAATTCCTGCTCAAGGACCACCCGCTCGACTGCCCCATCTGCGACAAGGCCGGCGAATGCCCGCTGCAGAACTTCACCTTCGGGGAGGGGCAGGCCGAGGGCCGCTCGCACGATCCGCGCCGCAAGCGCCGCAAGCGGGTCTCGCTGGGCGACGTGATCGTGCTGGACGAAGAGCGCTGCGTCCTCTGCACGCGCTGCGTGCGCTACTTCCCGGCCATGGAAGGCCGCGAGCAGCTCCAGGTGATGGGCCTGGGACACCGCTCGACCATCGCCACCTTCGACGACCGCCCGCTCGAGGGGAACTACCAGGGCAACCTGGCCGACATCTGCCCGGTGGGCGCCCTGACGCTGAAGAAGTTCCGCTTCCAGGCGCGCTCCTGGAACCTGCACCCGGTCCCCTCCACCTGCACGCGCTGCTCGCGCGGCTGCGCGGTCACGGTGGACGGCTACCGCGGCCGGGTGGTGCGCATCCGCCCGCGCTACGACGCCGAGGTCAACCGTTCCTGGATGTGCGACCACGGCCGCTTCGCCTTCGACGACCTCAACCAGCCGGGGCGCCTGGCCACCGGGCTCGACAGCAGCGAGTCCCTGCCCCGGGAACTGGGACTCGAGGAAGGCCTGCGCCGCGCGGCCGGCTGGCTGGCGGCGGAATCGTCGGCCGCCTTCCTGCTGGCCTCGCCCTACCTCACCTGTGAGGAGGGCCGCGCCTTCGGGCGGCTGGCCCAGGCGGTCGGCGCCACGCCCTTCTTCCTGGCCCCCACCGTGGAGCCGGAGGACGGCATCCTCTGGACCGGGGATCCCTGCCCCAACCGCCGCGGCCTGGAAGAGGAGGGCCTGCGGGCGATCGGGCCCGAAAAGGCACGCGGACGCCTCCAGGAGGCTCCGGCCTCCTTCCTGGCGGGCGAGAAGATCCTCGCCTTCCTGCACGGGCTGCCCCCCGCCGATCCCGGCCGGGAGATTCCCGTCACGCGCACCGGCGCGCACTCGGTGGTGATGGACACCCATCCCCGCGACGGGTTCGCGCTCAACCTGCCGGCCCGCACCTGGATCGAGAAGCACGGGCGCATCCGCAACCGGGAGGGCCTGGAGCGGGTCCTGCGCCTGGTGCTGCCTCCCCCGCCGGGCGTTCCCGCCGGCGAGGATCTCTTCGAACGCATCACCAACCTGCTGCCTGCGGGAGCCGTCCTCTGATGGGTGACGGCGTCCTGCGCGCGGCCCTGACCATCCTGGTGTGCTTCGGCGGGATGCTCTCCCTGGCGGCGGGCATGTCGCTTGCGGAACGGAAGATCTCGGCCTTCATGCAGGAGCGCCACGGGCCCAACCGGGTGGGCCCCTTCGGGATCCTCCAGCCGGTGGCCGACCTGATCAAGTTCGTCTTCAAGGAGGAGCTGGTCAACGAGACCGCCAATCCGGTGCTGTTCCGGCTGGCCCCGGCCATGGCGGCCCTGCCGGCGATCCTCACCTTCGCGGTGCTCCCCTTCGGATTCCTGGACGGGAAACCGGTGGCGGTGGCCGATCTCGACGTCGGGCTGATCTATGTGCTGGCGATCGGCTCCCTGAGCATCTACGGAATCATCCTGGGCGGCTGGGCCAGCAACAACAAGTATTCCCTGCTGGGTGGCATGCGCGCCTCGGCCCAGATGGTCTCCTACGAGCTGGCGCTGGTCCTTTCCCTGACCGCGGTGGTGGCCGTAAGCGGACACCTCAACCTGGGCGAGATCGTGCTCGCGCAGGACCACCGCTGGAACATCTTCGTCCAGCCGGTCGCAGGCCTGATCTTCCTGGTGACCATGTTCGCCGAGACCAACCGCCACCCCTTCGACTTCGCCGAATGCGAGCCCGAGCTGGTGGGCGGATTCCACACCGAGTATTCCGGGTTCCGCTTCGCCTTGTTCTTCATGGGCGAATACATCGCCATGACCGTGATGTCGGGCATGATGGCGGTGCTCTTCTTCGGCGGCTGCGACGTCCCCTTCATGGACGTCCTGGAAACCCCCTGGTGGGCCGGCGCCCTGGCGATGCTGGTCAAGATGGGCTTCTTCCTCTTCCTCTATCTCTGGGTGCGCTGGACCATACCGCGCTTCCGCTACGACCAGCTCATGTGGCTGGGCTGGCGCATCCTCCTGCCGCTGGCGTTGATCAATCTGGCCGTCACCGGGATCGTGGTGGCCTACTCCGGGCCGGGAGGAGCCGCGGGATGATCCGCCGCTACCGCCTCTCGCTGGCCGAACGCCTGCTGCTCCCCGCGGTGGCCAAGGGGATGGCGCTCACCTTCCGGGCGATGTTCCGGCCGAAGTTCACGCGCCAGTACCCGGAAGAGCCCATTCCGCTCACGCCGGCCACCCGCGGCCAGCCCCGGCTGGTGCGCCAGGAGGACGGCGCCCCGCGCTGCGTCTCCTGCGGCCTGTGCGAGTACGCCTGTCCGGCCTTCGCCATCACCATCGACGGCGGCGAGACCGAACGCCCGATCGAGCGCGAACCGAAGCGCTTCGAGATCGACATGCTGCGCTGCATCCTGTGCGGCTTCTGCGAGGAGGCCTGCCCGAAAGACGCCATCTTCATGAGCACGGAGCTGGAGAACGCCGGCTATACCCGCGAGGAGCACCTGCTCGGCCTGAAGAGGCTGCTGCGGCCGGCGGCCGACTTCGAAGAGCGCATGCGCTACATCCGCGACCAGAACATGCGCTGGCGCCAGCCGCGGAGCGCGACCCGGACCGGAAGCGAAAACGGCTGATTCCATGGCGCTCTTCCTCTTCTACCTGTTCGGTGCCGGCGCCCTCCTCGCGGCGGCCAACGTGGTCCTGCGCCGGCAGGCCATCCCCGCCGCGGTCTGGATGGTCACCTGCTTCTTCTTCCTGGCCGGAGAGTTCCTGCTGCTCGGCTCCTCCTTCCTGGCCGCGGCCCAGGTGCTGATCTACGTCGGCGCGATCATGGTCCTGGTCCTCTTCGTGATCATGTTGCTCGACCTGCACGCCGTGCAGCCGCTGCACGGCCAGATCCGCAAGGCCGCGGGCCTGGGCATGGCCGCAGTGCTCGCCGCCACCGCCGTGGTCGCGGGGGCCGGAGGTCATGCAATGCGGGAATCCCGCGTCCCCGGCCTCGATGCGCTGGTCACCGCGCTCTTCACGAAGTACCTGCTGCCGTTCGAAATCACTTCGATCCTGCTGGTGGCCGCCATCGTGGGCGCCCTCACCCTGGGCCGCACCGGCGATTCCTCCCCGGAGGGACGGGCATGATTCCTTCCGGCCACGTGCACGTCCTGGCCGCGCTGCTCTTCGCCCTCGGCGTGGTGGGCTTTTTGCGCCAGCGCAGCGCCATCCTGCTGCTCATGTCGGTGGAGCTGATGCTCAACTCGGCCATCCTCACCTTCCTGGCGGGTTCCGCCGAACACGGCAGCGTGGACGGCGTGGTCGGCCCGCTCTTCCTGCTCGTCGTGGCGGCCGCCGAGGCCGCCGTGGGACTGGCCCTCATCCTGGTCCTCTACCGCAAGACCCGCACCACCGACGTGGAAATCGCGCGCCGGATGAAGGACTGACCCCCCGGCCCCCCGAAGCAGATGAACGCCCTCTGGATCTGGCTCATTCCGCTCCTCCCGCTGGCCGGGACGCTGCTCAACGGGTGGCTGCACGCCCGCGTCCTGCGGCGGAGGGCGGCCGGGGACACGCAAGCGGCCGCGCCCGAGAAGGCCGCCGCCTGGATCGGTTCGCTGGCCGTGGCGGCCGCCTTCCTGGTCTCTCTGATCGCCTTCTTCCGGCTGCTCGCGCTCGACGAGCATGCCAGGGTCCTGACCGGCTCGCTGGGGACCTGGATCGAGGCGGGTCCGCTCACCGTCTCCTGGACACTCACCTTCGACCCCTTGAGCGCGGTCATGGCGCTGGTCGTCACCGGCGTGGGCGCCCTGATCCACGTCTATTCGATCGGCTACATGCGCGGCGATCCGGGTTTCGCACGCTACTTCGCCTATCTCAATCTCTTCATCGCGGCCATGCTGATCCTGGTCCTGAGCAGCAGCCTGCCCGGACTGTTCCTCGGCTGGGAGGGCGTGGGACTCTGCTCCTACCTCCTGATCGGTTTCTGGTACGACCAGGGCGAGAAGGCGGATGCCGCCCGCAAGGCCTTCATCGTCAACCGCATCGGCGACTTCGGGTTCCTGATCGGGATGTTCCTGCTGTTCTGGGGCGGAATGGGGACCCTCGAACTGGCGGGGATCAACGCCAACGTGACCGGGCCGAACCCGATCTCGCCGGGCATCGCCACCCTGGCGGGGCTATGCCTCTTCCTGGGCTGCTGCGGAAAGTCCGCCCAGATCCCCCTGCACATCTGGCTGCCCGACGCCATGGCAGGCCCCACCCCGGTCTCGGCCCTGATCCACGCGGCCACCATGGTCACCGCCGGGGTCTACCTGGTGGCCCGGCTGGCGCCCTTCTTCGCCTTCGCGCCCGGAGTGCTGCCGGTGATCGCGTGCGTGGGAGCGCTGACCGCGCTTGTCGCCGCCACGATCGGCCTGGCGCAGAAGGACATCAAGAAGGTCCTGGCCTACTCCACCGTCTCCCAGCTCGGCTACATGTTCCTGGGGCTTGGGGTGGGCGCCTTCAGCGTGGCGATCTTCCACCTCGTGGCGCACGCCTTCTTCAAGGCGCTGCTCTTCCTCTGCTCGGGCTCGGTCATCCACGCCATGCACGACGAGCAGAACATGTTCCGCATGGGCGGACTGCGCGACAAGCTCCCGGTCACCTACAAGACCATGCTGATCGGTTCCTTCGCGCTGGCCGGCGTGCCGCTCTTCTCGGGCTTCTTCTCCAAGGACGAGATCCTCTTCCGCGCCGTCACCGGCCCCACCGCGCCGCTCGTGCTCTGGATCGTGGGCACCCTCGGGGCGCTCCTCACGGCGCTCTACATCGGGCGCCTGATCTCCCTCACCTTCCTGGGCACCCCGCGCTACGACACCGCCAAGGTCACCCCGCACGAATCCCCGGCGGTCATGACCCGCCCGCTCGTCGCCCTGGCCTTCCTCGCCGTGGCGGGCAGCCTGCTCGGCCTTCCGCACATCCTGGAGCCGCTCGAGCACTGGTTGGCCCCGGTGACCGAACAGGCTTCCCGCGCGGTGCGCGGCGCCGGGGAAGCGGGCGCGGGCCTGGAGGTCCTGCTCATGCTCGTGGGAGCCGCGGTGGCGCTGGGCGGACTCGCGTACGGGATCCGGCTCTACCGGAGCGGAGACCTCTCCCGCGGCCGGGCCCTGGCCGAGAAGCGCCCGCAGCTCCATCAGGCGCTCGAAAACGCCTGGTACTTCGATCTGGCCTACCACCTCTTCGTGGTGCTGCCGCTCAAGGTGGTCGCCTTCGTGGCGCTTCTCTTCGACCAGGGCGTCATCGACGGCCTCGTCAACCGCGCGGCCAGTCTCTCACGGGCTGCCGGCGCGCGCGTGCGGCGCATCCAGAGCGGCGGGACCGGTGACTACGCCTTCTGGCTGGGAGCGGGCGCCACCCTCTTCCTGGTCCTCCTCTACCTGGGAGCGAGCCGGTGAACCACGACCTCCTGCTCCCCTTCCTGACCGGCCTGCCGCTTCTCGGCGCCCTGGCGGTGCTTTTCGCTCCGGTTTCCGACCGCACGCTCCGTCGCCTGGCGGTCTTCTTCAGCCTGGCGGTCCTGGTGCCCGGCCTGATGCTCTTCTTCGGCTTCGCCAGCGATCAGAGCGGCTTCCAGGCGGTCTTCGCGGCGCCCTGGTTCGCGCTCCCCGGCCAGACCGGCACGGTCTGGTTCTCGCTCGGCGCGGACGGGATCTCGCTGCTCTTCGTTCTCCTGACCGCCGTTCTGACGCCGCTCGTCCTCGTGGCGGCCCCCGGTCACATCCACACCCGCGTGCGGGAGTTCCTCTTCTGGATGCTCCTCATGGAGACCGGGATGCTCGGCACCTTCCTGGCGACCGACTTGGTGCTCTTCTACGTCTTCTGGGAGATGTCGCTCGTGCCGCTCTATTTCGTCGTGGGGATCTGGGGCGGGGAGAACCGCATCTATGCGACGGTCAAGTTCTTCCTCTACACGCTGGTGGGCTCGCTGGTGATGCTGATCGGCCTGATCCGCGTGGCGCTCGAAATGGGCACCACGAACGTCGCCGCCCTGGTTCGCGCTGATCTTCCCGCGGATCTCCAGTCGTTCGCTTTCGCCTGCTTCGCGCTCGGCTTCCTCATCAAGGTGCCTGTGGTTCCATTCCACACCTGGCTCCCCGACGCCCACGTACAGGCCCCCACGAGCGGCTCCGTGATCCTGGCCGGGGTGATGCTGAAGCTCGGCACCTACGGTCTTCTGCGCTACGGGGTGCAGATGTTCCCCGCCGCGGCCGTGGAGTGGGGGCCGCTGCTCGCCGCAGTCGGCGTGGTCGGGATCGTCTACGGGTCGTTTCTGGCCTGGGCCCAGCGGGACCTCAAGAAGCTGGTTGCCTATTCCTCGGTGGCACACCTCGGGTTCGTGGTGCTGGGCACCTTCGCCTTCACCGCCACCGCCTTCCAGGGCGCGGTGATCCAGGGCGTCAACCACGGCATCACCACCGGAGCGCTCTTCCTCCTGGTCGGGGTGCTCTACGACCGGCTGCACACCCGCGACCTGAACCGCTTCGGCGGCCTGGCGCGCTCGTTCCCCGCCTTCGGCTTCCTGCTCCTCTTCACCACGCTGGCCTCGATCGGGCTTCCCGGAACCAATGGTTTCGTGGGCGAATTCCTGATCCTGTTCGGCTCCTTCGCCACCCGCCCGGTGCTGACCTCGATCGGCGCCCTGGGCGTGGTGCTGGGCGCGGTCTACATGCTGGGCATGTGCCGCGAGGTCCTCTTCGGGCCCATTCAGCGGAAGGAGAACCGGGCCCTTGCGGCCCTGAAGCCGCGCGAATGGGCCGCGCTCGCCCCGCTGGCCGCCCTGATGCTCTGGATCGGGATCTTCCCCGGCCCGCTGCTCGAGCGCACGCATCTCGCCTGCCAGGAACTGGCCCGCCGCGTGGAGCCCTACACGAAGGAGGCCCGCCTGGATCTTCCGGACCTCGTGCCCGCCCCGCCGCGAAACGTGGAGGAACGCTGAACATGCCGGTCTCCATGACCCCGCTCGACTGGCTGGTCTCCGGTCCGCTCTGGTGGCTGGCGGGTGCCGCCATGGCAATCCTTCTTTGGGACGCCTTCCGGCCCGCCGGGCGGATGTCGGGCTGGCTGGCCCTGGCCGGTCTGGGAGGCTGCGCCGGATCGCTGCTGCGGATCCTCTCCGCCTCCCGCGGCGGCGACCTGACGGTCTTCTCGGGGCTGCTGCGAATCACTCCCTCGGGCGCCGTACTCGCGCTGCTCTGCGTGGCGGCGGCTCTCGCGGCCGGCCTTCTGGCCTGGAACCGGCTGGTCGACTACGAACGCGGGCGCCACGGGACCGCCTTCTGGGTGCTGGTCCTCATTTCCGTGATTGGGATGCTGCTCACCATCTGGGCCGACCAGCTCCTCATGCTCTTCCTCGGCATCGAGACCCTTTCGCTGCCGCTCTACGTCCTGGCGGCGCTGCGGCGCGGAGAAGAGCAAAGCGTCGAAGCCGGGCTCAAGTACTTCCTGCTGGGCGCCTTCGCCTCCGGGTTCCTGGCCTTCGGCATCGCCTCGCTCTACGCCGCCACGGGCGGCCTCACCCCGGCGGCCATGGCATCAGCGTCCGGGGCCGGCGGACAGGCCGTGATCGGGGTCGGGATGATCCTGGTCGGACTGATGTTCAAGGCCGCGGTGGTCCCCTTCCACCTGTGGGTGGCGGACGTCTACCTCGGCTCCCCCACCCCGGTGACCGTGCTGATGGCCACCGGCACGAAGGCGGCGGCCTTCGCGGCCCTTCTGCGCTGGATGCCCGACCCGGCGCTGCTTCCCGCCTGGGGCTGGGCCGCGCTCGGCACGCTCACCCTGGTGGTGGGCAACTTCTCGGCCCTCAACCAGAGCAACCTCAAGCGCATGCTCGCGCTCTCGGCGGTGGCCCACGTGGGGATCCTGCTCTTCGCCTTCGCCGCCCGCGGCGCGGGAGCGGACGCATCGTCGGTCTGGGGCACGGTCCTCTTCTACCTGGTGGCCTACGGCCTGGCCGCAACCGCGGGATTCGGGGCGCTCGAACTCCTGGAGCGCCAGACGGGCGGGAGCGAAGAGGAAGCCATCCGCGGGCTCGCGCGGCGCCGCCCGATCCTGGGCGGAGTCCTCTGCATCGCGCTCTTGAGCCTGGCCGGGGTGCCGCTCACGGCCGGTTTCCTGGCCAAGTACTTCGTCTTCGCGGAGTTGATCCGCGCCGGGCTGGTGGCCTGGGCGCTGGCCGGGATTCTTTTGACCGTCTTCTCCTTCGCCTACTACCTGCGCGCACTGGTCAGCCTGTTCATGCTGGAACCGAAGGAACCTGCGGCGGCGCGGGCGCCTGGCGATCCGCTGGGAGCCGTCGTGGTCCTGGTCCCCGCGCTTCTTTCCCTCTACCTGGGCCTCTGGCCGGGCCCGCTGCGCGCCCTTACAGGATAGGGATGCCGGCCGGATCCTCTTCCATGGGCGCATCCAGTTCGATTGCGTAGGCGAGGGTCCCGGAATTGATCGGCGTCACGCGCACGAGCTTGCCGCGGTACTCGGCACCCTCGATCTTGAGATAAACGCTGATGTGGCCCTCCGCCTGCAAGAGCACCCCCTCCTGGCTCAAGTTCACGGTCTCCCCCTCCAGGGAACCCGCGGCCATCATCATGGCGATGCGGGTCTGGACATCCTTCCGCCCGCTGCGCCGTTTGTCTTCGTTGTTCATGAGGATTCCTTGTGAGGAGGCCGGGTGTTGGTGACCGGATGGGTGAAGTCTAGCCTCCGCAGGGCGGCGATTCCCATGCTCCTTGCGGCTCTTTCGGCGGGGGCCTGCGGAAAAAGAGGGGAACCCTTCTTCGAGCCGCCCCGTCCGCTCGACGAGCTGGCCCGCGAGGCGGCCGGTGAACTGGCCGGGCGGCCGGAGGGTCTCACCCTGGCCGCGGCCAACGGTCTGGAGCGCTTCGGGGTGCTGTGGGAACAGGACGACTGGGTGGCCGCTGCCCGGGCGGGGTTCCAGGCGCGCCTCGCGGATCCGGCCCCGCTCACCGAGGAGGAGGCGGCCGCCTTCCGGGAGCGCTGGGGCCAGCTCGACCTGGATCCCCGCTTGCGTGCGCGGCTGCTGCACGAGGGCTGGAGCGTGAAGGGGGAGGATCCCGCCCCCGACGCGGCGCTCGAATCGCTGCGGGCCGCGGTGGCCTCCGGTGACCCGGGCCGGCTGCTTGCGGCCTGGGGAACGGCGCGGGCCTGGTTCGGGCACCTCTTCGTGGACGGGGCCCGGGAGGCCTGGGGTTTCGACGGGCTGCGGGCCCGGCGCGCCGAGGACGGCTGGGAAGTGACCGAACTCCTCGGAGCCGGGCGCGACGTGGTCCTGCGCCGCAAGGGCGGGCACGCCAGCCTGCGCCACGTCGCGAGCCACGAGACCTTCTTCTTCCCCGACCGCCTCCGGGCCGAGGACGAGGGTCAGTGACCCAAGGGTGGCTGATCTCCGCCCCCCGAAAGGGGCGCGATCAATCCCGGCCGCCCTCGAGATGCTTCAAGGCGGCGTCGGCGGCCTGGGCGGGTTCGATCGGTTTCGGCTTTGGATAGGGGTAGGCCAGGAGCGCCGGGAAGCGCTCCACGAAACCCAGCTTTGCACTCGGCTCGATCGGGTCCTTGCCCAGGAAACCCTGGAACAGCGACCAGGAGAGCGCCAGGTTCCGGATCACCGGCAGCTCCTTGCCGGAAAGGCGCGTGCCGAGTCGTCCGCCCGGCTGCCAGGAGATGACCAGTTCGGTGCCCTCCTTCAGCTCATCGATCGAAAAGTACTTCTTGAACTTTTCGAGCGCCTTCGCGCCCCCTTTCCAGCCCTTCTTGAGACGCGCCTCCTCCACGCGCGGGCCGATCTCGTCCTCGAAGGCCTCGCGGATGTCCTCGCCGTCCACGTCGCGTGTGAAGACCATGCGCATGGTCTTGCCGAAATCGTCCTGGAGAAGGGCCTTGTAGAAGCTCTCGTCCTTGCGGAGCTGTTCGAGGCTGCGCCCCTTCCAGGGGGCCAGTGCCCAGCAGGCCCGCGCGGCATCCACGTAGAAGCCGACCGCGTAGACCTTGACGCTGAAGATGGTCTTGGTGCGCAGTCCGATCCCCGTCAGGGTGTGGACCTCCCTGGCGCCCGCGCCGCGGAAGGTGGGCGCGAAGACGATCTCGGAGCGCGGCTCCTGCAACCCGGGCAGCCGTCCCGGATCGGGGACCGGGGCGCGGGCTCCGTCCTGGGCGCGGGCCGGGGCGAGGAGCAGGAATCCCGCCAGGGCGGGGACCAGGAAGGCCTTGGGTCGCATCATGAGGAATCTCCTGAAGAGGAGTATAGGGCGGGAATCAGCCGGTTTCCCCGCCCACTTCGAGCAGGATCTTGCCGAAGACGTCGCGGGAGTCCATCTTTTCGTGGGCCTGGGCGGCCTTTTCGAGGGGAAAACAGCTGTCGATCACGGGTTGGAGGCGCCCGGCGAAGACGTGGGCGGCCACTTCCTTCTGTTCGCCGAGCGAGCCCATGGTGCTGCCGAGCAGGCTCAACGACTTGAAGAAGAGCGGGGCCAGGTTCAGTTCCATGCTGCGGCCGCTGGTCACCCCGCAGGTGACCAGGCGCCCCCCGCGGGCCAGGAGCCAGAGGCCCTGCGGCAGGGTGTCGGCGCCGACGTGATCCACGATCACGTCGAGGCCGGCCTTGCCGGTCCAGGCCCTGGCCTCGGCGACCCAGTCGCCGGTGCGGTAGTCGACCCCCTTTTCGGCGCCGTTCTCGAGCCCCTTGCGCACTTTTTCGTCCGTGCCGGCGGTGACCATCACGGAGGCGCCCCAAAGACGCGCAATCTGGGTGGCGGCCACGCTCACCCCGCTCCCCGCGGCGTGGATCAGGACGCGCTCGCCGGGGCGCACTCCGGCGCGATCCACCAGCATGTGCCAGGCGGTGAGGAAGGTCAGCGGGAAGGCCGCCGCGCGGTCGAGCGGAAAACCGTCGGGGACCGGGATCAGGTTCTCGGCGCGCACGACCGCGAACTCGGCGTCGCCCCCGTCGCGGGTCTCGCCGTAGATTCCGAACTTGCGGCAGAGGTTCTGGCGGCCGGCCCCGCAGGCCGGACACGCGCCGCAGGAGAAGCCCGGCGCCACGCAGACCCGCACGCCCGGTTCCACGCCGGAGACGCCGGGGCCGAGGGCGTCCACCGTGCCGCTGAAATCGCAGCCCGGGGTGAGCGGCAGGGGGAAGCGGAAGCCGGGCACGCCGCGGCACATCCAGCGGTCCATCTGGTTGAGCGCGGCCCAGGCCACGCGCACGCGCACCTCGCCCGGCCCCGGCTCGGGGACCGGGACCTCTTCGAGGCGCAGTTCCCCGCCCTCGCCCTTCGCATGAACCCGCGCCGCTTTCATGCGGGGGATTCTAGCTGCCAAGGGAGACCGTGAGGCGGTCGAGTCTAGTCTGCGGGGAGCAATTCGTAGAGGTGCGGGCGCGGCTGGCCGGCCGCTTGGATCCGCTCCTCCAGCTCGCGCGCCTTTTCGGCCAGGGGGGCGAGCTGCCGGTGGAAACCCGCAAGCCAGGCGGTGAAACCGGCCGCGTCCTTCTCCCGCGTCCGCGCGCGGATCTTGCGCTGGCTCCAGAGGTCGCGGGCGGGACGGACCGCTTCGTCGTTGCGCTTCTTGTTGAGGAGGGCCACCTGGAGCGCCCGGGCATGCTGGGGCGTGGCCGGATTCTCCTCGAGTTCGATGCCCCGGGAGAGTTCGCGGGCCGTCCAGGTGCCGGCCGTCTTCCCGTCGATCGTGAGCGTGTAGCGGCCGGGTTCGAGCCCCGCGACCCGCAGGCTCTCGCGGCTCATGCGGTATCCGGCCTTGGCGGCGCGGAAACCGGCGGCCGCATCCTCGGGGACCACCCAGGGGAGGCCCCGGGCCTGGAAGACGAAGCGGATCTTGTCGCCGGAGATTTTGGACAGGGTCCCGCCGCGCGCTTCGACCCGCCAGCGGCCCCCCTCGCGGAAGACCTCGAGGGCGGAAAGCTCGCCCTCGAAGCCGAGGCCCTCGAGGATGGCGAGCGCCATGACCAGGTGGCCGTCTGGGCCGGGGTGCACGGCGTCCGGGATCATCGTGAAGAGGGAATCGCCGCGCCGGGCCGCGCGGGTGACGCGCGCCAGGGGCGCGGCCAGGTCGGCGAAGAGGAGCCCGCGCGCCTCGGCCTCGTCGCGCAGCCAGGCACCGAACGCGGCCAGGGTGACGTTGTAGTGCACGATCGCGGCGCGTTCGGGGGGGATCCAGTTCTTTCCGCGCAAGGCCGTGCGCTGGTCGAACCAGGTGGGCGCAAGGGGGATCGGCCGGGCCCCCAGGGCGGCCACCTCGTCCAGAACCCGGCCCATGTCCTTCTTGTAGGTGGTGAAGATCTTCGAGTCGGGGGCGGTGTAGCGCCCGTCGTTCATGCCGAGCAGGAGAAGAACGGCGGCGGGGTGGAAGGCGGCCACGTCCTCCTCGAAGCGTTCCAGGGCGTCGCGGGCTGTGTCGCCCCCCACGCCGGCGTTGTGCAGGTGGATGCGAAGCCGCGGGAAGCGTGTGTAGAGGAAGTCCTCCACGTACTGGGTGTAGAGGCACTGGTGCGTGATGCTGTCGCCCAGGAAGACGAGCGTGTCGCCCTCGGCGAGGCGCAGGGGGCCGGGGGTCGGGGGAAACTCCTGCGCGGCGGCGGGGAGGACCGCGGCGGCGGCAAGAAGGAGCCCGGCGGGCAGGCGGGGGAGGATCGGAAAGCGCATCAAGAGGCGTGTCGGGCGGCGAGTTCTTCGGGGAGTTCGGGGTCGCGCTCGAGGAAGCGCAGCGCGAGGCGCGCGGTCCGGGGGCGGTCGTCCCATCCGGCGGCATCCTGGCACTTGGTCACCACGGCCGCCAGGCGCTGGCCGGCGATGCCGCGCGGGACGTTCTCTTCGGCCAAGCGCTGGATGCCGAAGGCGAGCGCCCGTTCGCTCAATTCGTCTTCGAGACCGTCGAGGCCGGGGGAATCCCCCGCGCCCGCGCGGACCCTTCCGGCCAGGGCGCGCAGATCGGCGAGCAGGCCGAAGCCCTCGAACTCCTCGAAGCCGAGCGCCTGCGCCAGGGCCAGGGTCTCCGGGGAGGCCGGGGCCGGGGGATGGAAGGCGGCCCGGCGCCGGGCCTCCCGCGCGCGGTTCTCCTGGATGCGCCGCACGAGGGGGTCCTCCGCATCGGCCGCGGCTTCCTCGCGGGCCGCATCCCGGCGGTTGAGAATCCACAGGAGGAGCCCCAAGAGGGCGACCCCTCCACCCGCGTAGGGAAGGAATCCAGTCATACCGTGCCGGAGCAATTTGTTCTCGATTCCCCGGCGGGGAAAGATGTTAGCGAACCCTTCCCGTCAATCGTGAA
This sequence comes from uncultured Planctomycetales bacterium, assembly GCA_964591365.1. Taxonomy (GTDB): domain Bacteria; phylum Planctomycetota; class UBA1135; order UBA1135; family UBA1135; genus CAZQAP01. The sequence goes on from CAZQAP010000015.1 coordinate 19,482, forward strand.
CAAATTGCTCCGGCACGGTACTTCTTTATTGGATGGCGCGGCAGATGCCGCCGTTCTCCTGGGCCAGGCGGCAGAGGAAGGAACGCGCGCCGGGGGGGGCGCCGAAGGAGATGGCATTGATGCGCACCTTGCGCCAGCGGTTCCAGCGCTCCACGCGGGCCAGGATCTGGCGCGGCGCCACGACCTCGCCCTGGTTGGGCTGGCCGTCGGATAGAACGAAGATCTCGTCCACGTCCTGACGCCGCATGGCCTCCTCGATCCCGCCGAAAAGATTTGTGCCGCCGTCGAAGAGGTGCCGCCGAAGCCACTGGTCCACGCGCACGAGTTCCGAGTCGGTCCCCGCCACCATGCGTTTCGCATAGGAAGAGACGCGGTCGGAGAAGAAGACGATGTCGAAACGGGCCGAGGAGGGAAGATGCGGAAGGAGTCCGATCAGCTCGCCGATTGCGCGCGAGGCACGGGTCTCGCTCGTCTGCTCCGGGAGCGGAGTAGCCATCGAACCCGAGGAATCGAGCACGAAGACCACGCGGTTGCCCGTCACCGGGATGCCCATGTAGGAGAGCGTGGCCGGAACCACCTCGCCGGCGTCCTGCTCGCGGTGGAAGGCCGTCCCCTCGGCCTGGTGCTGGAGGTAGAAGTGCTTCCAGGTGCGCGCGTCGGGCCCGATGCGGTAGCCGGTCATCTTCTGCAACAGCGCCACCGCCCGATTGCGGGCCACCCCCTGCCCCTTGCCGACGAAGTCGATCAGGTAGGGGACGTCCCCGGGATCGGGGTGCGCGGCCAGCGTGTCGATCGCTTCCAGGAGGAGCGGACCCTCGGCCGTGGAAAGCCTGCGCAGGGCCTCCACACGGGCGAATGGGGAACCCGCGTCGCGCAACCCGCGCAACGCGGCCACCCGGGCGAACTCCCCGCGCCGGGAGTCGCCCAGGACCTCCAGGGCGAAAGCATCCCTCCGGGCGGGATCCGCGCGCAGGATCGCGTAGACGGCCTCGGCCTGCACGAAGGGGTCGCGGTTCTTGAGCAGCCCGTGCAGCTCTTCCAGACCCTCCTGCCCGCAACGGCCCAGGCAGCGGGCGTAATCGCCCAGGGCGGGGGCGCCGCGCGCGATCCGCTTGATGTTTCCCAGATCCTCCAGCGAGAGCGGGCGGTCCTGGGCGGCCAGTTCTTCCAGGGCGGCCAGGCGCCGGGCGGCCGGAAGGCGGTTGTTGGAGACCTCCGCCACCAGCGGAGAAGACGCGGACTGGGTGTAGGCCACCCGCACCGGTCGGTAGACATCCGCGGGATGCGGCGCACAGCCCGGCTGCGGCTGGGGAAAGACCTGCAGGGCCAGAAGAAGGATTCCAGGAAGCATCAAGACAAACTAGCCGGCCCGGATCGGGCCGTATCCCGACTCTTGGGGGCCAACGGGCGGCGGGAGCGACAAGGGAAGTCTACCGGACGATGCGGGGGGCGGTCTGCCGCCTATACTCCCGCGCGTGGATCTGGCCCTCATGCTCGGCCTTCCCGGCCTGGAAGAGGCCCTGGCCCAAGTCCTTCCGCGCGGTCTGCGGATCGATTCGCTGCGCCTGGACGCCCAGGCCCTGCGCCTCGAGGGCCGCGTTCCGGTCGGAAAGGGGCCCTTGCGCACCCTGGCGCGCCTGGTCCTCGAGGCCGATGTGACCTTGCGCCCCGGGCGCCTTGCGATGGGGCATTTCCGCCTCCAGGGGCCGCTCGGCAAGCTTGGGATGTCGGCTCTGGAGGGCCGCATGCGCGAGGGGCTCTCCACCCTCGACCGGGCCTTCGGCCCGCTGCACGTCTGGGGCGAACCCGACGGCGAACGCCTGATCCTCGCCTGGGAGACCGGCAGCTGAATCCCTGCGCGAAGACCGGTCAGTTGCCGGCCGTTTCGGTTTCCGCGCCGGCATAGCCCAGCGCGGTGAGGTCCACGCTCTCGCCGCCCGTGACTTCCAGGAGGCGCGTGCGCCTGCGTCCCTCCCGGTAGCGGCGCCACCAGGCCTCCTGGAACTCCAGGAAGGGGCCCCCTCCGAGCCCGCTTTTCAGGCGCGGCTTCGTCTCGCGAGGATCGGTCTTCCAGTCGAAGGCGGCCTGGAACTTCCAGGCACCCGCGGCCTCGTCCAGCCTGAAGAGATCCTTCTCCGCTCCGGAGAAGACTGCCACCTGGTCGAGGGGCGGAAAGAGGCTTGCCGCGCGCGGGTCGCCGCGTTCCGCAATCTGGAATTCCTTGCGGACACCGGATCCCAGCAGATTCCCGCTTCGACCCAGGGGCGCGGTCCCGCCTGCGGCATGAAGAAGGGTCCCGGGCAGATCGAGGAGCGTGACCGGTTCCGAAACAACCCCCGGACGGATGTCCGAACCCGCCACGATCAGGGGCACGCGGACCGATTCTTCCCACAGGCCCTGCCCGTGGCCCACCTCCCCATGCTCGCCGAACTGTTCGCCGTGATCGCTGGTGATCACGAGCAGCCACCCGCGGTCCTTCGAGATTTGGGCGAAACGCTCCACGAACGCGCGCAGATGTGCGTCGAGGTAGTGCAATTCCCCGTCGTAGCGGTCGCTCAGGGCGGCAAGCTCCTCTCGGGGCCCTTCCTTTCCGGCGCGAAGCTCGGCAGCCAGCACGTCCAGACGGCGGTGAAACTCTAGCCCTCCCAGCCGCTCGCGGAAACGCCCGGGATCGTGGGCCAGGAAACGGTCGCGCTCCGCGTCGGGCGCCTGGTAGGGGGTGTGCACGTCCATGTAGTTGACGAACAGGAAGAGCGGCCCCGGGCCGCGGGCGGCCTCCTCCAAGTGGCGGAGCACCAGCGGAGTGACGGCCGCGGCATCGTGCCGGCGGTCGCGCGGGCGGGTCAGGCCGTTGAGGATCTTGGCCACGCTGCGCCGCCCGATGAAGATTCTGCCGACCAGCTCCCCCACCGCCGCACGCGAAAGGACTGCGGCGGCCGCGGCCCCGACGCCCTGAGGACAGACCAGGGAATCGTCGTAGAGCTGGAAACCCTGCTGGTAGTTGCGCGCGCGGCGCAGGACGAAGTTGGCCACCACTCCGAGGGTCGTGTACCCGCGATCGCTCAAGCGTTCCGCCAGGGTCTCGAGATCCCAGGGCAGTTTGGAAATGGACCCCATCACCCCGGTCTCGCTGGGCAGGAGCCCGCTGAAGAGAGTGGCGTGGCTGGGCGGGGTGTGGCTGGCGGTGGAATGGACCGCGTCGAAGCGCAGGCCCCGCGCGGCCAGCTCGTCGAGGAAGGGGGTGGTGGGCCGTTCGTAGCCATAGCAGCTCAGCCGGTCGGCGCGCAGCGTGTCGAGAACGATCAGGGCCACGTTGGGTCCCGCAACCGAAGCGCTGCGCGAGTGGGACTGCAGGCTGCCGATGGCGGGCGCGGGACCGGGAAGAAGAAGGCCCAGCGCCCCCAGGCCAAGCGCGGCCACACCCAGCACCGCCACCGGGGCCCGCGGGGCGGGGCCGGGCTGCACAGGGCCCGAACGCAGCAGAAACACGCAGCCGAGGATCCAGACCGCCAGGGCGCCCCAGGCGGCGGCCCTTCCAGGAAGGGTGTCGCTTGCGAGGAAGAAGGAGGCCAGGGCCGGGACCAGGAAGATGCCCAGTCCGGCCATCACGCCGGCCATGAGCCCGCGGGCCCCGCGGGCGCGGGAGGGGCAGGAGACGGCCAGGAGGAGACCGGCCGCCACCGCGAAGGGCAGGGTCAGCCCCTGGAGCACGGCCGTGGCTTGGAGCCAGCCGGCATCGGGCTCGATCTTGCTGACCACGGCGCCCTGGAGAAGAGCGCAGCCCGCGGCAGCGGAGACGGCCGCGAATACGGGGCGCAGCACCGAGCCGCGGCGGGGTCCGTCTTCGGGGCGGGTCGTGGACACCAAGGGAAAACGTAATATAGCGCCGGCATGCCCGCCCGCTTGTTCCATGGGGCACTCGTCGGGGCTCTGCTGGCCGGCGTTGCCGGCTGGATCGAGTCCCTGCTGGTGCTGGCCCGATTCCCCTACCACCGCGATTTCGGACTCTGGCTGGAGGCCATGCCGCGCTATTTCGGGGCTGGAGCGGTCCTGGGACTGGTCGCGGCACTGGGCCTTCCGCTCCTGACCCGCCGCCGCGACCGCGCTTCGCTCCCGGGACTTTTTCTCGCCTGCCCGGTGCTGGCGGCGATGGCTGCGCTGGTCTGCCTGCTCCGGCTGCACACCGCCTGGCTGCCCGAGTCGGTCCCCTCCTTGAGCCCGCGCGGCCTGGGAGCAAGTGCCGGCATCCTCCTGGGAGGTGGAATCCTATTCCTCATTCTGCGGCAGTTCGCACGCGGACGCTGGGGCTGGATGGCGGCCTCTTTCTTCTCCCCGCCGGGCGCCATCTCGGGCTGCGTCACGCTCCTCTTCCTGGCCTGGATCGGCTGGATGATGCCGGTCCTGCCCGCTTCGGGGGCCGGGCCCGCCCCCCCCCCTGCCCGAAGAACACCCAACGTGCTGCTGGTGGTCCTGGACACTGTCGGCGCCGGCCACCTGGGATGCTACGGGTCGATGCGCGCCACCTCCCCCGCCATCGACTCCATCGCGCGCGAAGGGGTCCTGTTCGAGAACGCCTTCGCCGCCGCTCCCTGGACGCTCCCCTCGCACGCTTCCCTCTTCACGGGCCTCCACTCCACCACGCACCGGACCGGTTGGGAGCATCCCCGCCTGGATGACGGCGCGGCGGAAGGCTCCGATTCCGGGCTGGACGAGCTTCCCACCCTGGCCGAAGAGCTGGATGCGCGCGGTTACGACACCTGCGGCGTCAGCGAAAAGGCCTGGATCAGCCACGCGACCGGACTCACGCGCGGGTTTTCAAAGTACTGGGACTTCTCCTCCCCCCCCCCGCTCGGACAGATGTTCCTCTTCCGTCTGGAGCAGGCTCTGCGCAAGCGTTTCGGCGCCCCGCTCCCCGCCGCCCCCGACAAGGGAGCCGCCCGCATCATCGACCGGTCGCTCGACTGGCTCGGCGGCGGACGGGGCCGCGATCCCAAGCGCCCGTTTTTCCTGTTCCTCAACCTGAACGAGGCTCACGACCCCTTCCGCCCTCCGGAAGGTTTCGAGAACAAGTTCCTCCCGGAAGGGATCCAGCCCGTGGAAGCCATGAAGCTGGATCAGAGCCCCACGTTCCGCAAGAAGTTCATCTGCGGCCGGCGGGAATTCGAAAAGGACGAGCCCGAGATCCTGCGCTCCCTCTACGACGCCGAGATCCTTTACGAGGACACCCAGCTCGCGCGCCTCTTCAAGGGTCTTCGGGACATGGACCTCATGGAGGATACGCTCGTGATCCTCACCTCGGATCACGGCGAGGAGTTCGGCGAACACGGCGTGCTGGGGCACCAGCTCCTGCTCACCGACGGGATGCTCCACGTCCCGCTCATCCTGCGCTATCCGGAAAAGCTCGCCGCGGGGACGCGGGTGCCGGGCCTTGCGTCTCTGGTCGACATCTTCCCCACCGTGATCGATCTCCTCGAAGAGGAGGGGAACGCCGCCCCCCGGCGCACTCCCGGGCTTCTGGCCCTGGAGGGGGTCAGCCTCCTTCCCGCCGCCCGCCCGGGGGGCGAAGAGGTGCGCGACTTCATCCTGGCGCACTACCAGAACCCCGCCCGCCACCTGGCGAGCTACCCCTGCTGGGACGCCTCCGATCCCGGCGCCTCGCCGCTCTGGGCGCGCTATGCCCGCTCCCTGACGATCATCCGCACCGAAAACGAGAAGTTCCTGCGGAGAAGCGACGGGAGCCGGGATTACTTCGATCTCAACGCGGATCCCCGGGAGAAGAGCGGGGCGGCAAGGACCCCCCCCGGCCTGGGCCTGCAGGCCCTCTCTCTGGAACACCGTCTCGACCAGCAGCTCAACCGCACCGTCCAGCGCCGGATGCTGCTCTTCGATCCCCTGAAACACAACCGGCCCGCCGCCGTCGGCACCCAAGCCCTGGAGCAGACCGGCTACACCGGTCCGGCTTCCTCCGCCTCCGGCATCCCGCAGCTTCCCGATCTCTCCCCCCGCATCGGCGGGAAGCATGGCCACTGAAACCCGCCGTTCCGGGGGTGGATTCGCGCTCCTCTGGGCCGCCATGCTCCCGGCCACGCTCCTTGGAGTCGCGGAGGCGGTGCTGCTGGTCTGCCTGCGCTCTTCGCGGCCGCGCCTCGATCTGGACGTGATCCCCTTCGCGGCGGTGGTCTACACCCTCTTCGGAGCGCTTTGGGCCGTGCCCATCCTGGCGGCCTGCCGTTTCTGGAAGCGCCCGGTCGGATGGGTGAGCCTGGTCTTCTGGTTCGTCTTCCTCGCCTGCACCGATCTCGTCCGGCTGGCGCTCGACGTGCCGCTGGGAACGCCGCAGGGGATGCTCGTCTTCGGAGGGGGGGGGGCGGTCTTCCTTGCGGCCTTCGGGCTGCTGGGCCGGATCGGCAGGTCCGCCCCCCCCCGGGCGGCCGCGGGCGGATTCCGGGCGGGCGCAGGGCTCGGATTCATCCTGGGCGCCGCGGTCATCGTGCCGCCGATCCTCTCCCGCCAGGTCTTCCGGGTCGAGGATCTGCCGGCCCGGACCGCGCGAGCCGCGAACGCGGAGGGTCCGCCCGCTCCCGGGGCGGAGGAGGCGCCCGGACCGCCCTCGCGCGAACGCCCCGACGTGATCCTGATCACGCTCGATACGACACGGGCCGACCACCTCTCGGCCTACGGCTACTTCCGCGACACCTCCCCGGTCCTGGAAGCCTTCGCCAAGGAAGCCATCCGCTTCGACCAGGCCTGGTCCACGAGCTCCTGGACGGTCCCTTCCCATGCCAGCCTCTTCACGGGCCTCTTCCCCTACAGCCACGGCGCGCGTTACAAGACCGCGAAGGAACAGGCCGGGGAACCCGACCTCACCAGCGCACTGCATCACACCTGGATCCGGCCGCTCGATCCCGCGCATCGCACCCTGGCCGAGGCCCTGCACGCGGCCGGTTACGGGACCGCGGCCTTCGTCGGCGGGCCCTACCTGCGTGCGCTTTTCGGCATGGCCCAGGGGTTCGACTGGTACGACGACCGCATGGTCCTCTCCGCGGGCCCATCGCTGGCCGCCTATTACTGGCTGAACCGTTTCGTGGTCGAACTGGAGCCCGACATCTTCCGCTTCGGGCACGCCTACCGGCGCGGGGACGACCTGGACGAAGCGGTTTTCTCCTGGCTGGACCGGCAGAAGGAGGGGCGCTTTTTCCTGTTCGTCAACTACTTCGATGCGCACCAGCCATACTGGCCGGTTGCGGCCGTGCGAAAACGCTATCCCGGCTGGGAGCCGTCCATCGACCGCAGCCGCCTTCCGCAGCTCTTCCGCGAAGTCATGCGCGGGGAGCACGAGGCCACTTTGAAGGAACTCGAGTGGCTGCACAGCCAGTACGACGCCGAATTGCGCTTCCAGGACCAGCAGCTGGGGAGGCTGTTCGAGCGCCTGAAGGCGGAGGGGCGCTATGACGAGGCCCTGATTGTCGTCACCGCGGATCACGGCGAAAGCCTTGGGGAGCACGGCCGCTTGAGCCACGGTTTCAGCCTGGACGCCCCGGAGACCCACGTGCCGCTGTTCGTCAAGTTTCCGCGTTCCGACGGGATGGCCGCAGGCGTGCGCGAGGATCCGGTAAGCCTGGTTGACGTGCTTCCCACGGTGATCGAACGCCTGAAGCTCCCTGCGGGTCTCTTTCCCCGGCCGCTGCAAGGGATCTCGCTGCTCGAGCAATCCAAACCGCACGTCGTCCTGGGCGAACTCTACCGGGACCAGTGGCGGGTCGAACGTTTCGGCCCGCGCTTCTCGCGCCAGATCCGTTCCTGGGTGGAAGGCGGGCGGCATCTTCTCGAGATCACGGACCTCGATCCGGACGACGGCCGACCCACCGGAAAAAAGGAACTGCAGCTCTACGATTCCCGCGGCGATCCGTTCGAAACGAACCAGATTCCTGGGGATCCGGACTACACCAGTCTGCGGGATGCGCTGCACCGCTGGCTGGAAAGGGCGCCTGCCTACGCGCCCTCCACCTGGCTTCTGGAACTTGACCGCGGCAGCCGGGACGCTGAGCTGGCCGAGACCGGCTACGGGGGGAACTGAAGGACCTTGCCTCCCCTCTGCGGCCTCCTTCTTCTCGTCCCGCTCCCCCAAGCGGCGGGGCCCGCGCGGGTGCAGTCGCCCGATTGGGAGAACCCCGCGGTCCTGGGGCGGAACAAGGAGCCCGCGCACTGCACCCTCCATCCCTTCGCCGACGAAAGGGGCGCTCTCGACGGGAAGTGGGAGGATTCCCCCTGGGTCCTCTCGCTGGACGGGCCCTGGAAATTCCATTGGTCGCCGCGGCCCGAGACGGGGCCGCAGGGGTTTTTCGAACCCGGTTTCGACGATTCCGGATGGGCCCCGATCCCGGTCCCTTCCGACTGGCAGATGGAGGGCTACGGCACCTTCCACTACACCAACCAGACCTACGCCTTCCCGCCCGATCCCCCCCGCATTCCCCATGAGCGCAATCCTGTGGGTTCCTACCGGAGGAAGTTCGCTCTTCCCGCGGCCTGGAAGGGCCGGCGGACCTTCCTCCACTTCGACGGGGTCAAGAGCGCCTTCTACCTCTGGATCAACGGGGAGGAGGTCGGCTACAGCCAGGAGGGGATGACGCCGGCCGAGTTCGAGATCACCTCCCACCTGAAAGTGGGCGAAAACCTGCTCGCTGCCGAGGTCTACCGCTGGTCGGACGGCAGCTACCTGGAATGCCAGGACATGTGGCGCTTCAGCGGGATCTACCGCCCGGTCACCCTGTTCTCCACGCCGGCCCTGCACCTGCGCGATTTCGAGGTGCGCACCGATCTCGACGCCGGCTTCGAAGATGCCGCCCTTTCGGTCGCGGCCATCCTGCACAATTACGGGGCCGGGCCTTCCCAGCCGGGGAGATTGGAGATCGGCCTGCGGCAGCCGGACGGAACGGCCAAGGGCCCGAGCCCGCTGGCGACGGCACGATTCGGGAGCGTTCCCGCGGGCGAGGAGGCACGCCTGCGCGTGGAGGCGCCCGTACCCCATCCGCGCAAGTGGACCGCCGAGACTCCGTCCCTCTACACCCTGATCCTGACCCTCAAGGACGCCGCGGGCCGAGTACAGGAAGTGGAACGAAGCGCGGTGGGGTTCCGGAAAGTCGAAGTGAAGGACGGACTCCTTCTTCTCAACGGCGTGCCGCTGACCATCCGCGGGGTGGACCGCCACGAACACGATCCCGATCACGGCCGCGCCATTCCCCTGAGCCGGATGTACCAGGACGTGCGCATCCTCAAGCGCAACAACATCAACGCGGTCCGCACCTCCCACTACCCGGACGATCCCCGCTGGTACGACCTTTGCGACCGCTACGGAATCTACCTCGTGGATGAGGCCAACATCGAGTCGCACGGCATGGGCTATGCGCCCGAGCGCACGCTGGGCAACAATCCAGCCTGGTTGCAGGCCCACCTCGATCGGACGGTTCGGATGGTGGAACGCGACAAGAACCACCCCAGTGTCATCATCTGGTCGCTGGGCAACGAGGGCGGCGATGGGATCAACTTCGAGGCAACGAGTGCTTGGATCCATCGGCGCGATCCCACCAGGCCGGTGCAGTACGAACGCGCGGGTCTGCGCGCGCACACGGACATCTACTGTCCCATGTATTCACCCATTTCCTCGCTGCGGGCTTATGCGAAAAAAAAGCAGGCGCGGCCGCTGGTCCTTTGCGAATACGCGCATGCCATGGGCAACAGCCTGGGCAACTTCCAGGACTATTGGGACGTCATTTATGCTCATCCGCAGCTTCAGGGCGGATTCGTGTGGGATTTCGCGGACCAGGGCCTGCGCAAGGACGGCCCGCCGGGGTCCGCCGGGGTGTTCTGGGCCTACGGCGGGGACTTCGGCGATTCAGACAACGATGGCAACTTCTGCATCAACGGCCTCGTGCAGCCCGACCGGCGGCCCAACCCGTCGCTGACCGAGCTGCGGAAGGTGTATCAGCCGGTCCAGGTGGAAGCCATGGAACCCGAAGCGGGCCGTTTCCGCATCCGCAACCGCTTCAACTTCCTGAATCTCGACGAACTGGAGGGACGATTCGAACTCTCCGTGGATGGGAAAGTGATCCAGTCCGGGTTTCTTGCCCTTCCGGCCGTGCCCGCAGGTGGGGAGGGCACGATCCAGGTGCCTTTGGAGAAGCCCGATCTGGGCCCGGACACCGAGGTTTTCCTGAAACTCCTCTTCTCTTTGGATAAGGAAACCTTGTGGGCCCATCGCGGTTTCGTGGTGGCCTGGGAACAGTTTCGGATGCCGTGGAAGGGCACCGAACCCCAGCCGTCCCGTCCTGCCACCCTCGGTCCGTTGAGCGTGGGAGAGACTCCCGAAGGGATTTCCGTGCGGGGAAAGGGTTTTTCTCTGCGGATCGGTGCCCGGAGCGGAGCGCTCGAGTCGTTTGTTTCCGGAGGCAAGGAGCTGTTCGCCGGCCCGCTGGTCCCGGACTTTTGGAGGGCCCCCACCGACAATGACGTGGGAAACGGGATGCCCAGGCGCCAGGGGTTCTGGAAGGAGGCCTCGGCCCGACGAACCGTGCAGGATTTGAAGTGGGAGAGGATGGAACCCCGGGTCGTCCGCATCACGGTCCGGGGGAAACTCCCGGCCCCTGACTCCACCTTTCGGACGATCTATACGGTGGACGGGAAAGGGGAAATCGTGGTGGAGATGGAAGTGGATCCGGCAGGGGATCTTCCCGATCTGCCGCGCATGGGAATGAGCGTAGCGCTGGCAGGCGAGTTCCGGCAGATGACCTGGTTCGGCCGAGGTCCCGGGGAGTCCTACTGGGATCGCAAGACCGGGGCGGCCGTGGGCCTCTGGTCGGGTCCGGTGGAGGAGGAGTTCCATCCCTATGTCCGCCCCCAGGAGACCGGGAACAAGACGGATGTGCGCTGGGTGAAGCTGTGCAATGAAGACGGAGAAGGACTCCTTGCCAAGGGCATGCCCCTGATGGAAGTGAGCGCCTGGCCGTTCACCCAGGAGGACCTCGAGAGTGGCCGCCATGCTGCGGAACTTCCTCGGCGGGATCTCGTTACCCTGCACCTTGATCTGCATCAGATGGGCGTGGGTGGGGACAACAGTTGGGGTGCAAGACCGCATTCGGGGTACACACTGCCGGCCAGAAAATGGGTTTTTCGTTTCACCCTCACCCGGATGCTGGCCCACACGAGTGGACCCTGAAGGCCTCAAGAAAAGACCCTCCAGCGAAGAAGAGAAGCAGAAGA
>CAZQAP010000016.1:0-29014 GCA_964591365.1 uncultured Planctomycetales bacterium
CCGCCTCTTCCGCGACAACCGCCACACTCCGTTCCTCGAGTACTTCGACCTCTAGGGTCGAGTCAGGCCTCTCCGCCCGTCTGCCGGCCGATCAGGAGCCGTCCATGAGGCCGTGGTCGCGGAAAAGCTTCTTCAGGTTCCGGAGGTAGGTCTCGCGCTTGTTCTTGAGGAGCTGGTTGTAGCGGGCCAAGGGAGGGAAAATGTCCTCCCCTCCGGGCGGGGGGAAGGAAACCCCCGAATCGAGGGTCGCCGACCGGTAGGCGGCCTGCCAGGGTTCCTTCTCGGCCAGCAGCAGGGCCTGCTGAGCCAGGGAGTCCCGCCACAACGCCCTCATCGGTGCGACGAGTTCTTGTGGCACCGTTTCTCCGAACCGGCCCGTGAGCCAGAAGAAATGAAGCCGCGGGTCCGAAGAGATGATCAGAGAGGGGGTGTCCACCATGATCAGGTGCTCGTACATCTGGTGGCGTTTAGGGTTGTTCAGCGATTGCGTAAACTGTACCAAGAAGGCTTCTGCTTGTTGCAAGGAATTCGCCAGCGCGAGAGCTTCCTGGCCGGACCGGATTTCTGGAAAGTCCGCGCGGGAGAATCCCCCGAAGGGCTGGACATCCTTTAGTTGTTCCAGCGATTCGTCCAGAAAGCGAAAATCCGAATCCGTGGTTCGGAGCAACTGGCTCTGAACGGAATCCAACATCTTTCCTGCTATCTCCTCGATTCGAGCCAGTTCGTCCGCACCCAGAAAAGTTCCCTCCGCAGGGGTTTCGAGAATCCGCTCGGGGGAAGTGGGTTCCGGAGGCGAAGGAGCAGCTTCAGGCTGCCCCTTCAGTCCGGGAATCCCAGCAGAAACCGAATCGGGGGCCGGCTCGTAACCGCCTCCCAGGATCAGGAAGAGGGCCAGAGCGAGCAACACGAGCAATAAGCCGAGGGTGAGCCGATTCACGGTGAAATCCCCTTGGACATGGTGATGGAATTATAGCGAGCAGGTCCGCTTCAGGACCCCTTCAGAAGGCCATTGTCCCGGAAGAGGCGTTCGAGGTTCTGGAGGTAATCTTTTCGAACGATCTTGAGCTGCTGACGGTAGCTGGCAAGAATCGGGAAGACATCCTCGCCGCCAGGGGGAGGGTACTGGAACCCTGCATTTTCGGTGGCCAAACGATAGGCTCCTCGCCATGTGGACAGTTCCGATTCCAGTAAGGCCTGTTTCACCATGGCGTCCCGCCAAAGCTGCTTCCCGGAAGCAACCAGGCCAGGCGGCACGGGACCGGCAAGACGATGACCCTGGAGGCGGAAGAGATGGACCAGGGGGTTCACGTTGACGATCAAGGACGGGGAATCCTTGAGGATGAGATCCTCATAAATTTGATGGTACTTGGGATGACTCAAGAGATCGATATAGCCTTCCAAACCTCCGGCGAACTGGAGGGCGTTGGCCAGGGCCAAGCCCTCGGGGCCGGTCGTGATTTCCGGGAAATCCCTGCGGGTGAAGCCGCCGAATCCGGGAAGGTCCTTGACCTTTTCCAAGGATTGGTCCAGGAATTGGAAGTCCCATTCCGAGGATTCGAGCCTTTCGTTCTGCAGTTCTGGGAACAAACCTTCGGCTTCCTTGGAAATCGATCGGATTTCCTCGGGATCAAGGAAAACTTCCTTGAGCGGCCGGTCTGCCGGAACCTGGGCCCGGGAGGGAGTGTCCTTTTCCTTTTGAGGAACTGGTACCTGGGTGGGCACTTCCAGACTGGATACGGTGGACGCCTGAGGAGGGCCGCCTGTTTCGCCCTCCCGATAGAGGAGCAGGAACAGGGTCAGGAGAAGGAGAAGAAACCCCGTCGCTATCCAAGGCATGAGAAGAGCTTTATCCATTTCCATTAGAAATCTTCACAGGGCGGGCAGGGCAATCCTGGCATTCGAACTTGGGGTGGCACTGGCCGATCTTCTTTCCATCCTTATTCTTGAAAGTGATGGCGATGAGACTGTTGTTCTTGTCGCCGCAATCCAGAATGATGCTTCCAGGCCCGATCGGCCCCGCTTTTCCCCCCATGACGTCGCCGCCAACCGTCACTTGATCTCCGACGCGGGGGTGCCGCGGGTCGCGGGGGAAACTGAGACATACCTTTTCTACACCATCGCAAGCATCCGCTTTGATGTTGAAGAGCCAGTTGCAGTCCCCGGGATCGAAACAATTTCCATCGTTCTTTTGCAGGTAGACAAAGGTGATGGAGCAAACGATTCCACTGGATTCACAAGCGCCCCGGTTGTTCTGGCTGATCGGATCCGGAGGGATTTGCTTGCAGATGAGGGAATCTGGATTCTGGAAGGGAATCAGGGGCAGGGCCAGAAGGGCCAGGGTGAGCCGGATGGTCATGGAATGCCTCCTTCGGTTTTTCTCTTGGTTTTGGTGGGATGAAGTCCCTACTAGAAGGAATGCTTTTCCGGCCAAAATGCGCTCGAAAATTTCTGGCGGGGGGTGGGGGAGCCGAAAACAGGGGTTTTTCGAAAGGCCGGCGGGCGTTCCGGGGTTCGGGGCTCATTTTCTGACTCTTAGGGACGTCCCCTGAGGGAAGAATGGTCCCTCGAAGAGAGAATTGGCATAAAAATGCCCTAATTATTGGGAATTTGCTGGTTTCGTGTAGATTCAGGCATTATATTGCTCACATTCATGGAGAAAGACCTCCACCGCTGGTTGATGACCGCCCCCGGCGCCGAGCTGGTCTACGAGGAGCTGGAGCTTCCCCAGCCCGCCGACGGCGAGGTGCGCGTGAAGGTGGCCGGCTGCGGAGTCTGTCATACCGATCTCGGCTTTCTTTTCGGCGGCGTGCGCACCCGCATGGAACCCCCGCTGGTCCTGGGACACGAAGTCTCCGGGGTCGTCGAGGCCGCGGGAAGAGGTGCCGAAACCTGGTTGGGCCGCGAGGTCGTGGTCCCGGCGGTGCTCCCCTGCGGCGAGTGCGAACTCTGCCGCGCGGGCCGTGAGAACGCCTGCCGGAAGCAGACCATGCCGGGCAACGATTTCCACGGCGGCTTCGCCTCGCACCTGGTCGTCCCCGCCCGCTGGCTGGTCAAGGCCGGAAACCGCCCTCCGGGACTCTCCCTGGAGACCCTGGCGGTGGTGGCCGACGCGGTCACGACGCCCTATCAGGCCATGATCCGCGCCGGGGTCGGCGCCGGCGACGGGGTCGTGGTGATCGGAGTGGGGGGAATCGGTTCCTTCGGCGTCCAGATCGCCGCGGCCCTCGGCGCGCGCGTCGTGGCCGCCGACGTGGACGCGGAACGGCTCGAACGCGCCGCCCGTTTCGGGGCCGCGGGTTGCACCGACGTCTCCGGCCTCGACCCCAAGGCCGCCCGCGGGGCCGTCCGCTCGGCCTGCAAGGAGGCCGGTCTTCCCGCCGCCGGCCTCAAGGTCTTCGAGATGAGCGGCACCCCCGCCGGCCAGGCGCTCTGCTGGTCGCTTCTCAGCCCCGCGGGAACGCTCGCCTTCACGGGCTTCTGCCTCGACAAGGTGCCCGTGCGGCTGAGCAACCTGATGGCCTTCGACGCCGAGGCCTTCGGCAACTGGGGCTGCCGGCCCCAGCTCTACCCCCCCGCCCTGGACCTCATCCGCGAGGGGAAGGTCCAGGTGCAACCCTTCGTGCACACCTTCCCCCTGGGCGAGGTCAACCGGGTGCTCCGGGACGTGCGCGAACACCGGCTCACCGCCCGACCCATCCTGGTTCCATGACCGCAACCGCCTCCCCCCTGACCTTCCTCGAGCACGGCCTGGCCCCCGGCCAGCGCTTCACCGCCATCCGTTACGAGACCCGTCCTCTCCGGCTTCCCGGGGGCGGGGAGGACCCCCTGCTCAAGAACGCCTGGATCTGGCTCGACAATCCCGCCCAGTACAACTCCTACACCACGCGGGCCCTGGCCGAGCTGATCCTGGCCGTGCGGCGGGCCTCCGACGATCCCGAGGTCCAGGCGGTCGTCTTCACCGCGGTGGGCGACAAGGCCTTCTGCACCGGCGGGAACACCGCCGAGTACAGCGAGCACTACGCCGGCCGGCCCGACGAATACCGCCGTTACATGCGGCTCTTCAACGACGCCGTCTCGGCGCTTCTCCACTGCGACAAGCCGGTCATCAACCGCGTCAACGGCATGCGCATCGCCGGCGGCCAGGAGATCGGCATGGCCTGCGACTTCACCGTGGCGGCCGACACCGCCCGCTTCGGGCAGGCCGGGCCCAAGCACGGCTCCGCCCCGGTGGGGGGTTCGACCGACTTCCTGCCGCTCTTCGTGGGCTGGTCGCGCGCGGTGGAGTCGTGCACCCTCTGCACGATCTGGACCGCCCACCAGGCGCTCACCTTCGGGCTCATCAACGGGATCGCCCCGGTGCTCAAGGCGGAGGGGCGCTTCCTCGCCAATCCCCTGGTCGTGACCGAGGCGCGCTTCGACCCCTATGGCCGGCCGCTCTACGGGACCCTCAAGACCGGCGAGGAAATGGAGAAGGCCAAGGCCCGCATGAAGGCCGCCACGGTGGACTTCGCGCTTCTCGACGAGGAGGTCGAATCGCTGGCCACGCGCCTGGCCCTGACCATGCCCGAGTGCACCACCTACACCCTGGAGAACCTGCGCCGCCACAAGCTCCAGCACTGGGACCGCAACCGGGAAGGCAACCGCGCCTGGCTGGCCCTCAACATGCTGGCCGAGGCCCGCGCCGGCTTCCGCACCTTCCACCGCGCCGAGACGCGCAAGGAGCGCGAGCCCGACTACCTGGCCCTGCGCCGGTCGCTGGCCGAGGGGATCCCCTGGGGGGACGAACTCCTGCGCCGCGCGGCCCCCAAGGCCCTCGATTCCGAGGGGGGGCGATGAACGCCGACCCGCCTGTCGAAGCCGGCTCCCGGGTCGAGGTGTGCCCCTTCCTGGACGGCCAGGGCCGCGTGATCGAGTTCGGCGCCCCTCCGGGGAACATCCTCGATGCCGCCCTGATCGCGGAACTCGACGGGTGCCTCGAAACCCTTTCCGGGGAGGATGGCCTGAAGCTCATCGTCCTCAAGGGGGCCGGGAAACACTTCTCCTACGGCGCGAGCGTGGAGGAGCACCTGCCCGGCCGGGTGGAGGCGATGCTTCCCGCCTTCCACGCGCTTCTGCGCCGGATGAATGAACTTCCGCTCCCTCCGCTGGCCGCCTGCCTGGAGGGGCGCTGTCTGGGAGGAGGATTCGAACTGGCCCTGGCCTGCGATCTCGTGCAGGTCGCGTCGGATGCCCGGCTCGGGTTGCCCGAGATCCATCTCGGCGTCTTTCCGCCCGCCGGCGCGGTCCTCCTGGGGCTGCGGGCCGGACCGGGGCGCGCCATGGAGATGGTCCTCTCGGGACGCACGCTGGAAGGGAAGGAAGCGGTGGCGGCGGGGATCGCCGAATGGGAAGCGCCCGCGGGCGAGGGGCTCGCAACTCTGGAAACCTGGGCCCGGACCCATCTCCTGCCCCATTCCGCGGCCGCCCTGCGCCAGGCGCGCCGCGCGGCCCGGCGGCCCTGGCGCGAAGCGCTGGAAACCCCGCTGGCCGAAGTCGAAACGCAGTACCTGGGCGAGCTGATGGCAACGGAGGACGCCCGCGAGGGCCTTCAGGCCTTCCTCGAGAAGCGCAAGCCCGCCTGGAGGAACCGGTGACGGCCCTCGAGGAGCATCTGAAGACCGCCCGCGAGGAGGTCCTCGACGTCGGCTACGCGGCCGTTCGCCGGTGGAAGACCGCCGCCCCCGGCCGCTTCGCCGTGGGGTTCTTCCCGGTCTACGTGCCCGAGGAGCTGGTCTGGGCCGCGGGCGCCCTTCCGGTCGGCATCTGGGGCGCGGGCGAGCGGATCGAGGTCGAACAGGCCGACGCGCGCTTGCAGTCCTTCATCTGCTCCATCTCGCGTTCGACCCTCGAGCTGGGTCTGACCGGCCGGCTCGACTTCCTCGACGGCATGCTCTTCGGCTCGCTCTGCGACGTGGCCCGCAATCTCTCGGGGGTCTGGGCGCGCAACTTCCCCCAGATGTTCTGCGACTACCTGCACTATCCCCAGAATCCGAAGAGCGCCCACGCGCGGCCCTATTACCGCGAGGAGTTGCGCGGGCTCGCGGAACGGCTCGGGAAGGTCACCGGGAGGATTCCGGGGGATGCCGAGCTGGCCGCCGCGCTCGATCTCTACGAGCGGCAGCGGGAGCTTTTGCGCGAGCTGGCCGCCTTCCGCTCGCGCGAGCCCTGGCGCCTCTCGCTGGAGGAGTTCACCTGCCTTGTGCGTGCCAGCGGCATGCGGCCCCCGGAGGAGCAGAACCGCCTGCTCGAGGAGGTCCTGGCGGAGCTTCCCGCCCGCGAGGGCCGCCCGCGCGACGGGGTGCGCGTGGTCCTGGAGGGCTCCTTCTGCGAGCAGCCGCCGCTCGAACTCCTGCGCGTTCTCGACCAGGCGCACTGCTTCGTGGTGACGGACGATCTGGCCCGCGGGGTGCGCTGGTTCCGGGAGCCCCTGAAACGCAGCGGAAACCCCTGGGACGACCTGGCCGAGGCCTACTTCTCCCACGCCGAGCCCTCGGTGGTGCGCCACCGCACCCCCTCCGAGCGCAGCCGGCGCCTGGTCGAGAAGGTGCGGGAGCAGAAGGCCGACGGGGTCGTCTTCTGCATTGCCAAGTTCTGCGAGCCGGCGCTCTACGACTTCGTGCTTCACAAACGGGCCCTCGAGAAGGAGGGCATCCCCTTTCTGTCCTTCGAGTTCGAGGAGAAGATGGGAAGCTTCGACAGCATCCGCACCCAGGCCGAGACCTTTTCGGAATCGATCCTCTTCTTCGCCGAGGAGATGGCCTCGTGACCGGCGGCCCCTACCGGCACCAGGGCACGGGCCAGCGCATGCAGAAGGAGCTTCTGGACGCCTGGTATCAGCGCCTGGAAGAGGCCCCCGAACGCGGCGAGAAGGTGGCCTACCTCTTCATCAGCGGCAACATCGGCGAGCTTCTCCAGTCGTTCGGGATGCACCTCGTCTATCCCGAGGTGAACGCGCTGCAGTGCGGCATCAAGAAGGTGGCCGGCGAGAACATCCTGGCGGCCGAGGACCTGGGCTATTCGGGCGACGTCTGCGGCTACGTCAAGAACGACATCGGGCTGCTCACCGGCGGCAACAAGATGCCGCACGGCACCAAGATCCCCCCGCCCGACCTGCTGGTCTGCAACTATTCCGGCTGCGCCACCTACCTGCGCTGGTTCGAGGCGCTGGCCGAGTTCTACGGGGCCGAGATGGTGGTGCTCGACGTGCCCTACCTGCGCGGCATGGATGGCCCCTCCGAGGGCGAGGTGCAGTACGTCGTCCGCCAGCTCGAGGAGCTGGCCAAAACCTGCGAGAAGCTGACCGGGGTCCCCTACGACCGGGAGCGCTTCGCCGCCGCGGTCGGCCGCGCGGCCCGTTCCGAGGAACTCTGGGTCGAGATCCTTCAGAGCGCCAGGAACGTCCCCTCGCCCTTCGACGCCTACTTCGAGGCGGTCTTCTTCATGGCGCCGCTCTACGTCATGCGCGGCACCGAGGAGTGCCTGCACTACTACGAGGAGGCCGCCCGCGAGATCCGCGAGCGGGTGGAGCGCGGGCTCGGACCGATCCCCGAGGAGCAGTTCCGGATCGTGGTCGAGGGGCCGCCCTCCTGGCCCCATTTCCGCAAGTTCTGGGAGATGTTCAAGAAGTGGAATGCCGTGGCGGTGGCCAGCACCTACTCCAAGGTGGGCGGGATCTGGGATCTCGGCTTCCGCCACGATCCCGAGCACCCCATGCGCTCGATGGCCGAGTACTGCCTGGGCTGCTACACGAACCGCAACTGGGGCATGCGCTCCGACCTCATCAAGCGCTACGTCGAGGAATACCATGCCGACGCCCTGGTGATCCACTCGGTGAAATCGTGCCGCTCCTTCTCGGTGGGGCAGGCCGACCTGCGAGAGCAGTTCATCCGCGACTTCGAGGTGCCGACCCTCTTCATCGAGAGCGACCTGGCCGACCCGCGCTACTTCGCCGAGGCCCAGATGCGCAACCGCATCGACGCCTTCTTCGAATCCCTCAAGCACCGCCGCATCACCGCCGGCGCCTGAAGGCGCCCTTCAGCGGTCCTCGAGCAACCCGTGCCCGCGGAAGATCCGCTCGAGGTTTCCGAGATAACCTTCACGGATTTCCATCAGCTTGTTGTCGATGGAGGACAGGACGGGGAAAACATCTTCCTCTTTCATCTTCAACGGAAATTCGATGCCTTCTCTTTCGGCGATGGTGGCCAAGGAACTTTCCCAAATTTCGCGTTCCTCCGTGAGCAAGGTTTCCTGGGCCAGGGCATTCCGCCAGAGTTTCCGGACTGCAGGAACCAATTCCTTGGGGAATGCGGCAGCTTCTCGGCCCGTTAGGCGGGTGAAGTGGAATTGAGGTCTTACATCGATGGCGAGTGAGGGGGTTGTTTTATTCATAATGGCATTTTCCATCCTTTCCTTTGCCGCAGGGCTTTTTAAGGAATTGAAGTAGTACAATGAAAAGGACAAGGCATTGTTCAAGGCATTCACCAGTACCGCAGCTTGATGGCCATTGGTGATTTCTGGGAAATCTTTCCGGGTGAAGGGCCCAAAGGTGTCCCAGGATTGTGTTATCCCCAATTGCTTTTCCAACAGTTCAAAGTGGAGGTTTGAGTTGGTTGATAAATTTTCCCTCATGGAATCGTACAGGCTTGAGGCCCTTTTCGTGATCGACTCGATTTCAGAAGGAGTGAGCGAAGAGGGCTTGGTAGAAGATTTCTGGCCTCGCGAGGGGGGCTGGGGCAGATACGCTACGACGGGAGGCTTTTCTTTTTCGACCAGAATGGGAGGCTGGGGTTCTAGTGGAACCAATGCGGTTTTCTCTAAAGGCCGGAGGACGAAAAGAAGACCCAAGGCAAGAATCAACGAACCAAACAAAAAGAGCCGGTTCTTTTTCAATTTCCCGAACCACTAGAAGGGGGTTTAACACCGGAGATTCTTATCGGGCATTGCCCGCAAGAAAAGGAAAGATGACAATGGCCCAGAATGGTCCCTGAGGCATTGAAGAAGGTAATCAATGGACTGGGATCCGTGTGGGCGCAATCGACACTGATCCCAATGGGGCCTAATGCAAGAGTATTCCCCACAAAATGCCCATTAATTGTTTGTTCACCACCGCCTGGGAGGGTGGATGTGAATACAGCATTCGCAATATCCGAAGAGCAATTGGTGCCGAGGATCGTGACCTGCCAGTAACAGTCATGGAAAGGCTTCAGGCAGCTTCCGGGCATGGGTGACCCACCTGCCTCCTGAACGGAAAAATTACAGAAGTTCCCAGCATGAATGGGCGAATTCTCACATTCTCCGAAAACCGGTTCTTCCGCAGGGCATTCATAGGGATTGGGGGATCCCTGGAACGGGATCAAGGGAAGGGCCAGAAGGGCCAGGGTGAGCCGGATGGTCATGAAATGCCTCCTTTTCTTCGTTTCTTGGGTTGGGTGGGACGAAGTCCCTATGAGAAGGAATGCTTTTCCGGCCAAAATGCGCGGGAAAATTTTCCGGAAGGCCGGTTCGGGGCAAAATCACGGCCCCTGGGCGTCCGGGGGCCTGTCCCGGTCGGAGAAGTGTCGGCGGAGGAACTCCAAGGCCTCTCGCTGCTGGTGGGTGAAGGTGCTGCGGGAGATGCCGAGGAGGGTGCAGATTTCGGAAACCCGCTTCTCTTCCAGGAAACGGAGGCGGAGGAGCGAGGATTGGCGGGGCGGAAGAAGAATCAGGCCTCTCTTGAGAATGCGGAGCGCCTCCTCCTTTTCGGCCCGGGCGGCCGGATCCCCTTGCGGGGATTCCAGGATCTCCTCGAGCGGTGCCGGCGGGGACCCGGCGAGCTGGAGGCGGCGGGTCTCCAGCGCCACGCGGCGCGCGATCTCCCGGAGGCGGTTCCTGGTGACGGTCCCGACCCAACCTTCGAAGCCGGAGGCATTCCTGTCCTCGAAATCGCCCGCTTGGAGCTTTCCGAGGACGTGCAGGAGGCATTCCTGGAAAAGATCCTTCTTGCTCCAAACCCCTCTTCCGAAAACGCGGTTTCCCCGCAGGGTCTTGGGAAGGGTCCGCCCAACGAGAGACGGGAGTGTTGCGGTGGCTTGCATCATGGCGCGAATGGGGTTCCTAGCGATCCTTGGTGAGCCCGTGCTTGCGGAAGAGCCGCTCAAGGTTCCCGAGATAGTCCTGCCGGTTCCGGAGCAGCTTCTTGTCGAGGGCCGCCAGGGCGGGGAAGGCGTCCTCCTCGTTCCAGGGGAAGGCGACGCCCTCCTTGCGGGCGGCCTCCAACAGGGCAGCCTCCCGGACGTCGCGCTGCTCCCGGAGCAGGACGGCCTGGACCAGGGCGTCCCGCCAGAGCTTGCGCACCGGCTCGACCAGGTCCTTGGGGAACAGCCGGGCATCCCAGTTCGTCAGGCGGACCAGGTGGAACTGGGGTTTCACGGTGACCGCCAGGGAGGGGTTCCGTTCCGACAGGACGAGCTTCTCCAACAGCTCCTTGCGCTCCGGATCGCCCAGGGATTCGAAATACAGGGGCGGATAGACGTTGGCGGTGGCCAGGCCGTGGGCCAGGATCATGCCCTGGTGCCCGTTCGTGATTTCGGGGAAATCCTCCCGCGTGAAGGGCCCGAACAGGACCCAGCCGCCCGTGGTGGACAGCTCGCTATCCAGAACCTGGAAATCGTCCCGGAAGGCGCCGTATCTTTTGCGTACCGAGTCGGTCAGGCCCGCAGCCAGCTTCGCGAGCGATTGGATCGCGGCCGGGGTGAGGGAGGGGGGGCCAGGGCGCGGCTCGGGAGCCTCCGCGGGATTCTTCTCCTCCCCTGGATGGGAAAAGGGATGGACCTGTGCGCACATCCGACAGGTGAAGGGGACGTTGCAACCTCCCAGGTGCTTGCCGGCGGAATCCAGAAAGAAGATCCCGGGACCGGAATTCCTGGTCCCGGAACGAACCTGGATCGCGAAGGGGCCCAAGGTGGCGGAAGAGTCCACCACCGGGGCTTCCGAGGATTCCAGGCCGCGCGGGCCCATGAAGACGAAGCGCACCTTGGCGACCTCCGGACGGCAATCCGTCGCCCGGATCCGGAACTGCCACAGGCACTTCCGCCACGGCCGGACCGCGCAATTCCCGGAATCGGGCGTGCCTTCCGCCCGCAGGAGTTCAATCCTTCCCGGAAGCGGGCGGGTCGCCGTGCCCGCACACTTCCCGGGGGGAAGAGCAGGGCATTCGCTGGGATCACTCGTTCCTTGGAACGGAATCAGAAGCAGGGCCAGAAGCCCGCAGGAAAGCCGGATCGTCATGTCGAACCTCCATGTCGAGAGAATGGTGAACTAGATGAGAGGGGTACTTTCAAAGTAGGGAGGGAGGGCAAACGGGTCAAGGCCCCTCGGCCCTTTCGGAGCCGGCCCCGAAAAGGAGGAGGCCGAAAAGGGCAGAAAAATGCCTTAAAACTCGAATTATGGATTGGAATCCTTGCGAACAGGCATTATAATGCTCACATCATGTTCGCCGCCGGAGTGGATGTCGGAAGCACCCAGACGAAAGCCGTTCTGCTCGATGAGAACGGCGTGATTCGCGGCCGCGGCCTGCGCAACACCGGCGCCGACGTGGTGCGCGCCGCCCAGGAGGTGTTCGAGGAGGCCTGCCGGGAAGCCGGGATCGAGACCCACGAGGTGGGCATGACCATCGGAACCGGCTACGGGCGCTTCCGGGTCCGCTTCGGGGAGGACCAGGTGACCGAGATCTCCTGCCACGCCAAGGGCGCCGTGCACCTCTTCCCCGGAACGCGCACGATCCTCGACATCGGCGGCCAGGACACCAAGGCGATCCGCACCAACGAGCGCGGCGAGGTGGTCGACTTCTGCATGAACGACAAGTGCGCGGCGGGGACCGGCCGCTTCCTGGCCGCTTCCGGCGAGGTGATGGGGCTCGACGTCTCCGAGATCGGCCCGGTGGCGCTGCAAAGCACCGAGCGCCTCAAGATCACCAACGTCTGCACCGTGTTCGTGGAGAGCGAGATCCTCAACCAGTTGAGCCGCGGCCGGAAACGCGAGGACATCCTGGCCGGGGTGCACCGCTCCATCGCCGGGCGAAGTTCTTCGCTGCTCAGGCGCGTGGGCATGGAACCCGAGCTGACCTTCACCGGAGGCGTGGCCCGCAACCCCGGGATGGTCGCCGCCATCGAGGAGCGCCTGGGCCTCAAGGTCAACGCCAGCGAGGAGAGCCCCTTCATGGGCGCCTTGGGCGCGGCCCTCTTCGCCCTGGAACGGGCCCTGGCGGGAACTCGGGAAGTGGAGAAGGCCTCATGAGCTTCGTCGCCGGCGTCGATATCGGAACCCGCGAGTCCAAGGCGGTTCTCATCCCCGCGGAAACGGGGGGGCAGCCCGCCGACATTCGCGGGCAGGCCACCGTTCCCACCCGCTTCGACCTGGCCGACGCCGCCGAGCGGGCCCTGGCCGAAGCCCTGGCCGCCGCCGGGGCCGAGCGCGGGGAAGTGGCCTATCTGGCCGCCACCGGCTACGGGCGCTACCAGGCGCTCGAACGGGACATCCAGATCACCGAGATCACCTGCCATGCGCGCGGTGCGGTGGCGCTGCATCCCGAGCTGTGCACCATCCTCGACGTCGGCGCCCAGAACGCCCGCGCCATCCGCCTGGCCCCCTCGGGGCGCGTGCTCGCCTTCCGCATGAACGACAAGTGCGCCTCCGGGGCGGGGCGCTTCATCGAGCGGGTGGCGCGCGCGCTCGAAGTGGAACTCGACAAGGTCGGACCGCTCGGGCTGCAGGCCCAGAAACCCTGCGCCATCTCCTCGATCTGCGCGGTCCTGGCCGAGAGCGAGGTGATCAACCACGTCACCAACGGGGAGTCGATCCCCGACATCCTGCAGGGCACCCACGGTTCCATCGCCGACCGACTGGCCAGCCTGGTGCGCCAGGTGGGCCTGACGGCGCCCTTCGGGCTCACCGGCGGCGTCTCCCGGAACCTCGGCCTGGTCCAGGCCCTGCGGGAAAGGCTGAAGATGCCCATCGTGCTCCCCGAGCAGGCCGAATTCGCTGGCGCGCTGGGGGCGGCCCTTTTGGGGCGCCTGCGGCTGCACAAACGCGGAGCCGTCCAGGCGGCATGACCCTCAACCCGCGCAAGGCGGCCGTCCTGGTGACGGGGGGAAGCGGCGGGATCGGCGCCGAGGTGGTGCGGCGCTTCGCGGGCGGCGGCCACGCGGTGGCCTTCAGCCATCTCGGGGATGCCAAGGGCGCCGTGGCACTCTTGAAGGAACTGGAAGGCAAGGGGGGCCCGGCCTTCGCATTCGAGAGCGACACCGCCGAACCGGGCGAGGTGGCCGTCCTGCACAGCCAGGCCGCCGAAGCGCTTGGCGGCCCGCCCGGGATCCTCGTTCTCTGCGCGGGCATCACGCGCGACGGCATGCTCTGGAAGCTGCCCGTGGCCGATTTCGACGCCGTCCTGGCGGTCAACCTGCGCGGCGCCTGGCTGCAGATGCGCGCCGCCGCGCCGGCGATGCGCGCGGCCGGCTGGGGGCGGATCGTTTTGATCGGCTCCATCAATGGAGAGCGCGGCAAGGCCGGGCAGAGCGCCTACGCCGCCAGCAAGGCCGGCCTCATCGGTCTGGCGCGAAGCGCCGCGCGCGAACTGGGTCGCAAGGGGATCACGGTGAACGTGGTCGAACCGGGCTGGGTGGAGACGGCCATGACCGCGCGGGTTCCCGAGGAGTTCCGCGAACGCGCCCGCGCCGAGGCCCTGGACGGGAAACTCGGAACACCGGCCGACGTGGCCGCGGCCGTGCTCTGGCTCTGCAGCTCTGCCGCTTCCCACGTCACCGGCCAGATCCTGCGCATCGACGGCGGCCAGGCCCTCGGCTGACGGGGTATCCGGTCAGGATTCTTCCGGCGAGGCGGAAGAAGCCTCCGGGGCGTCCGCCGGGCTGGTGGGGGATTCCTCGCCCCCTTCCTTTTCCTTTGCCGCCTTGGCCTGTTCCAGGAACTGGAGCTGGAGGTCGCTGATGTACTTGTCCAGCGTCTTCTGCTCGCCCTCGGAAAGGTTCCCCTGGGTCTTCTCCCGCAGCATCATCAGGTCGTCGATGACGGAGCTGCACAGGGAAAGGTTGGGTTCGGGCTTCTCCTGGCCGGGAAGCTCCACCAGCCCCAGGGAGAAGAAGCCCTGCAGGCCGATCTTCTGCACGAAAAGGCGGAAGTCGCCGCCGGGGAGGGTTTTGGGGTTGTTCATTGAAGGTCGTCGGAGATTCAGGCCTTGAGTTTCTCGGCCGGTGGACTGGGGGCGCCGGCGGAATCGCCGGGCCCCTCCTGCGCGCAGCGGGCGGCGGCCCGGACGAAGGAGTGGAAGAGAGGGTGGGGCTTCAAGGGCTTCGACTTGAACTCGGGGTGGTACTGGACGCCGATGCAGAAGGGGTGGCCCTCCACCTCCACGATCTCGACCAGATCGCGGGCCTCGTAGATCCCCGAGCAGCGCAACCCGGCCTTTTCCAGGGTGCGCCGGTAGGCATTGTTGAACTCCCAGCGGTGGCGGTGGCGCTCCAGGACCATGTCGCGCCCGTAGATTCCGGCGGCCCGGGTGCCGTCGAGGATGCGGCAGGGGAAGGCCCCCAGCCGCATGGTGCCGCCCTTCTGGTCGCTCAAACGGATCTGTTCGCGCATGAGGTCGATGACCGGATGGGGATTCTCGGGAGCCACCTCGGTCGAGTTGGCGCCCTCGAGCCCGGCCGCCTCGCGCGCGTATTCGATCACCAGGGCCTGCATGCCGAAGCAGATCCCCAGGAAGGGGATGCCGTTCTCCCGCGCCCAGTGGACGGCGGCGATCTTGCCCTCCAGGCCGCGTTCCCCGAAACCTCCCGGGACCAGGACGGCATCCACCCCGGAAAGAAGCGCTTCGGCCCCCTGGTCGGCCACGTCCTCGGCCGAAACGCGGCGCACCTCGACCTGGCAGCGGTTGGAGGCCCCGCCGTGGTGAAGCGCCTCGTAGATCGACTTGTAGGCGTCGTGCAGGGCCACGTACTTGCCGACCACCGCCACCTCGACCCTGTGCTCGGGGCGCTTGACGCGCTCCACGTAGTCCTCCCAGTCGCTCCAGTCGCCGGTGCGCTCCGTGGAGAGGCCCAGGCGGCGGGCGATGCAGGCGTCCAGTCCGTCGCGCTGGAGGTTGAGCGGAACCTCGTAGATGGTCGTCTCGACGTCCATCTCCTCGATCACGTCCTCGCGGACCACGTTGCAGAAAAGCGAGATCTTCTCGCGCATCCCCTCGGTCATCGGCCGCTCGCAGCGGCAGACCAGGATGTCGGGCTGGATGCCGATCTCGCGCAGCTTGCCGACCGACTGCTGGGTCGGCTTGGTCTTCATCTCGCGCGATGCCCGCAGATAGGGGAGCAGGGTGAGATGGATGAAGATCGAGTTCCCCGGGCCGGTCCTGAGCGCGAACTGCCGGATCGCCTCCAGGAAGGGGAGCGATTCGATGTCGCCCACCGTGCCGCCGATTTCGGTGATGGCCACGTCGGTGCCGGGCTGGGCACCCAGCCGGATGCACTCCTGGATGTGGTCGGTCACGTGCGGGATCACCTGCACCGTCTTGCCGAGATAGTCCCCGCGCCGCTCCCGGCGGATCACCTCCTGGTAGATCGAGCCCGTGGTGGCGTTCGAGTAGCGGTTGATCGCCGCGTGGGAAAAACGCTCGTAGTGCCCCAGGTCGAGGTCGGTCTCGGCGCCGTCCTCGGTCACGTACACCTCGCCGTGCTGGAAGGGGGACATGGTCCCCGGATCCACGTTGATGTAGGGATCGAGCTTCTGCAGCGACACCTTGAGACCGCGCTTCTCCAGCAGCACGGCGACGGAGGCCGCGGTGATCCCCTTCCCGAGGGAGGAAACCACGCCGCCGGTCACGAAGATGAACTTGGTCATGTCCTCTGGGCCACCCTTTCCAGGAAGGCGTCGTAGTCCGCGCGGGTGTTGATGCCGCGCGGGGCGCGGGGCCACGCAAGCACGCAGATCTCCTCCCCGATCTCCAGGAAACGGAGCTGTTCCAGGCCTTCGGCGAGTTCCAGGGGCGAGCGGGGGGAGGCCGCGAAGCGGGCCAGCGCCGCCCGAGTGTACCCATAGACCCCCAGATGCAGTCGGGGAGGGCTGCTCTCCCCCCGCGGAAAGGGGATCCGCGAGCGGGAGAAGTAGAGCGCCCGGCCGTTCATAGCGGTCACGACCTTCACTCCCGCGGGGTCATCCGGATCCATGCCGGCAGGAAAGGGAGCACTCAAGGTGACCACCCGGCGGCCTTCCTCCAGGGCCCGGAAGAGGGCGTCGATTGCGGTGGGATCGATTTCGGGTTCGTCGGCCTGGACGTCGACCGCCTGTGTTCCGGCCGGCAGGTCTTCCAGGACCGCCCAGGCGCGGTCGCTGCCGGTGGGCAGCTCCGGGTCGGTGAGCACCGCCTCCACGCCCGCGGCTTCGGCCACGCGGGCCAGCTCCGGGCCGTCCACGGCGGCCACCACGCGCGTGGGGGCCCGGGCTTCCAGGCAGCGCTCCAGAGTGTGGGCCAGGAGCGGCCGGCCGGATTCGGCCAGGAGGAGTTTTTCGGGGAGGCGCGTGGAGGCCCGCCGGGCGGGGACGACCACGATCCGCTCCTTTGCCGGGTTCATGGTTTTTTGGGCTGCCTGCCGAGCCGCGCCTTCTCGGCGTCGAAGAAACCCTCTCCCTGCGGATTGTCGACCACCTGGAAGGCGTGATGGACGTTGTAGAGGGTGCGCACGGCCAGGGAGCAGTCCTGGACCATCTTGATGCGTTCTTCGCTGTCCCCCGGGGCCCAGGCCAGCGTGGAAACCTGGCCGCCGCGTTCCACCTGGACGGTGACCCGCGCTCCGGGGATCCGGTCCGCACCCGGGCGGGCGGCCCCGAAGAAACCGAATGCCTCCATCTGGCGCAGAAGCGCGCCCATCTCCAGGTCCGGGATCACCTTGTAGGTGGGATTCTTGCGGAGTTGGGAATAGAACTCGGACTCCGAGGTCATCTGCTGGTTGAGGAGTCCGACCGTGGCTCCCGTGCGATGGTCCTTGAGCGTCACGCGGGTGGGCCGGGTTTCGGGCCGGACCCCCTCGGGAGTCGCTTCGGCGGACGGGGAGCTTCCCGCGGTTCCGGGAGGGGAAACGTCCGTTCCCGGGGCGCCGGCGCAGGCGGCGGTCAGGAGCAGGAGCGGCAGGAAGCGGGGCGTCACCATGAAGGAGTTGAATGGGATCTCCGTAAGAGGAGAATCATCCCCTCGCCGGGAACTTCCCGCAAGACGGATGACCGCCTCCAAACGCCCCACACTGCGCCGCCTGGCCGTCTGGGCCAGTGCTCTGGTGCTGATCGGCATGGCCGATCCGCAGCCGGGCCCCTTCCTGGCGGGCTGCCTGCTCGTGGCCCTGGCCTGGATGCTGCGCGTCTGGGCCTTCGGCCATCTGGAAAAGAACGCCACCCTGGTGACCACCGGCCCCTACGCCCACACCCGCAATCCCGCCTATCTGGGCACCGGCCTGGCGCTCCTGGGCCTTTGCCTGGCGGCGGGGAACTCGGCCACCCGCCAGGGCCGGGCGGTCTGGGCCTTCGCCGCCCTCCTGCTCCTGGCCTTCTTCTTCTTCTATCTGCCGCGCAAGTTCCAGCGCGAATACGGCCGCCTGGAGCGGCTCTTCGGGGAGCGTGTGCAGCGCCATGCCGCCCACGTGCCGGATTTCCTGCCCCGGCTGCGGCCCTGGAGGAGCGGAGATCCGCGGCGTTTCTCCTGGCAGCGTGTTTCCCAGAACCACGAATGGCCCTGGGGGATCGTCCTGGCGCTGCTCCTGGGGGCCGTCTGGTTCGCACCTCTCTGGTCGCCGCTGCACGGCCTGTTCGAATGACCCGCTCCGGCGGCCCCGCCCCCAAGGGCCTCGATTCCCGCGCCGCGTTCGAAACCCGGCAGCGGACGCTTCTCAGCCGCGGGTCGCGGCTGAAACCCGCGGTCTGGCGCGTGGAGGGGGAGCAGGGGCCCGTTCTGGTGAAGGACGTTTCCGGGTTGCGGCCTGTTTTCCGGGTTCTGGGCCGGATGCTGCTGCACCGGGAACGGCGGGTCCTGGAACGTCTGGCCGGCATCGACGAGGTTCCTGCCGTCCTGGGGGAATGGGATGCGGATGCCTTCCTCACCACCTGGGTGGAGGGAGAACCCCTCGACCGGGAGGGGTTCCACAAGGCCGGCCCGCGCAGGCTCACCGACCAGCTCCTCTCCCTGCTCGAGAAGATCCATGCACGGGGCGTCTACCACCTCGACATCCGCCAGCGGCGCAATGTTCTGCTGGACCCCTGCGGCAGGGTTCGGCTGGTCGATTTCGGGGCCGCTTTCGGGTTCGGGCCGCTGCGGCGGCTGCTTTTCGGGGCCCTTCTCGGGTGGGTGGACCGTCTTTCGGTCCTCAAGCATCTGGCCCGCTATGCCCCCGGGGAACTCACCACGGCGGAGGCCCGTTCCGTCCTGCGGGCCCAGCGGTTGCGCCGCCTGTGGGTGGTTTCGCCGCACCGCCCGCGCGGGGAGGTGGAGGGCGCCCGTTCCCGGCTGGCGCAGGAGGCCGCCCGGGAACGCAAAGACGCTTGAGGTCCCCTCTTGGGGATCCAAGCTGCCGCAGCACAAGATATGGCCCCCTAGATTTTCTTTTGGAAAACCCCCGGGCCCCAATATATTGCCCCTGGATTCGTGGTGGAGGGAGCATGGGTCGAACCGAGAAGCAGATCATCATCGGGGCGGGAGCCTTCATTGCGCTGTTCGTCATCCTGGTCCTCTTCAAGGGCCTGAAGAAGAGCGAGACGCCGCGCAAGACGGAGACGGCAGCCCTTTCCAGTCCAACCGACTGGGTGGATCCACGCAAGGAGCCGGATCCTCAACTCGCCCTGGTGGTTCCAGGCGCTCAAGATTTCCGGAACCTTCCGGGAG
Source organism: uncultured Planctomycetales bacterium (assembly GCA_964591365.1). Classification (GTDB taxonomy): domain Bacteria; phylum Planctomycetota; class UBA1135; order UBA1135; family UBA1135; genus CAZQAP01. Next base: position 18,950 of record CAZQAP010000016.1, read on the forward strand.
AGGATCCGGATGCCGAACAGGATTCCACAGGGAGGGTGCCGGCCGGCGCGGGTGCGGAAACCCCCGCTGCCGGGTTGTCGGAACCTCCTCCCCCGGCGGAACCGCTCGGCCGGGAACTCGATTACGACACCCGCCTGGTGCCCTACACCGTGCGCAAGGGAGACACCCTCTCCGGAATCGCCCTGAAGGAACTGGGCTCGGCACGCCGCTGGCAGGAGATCCGGGCCTTGAACGAAACCCTCGATGAGCGCGGCCTGCAACCGGGCCGGGTGATCTGGCTTCCGGGGGACACGGTTTCGGCCGGCCCGGATCCGGCAGCGAAAGTCGGGCACGCCACGGTCCGGGAGGAGAAGAATCCGCCGGCGGGATCCCGCACATACACGGTCCTTCGCGGGGATTCCCTCTGGAAGATCTCGGAGCGGTTCTTCGGAGGGCCGGGCGGGATCGATCGGATCGTGGCCGCCAATCGGGACAAGCTTTCCGGACGCGACGCGGTCCTGAAGGTGGGCTCCGTTCTCCGCATTCCGGAGTGAAGGGGGCGTGCAGCGGCCCGCCGGCCGGGCGCGCCTGATCCTGGGCCTCTGTTCGGGGACCTCGGCCGACGGAACCGATCTGGCCCTGATCCGCGTCTGCGGAGCGGGGCCGCAGCGAACGGCCGAGTTCGTCGCCGGAGCGATGGCCCCCTTTCCCGATTCTTTGCGCACCCGGATCCTCGCGGCTCCGGGCTGGTCGCTGGAAGAGTTCGCCGCCATGCACTTCCGGCTCGGCGAGCGCTTCGGCCAGGATGCCCGTTCGTTTCTGGAAAGGACGGGCGTGGCGCCGGCAGAAGTCGCCGTCGCGGGAAGCCACGGGCAGACCGTTTTCCATCACGACGGGGATCCGCGCGGAGGGACGCTGCAGTGCGGCGATCCTTCCCTGGTGGCCGCCCGGCTCGGGATCCCGGTGGTGGGGGACTTCCGCTGGGGGGATCTCGCGGCCGGAGGGCAGGGGGCGCCGCTCTCCCCCTTCGCCGACTGGACCCTCCACCGGCGGGCCGCGGCGCGGCTTGCGATCCTCAACCTGGGCGGGATCGCCAACCTGACGCTGCTCGAAGGGGAGGCCCCCCCGCGGGCCTGGGATGCCGGCCCTGCCAACGGTCCCCTGGACGCCCTGGTGCGGATGGAGACCGGCCAGGCCTTCGACTCCGGCGGGGAGCTTTCCCGGCGGGGCCGGGTTCTCGGTCCCCTCCTCCAGCGCCTGCAAGGAGACCCCTTCTTCCAGCGCCCGCTGCCCCGCAGCACCGGGCTGGAGCGCTTCGGAGCCCCCCTGGCCCGCAAACTGCGCTCCTGGGCCCCCCAGACGCCCCTTGCCGATCTCCTGACCACCTTGATCGAGCTCTGCGCTTGGTCCGTGGAGTCCAGCTTGGAGCAGGCTGGCTGGAAGGGCGGCACGCTGGTCCTTTGCGGGGGCGGGGCCCACCACCCGGGACTGCGGGCCGCCCTCGTGCGGCGGCTGGCCCCAGGGATCCACCTGAAGCCCTACTCCACCCTGGGCTGGGATCCCGATCTGCGGGAGGCTGTGGCCTTCGCCTTGCTGGCCGATGCGGCCCTGTGCGGGGAACCGGCCGCCTGGCCTTCCTCCAGCGGGGCCAGGTATCCGGCCTTGCTGGGAGGATGGTCCCTGCCTCCTTTCCTTGACCCTCCCCGGCCCGTTTCTATGATGTTGCCGACCGTTGCGGCACGGCTAGCAGACTGCTGAAACCCTGCTTTTCCCCCCTGAAAGCGACCCCGGGCAAGCTGAATGTTCCACCTCCGACCCATCCGGCGGGTTTTCTCTCGCCATCTCCCTGCCCTCTCCCTCATGCTGGCCCTGGCCGGCACGCTGGCGGCGCAGGATGCCCGTTCCCTCTTCGATGAGGGGATGACCGCCTTTCGCGCCGGGCAGTACGACCAGGCCTTGACCAAGTTCCGGGCGGTCATCCGCATGGATCCCGCCGACGCCCAGACCTGGCGGCTGCTCCGGGAGAGCCAGGACTCCCTGGTGGACCTCATGGTGGAGGGGGGTGAATTCGCCACCTTCGCCGAGGAGATCCTGAAACGCTCGCGGGGCCACCGGCGAAGCGTGATGCGCGACCCGGAGGCGGCTGCGGCCCTGGCCCACAAGGCTGTCACCGGCAGCTACCCCGAGCGGTCCCGGGCGGTCTTCGAACTGGGCACGACCTTCGGCCCCTTCGGAGTCCCCCCGCTCGTCCAGGCGCTTTCCTCCGGGGACGAGAATCTGCACGATGCCGCCATCTTCGCGCTCTCCCGGATGGGGACCATGGCCACGATCCCGCTGCTTGCCGCCAGCCACGCCGGCAAGGCCGCGGTGCGGATGGGGGTTCTCGTGGCCCTGGCCCAGCTGGACGACCCTCGCGGCCGGGCCCGCATTCTCGACATGGCGGCCAATGACGAGGACGCGACCATCCGCAGCCTGGCTGGGAACTTCGCGCAGCAATTCCAGGTCGGGACGGCGGGGGCTGCAAGCGAAGCCCTGCGCCAGGGATGGGCCTTCTACGAATTCGATCCCCAGCGCGGCCTCACCGATGCCGAAAACTTCGGGGTGGTCTGGAGCATGGAAGGCTCCCATCTCACCCCGGTGGACGTCCCCTCCGCCATGGTGGCCTACGAGCTGGCCCGCGGGGACTTCCAGCGTGCCATGGAACTCGGCAGCGCCGAAGCGCCCCCGGCCCTGGCCCTGGTCTACGGCACCGAGATCGCCATCCTGGATGGCCAGATCGCCCAAGGGGTGGACCTGGAAGGGGAGCGCGAGCAGAGAGTCGTGGGGGCCCTCTCCCTGCCCCATGCTGATCTGGGCGGGGGGCTTTCCCAGGCGGTCCAGAGGGGCGCCGTCCCCGCGGCCACCGCCCTGGCGGCCCTGCTGGACGGCCCGGGCCTGGTGGCCACTTCCGGCCTGCGCCAGGCGCTGACTTCCGATGCGCCCAGCCTGCGTGTACAGGCGGCCCTCACCCTGGCGGGGGCTCCGGATGCCTCCACGCCGGTCGTCGGGGCCCTTGGAGAGGCCTTGGCCTGGAAGGCGGTGCGGGTGGTGCAGATCGTGGATCCCAACGACACCCGGCGGGGGGATCTCGACCGCTGGCTCACCGAACACGGCGTCACCGTGGTCCCTGCCCGCACCGGAGCGGAAGGACTTGTCAACCTGTTTCAGGCCGGTTTCGTGGACGCCTTCGTCGTGGCCGATCCCCTGCCGGATTACTACGCCCGGCGTTTCGTGGCGGAAGTCCGGCGCCACCCCGGGTTCGCGGAAACTCCCGTCCTGATCCTGGGCAACAAGGATACCGGTGAGATCGAAGGCGCCGAGGTCCTGGAGGAACCCGATGGCGAGGCCGTTCTGGCCTCCTTCGGGGAACTGGGATCTGCGCGCGAGGACCTGGCAGCCACCGCTGCCGCTGCCGCGCAGAAGCTGGCCGACTTGGCCGAGTTTTCTCCCGGGACCGTGGCCGATGTCCGGGACGCCCTCCGGGACGCCCTCCAACGGGAAGATCCCGTAGCTCTCCCGGCCATGCAGGCTCTCCAGCGTGTCGGCGGGGAAAGCGAGCTGGATGCCCTCAACGCGGTGCTTGCCGACGAGGGGCGGGGGATTCCCGCCCGGACGGCGGCCGCCAACGCACTTGCCGGGATCCTCAGCCGCATGCACGGTCAGCCGGTGGACCGGACGGCCCTCGAGGCGGGCCTGAAGTCGGAAGATGCCGGCCTCATCGAGGCCTGTGCCCGGGCGCTGGGGCAGGCGGGACCCGAGGCGGCGGATTCCAGCGGACCCATGGAGGAGTCACCGGCCCCGGAAGGGAATCCCGGCCCCTGACGGGCCTCTTAGGGCCAGAGTAGCTCAGCGGTAGAGCTCCGCTTTCGTAAAGCGGGGGTCACGGGTTCGATTCCCGTCTCTGGCTCCCTTGGGCGGCTGGTCGGGGAGGCGGGATTTGAACCCGCGACTGACACCTCCCAAAGGTGCCCCTCTTCCAACTGAGGTACTCCCCGAAGGCTCCATCCTAGAATCGCGCCACATGAAACGGGTCGGAGTGGTCCTTTGCGGTTGCGGGCGGTTCGATGGTTCCGAGATCCACGAATCGGTTCTCACCCTGCTTCACCTCCAGCGTGCCGGCGCCCAGCCCCTCTGCATGGCCCCGGACGCGGAACAGTGGGCGGTCTGCAATCACTTCGACGGCAAGCCCCAGGCGGGGGCCGTGCGCAACATGCTCCAGGAAGCGGCCCGCATCGCGCGGGGAGACATCGTGGCCCTGGGCAGCCTGGGAGCCGGGGACATGGACGCCCTGATCCTCCCGGGGGGGACCGGGGCGACGCGCAATCTTTGCGATTTCAAGGAGAAGGGCGCGCAGGCGCGTGTTCGGCCGGAGCTGGCGGCCTTGATCCGGGAGATCCATGCGGCGGGGAAGCCGATCGGAGCCATCTGCATCGCCCCCGTCCTTGTCGCCCTGGTCCTGGGGGAGAAGAAGCCGCTCCTGACCCTGGGCAAGGTGAATCGATCGGCCGAGAAGGCCTCCCTGCACGGCGCGCGTTTCGTCCCCTGCGCCACGGAATCTGTGGTGGTAGATGAGGAGAACTGCATCGTCAGCACGCCGGCCTACGTGACCGCCCGCCACATCGGCGAAGCCGATGCCGGGATCGCGCGCCTGGTGGCCGAGGTCCTGCGGCGCACGGCATGAACCCGGCGGCCCCGGCCGGGGGTGGGGCGGGGGAGCCCAACAAGGGGGTCCTGCTGCTGCCCGGAATCCTGCTCCCCCCCCTGGTGAACGCGCTCCTGGCGCGCGATCTTCGCCGGCGGGGTTTTCGTCCGGTGCTCAACTGGGGATACCGCGGCCTGCATCCTCCCGCGGTTGCCGAACTGGCGTGCCGCCTCCAGCGCCGATTGGAACGGCGCTTTCCCCAAGGGGCGCCGGTCCTTCACGCGGTGGGCCATTCCATGGGCGGCCTGGTCCTGCGGCGGTTGTGGGCCAACGGGGCCCTCCCCGGGGAGAGCCGCTTCGTTTTCCTGGGCGTTCCCCACCGCGGGGCCGCAAAGGCGGAACGCTTCGGCAACCTGCGCAGCTTTCGGTTCCTTTTCGGGGCCGCCGGCCGCGACCTGCGGCCGGGAAGTGCCTTTCTCCGGGATCTGCCCCTTCCGCCCGCGGGCCGGATCCTGAACGTGCTGGGGGGCGGGCCCGATGGGGAAGGGTTTTCCCGCCTTCTTCCGGAAGACGACGACGGGACCGTCGAGGCCTCCTCGGCAACCCTGGCGGGGGTGCGCGAGATCCGCTTCGCCGGGGTTCGGCATTCCTGCCTGCCCCTGCATGCTGGGGTCCGCCGGGTGGCGGCCGCCTTCCTGGCGCGGGACTGATCCCGGCCGGGGTGCACGGGGCGGTTCCCGGCCCGAAGGGTTAACCTTGAGTTCATGGCTTCCCCCCGGGTCGATTCCCCTCCGGATGCAGTCCGTGTGACTTTCACGGGCCAGGGGGTGAGCCCGGGGGTCGCCTGCGGCCCGGTGAGCCTGGGCCACTCGGGGCTCGACGAGGTCGCCGCGCGCGCCTTGCGGGACGACGAAGTCGAACACGAACTGGACCGCCTTGAATCGGCCGGCCGGGCGGCCCGGGTCTCCCTGATCCGGCAGCGCGACTCGCTGGCGAACCGCTTCACGGAGGAGGAACAGCGCATCTTCGACACCCACGTGAAGCTGTTGAGCGACCCTGTCCTGGAAGCCGACGTCCGGGAACGGATCGTAAAAAAGCGCATGAACCTGGAAGGGGCCGTCAAGGAGACCCTCGGCGTCTACGAACGGCTCTTCGACGTGGTGCAGAGCGAGGCTCTGCGCAACAAACTGAGCGACCTGCGGGACGTCGCCTTGCGGCTTCTGCGCTGCTCGCGGCACACCAGCGCCCCGGTTTCCAGCGCGGCCGCCGAGGGCGAAGGCGGGATCCTGGTGGTCCATGAGCTGAGCCTGAGCGATCTGACCGAAGCGCTCGATCATGGGATCGCCGGCATTGTGGCCGAAGCCGGTAATCCCGCCAGCCATGCCGCGATCCTCACCCGCGCGGCGGGACTGCCGGCCGTGATCGGGGCCGGCGAGCTGGGGCCCCGGATCAGCCGGGGAGACCTGCTGCTCATGGATGGAGAGAGCGGGCGGGTCATCCTCAATCCTCCTTCCGAGTTGATCCGCGCCGCGACCGCCGGGAAGGCCGAACGCGAGGCCGTCCCGCTCGCTCCGGCGGACCTCGTCGGGGGGCAGCGGATCCACCTGCTTGCCGCGGTGGCCAGCCCCGGCGAAGCGCGCAGCGCGGCAGCGCTGGGCATCCGCGAGGTCGGGCTCTACCGCACCGAACTGCCCGTCATCCAGCGCAAGGGGTCCCCGCGGGAGGCCTCCCTGACCGCCCTCTACCGCCAGGTCTTCCACGCCGCCGAGCGGATCCATTTCCGGCTCCCCGACATCGACTCCCTGACCGAACTGGGCGGGCCGCCGCTGCCCCCCGACCCCAACCCCGCCATGGGGCTGCGCGGATGCCGTCTGCTCGGGGAGCGGCCGGATATGCTGCTCACCCAGGTGCGGGCCATTCTGAAAGCGGGGGAGGGCCGGGAGATCCATATCGCGGCCCCCTTCGTCAACGACCTGGGCGAGCTGAACCGGGTGCGCGAAGCGGTGGAGAATGCGCGCAACGAGCTGCGCCTGGCGGGCGTGAAGGTCTCCGGGCCGGTGCGGGTGGGGGTTGTGGTGGAAACCCCGGCCGCCGCGCTCCTGGGGCGGGATCTCACCTTGAAAGCCGATTTCCTCCTGGTGGGGCTCGACAACCTGGCCCAGTTCCTCCTTTCGGCCGACCGTCGCAGCGAGCACCCTGCCGTCCTGCGCGTCCTGGAGAGGCCCCACCCCGCCGTCCTGCGCGCCGTGCGCAAGCTGGTCGAACTCGCCGACGGCCTCGAGACCGAGATCACCTTCTACGGCGAGACGCTCACCGAGGGACCCATGCTTCCGCTTCTGGTGGGGCTGGGGGCCGAACGCTTCGCCGTGCGGCCGGGGCTGCTGTCGGAAGTCCACGCCCTGCTGGGCGTTCTCGACCTCGACGTCTGCGAGCGCGTGGCGGACGCCGCCTGCCGGGCGGTGACCCCGCGCGAACTCCAGGCGGTCCTTCCTTCCGCCTGGAACTGCTGAAGCCCTGGGTTTCTCCCCCGTCGGAGCCAGGTCAGGGCACGAAATCGATCCGGCGGGCGACCGAGGCGAAGTCGAGCTTCTTGTTGACCGTGGCGAGGAAGATCGAGTGGCCGATGAGCTTGCCGGGGAGGCTTCCGGCCGCGGCCGTGAAGTGGGCGGTGGCCCGCCCCTGGGAATCCAGGGTGCCCTGGAAGTTCATGCCCTGCGGTGGGGTGTTCCCCTGGGTGGAGGCCACGAAGAAGCTGTCCTTCTGGAGCGGGATGAGGAGGCCCTTGAAGAGGGTCGGGCCGGTTCCTTGCGCGGAAAGGAGGATCCCGTACTTCCGGCCGGCATCCACGTCGGGGAAGTCGATGGCGTAATCGAGGGTGCCGCCGGCGGAAAGGGAGAACGTTTCCGCTGAAGCCGTGAGGATCGGGTTGAAGGTGTAGACGAAGGCGGAACCGGCTCCCCCGAGGCCGCTGGGATCCGCAAACCTGGCTCCAGCGATCAGCTCCGGCCGCCCATCTCCGTCCACGTCCCCGGCACAGGCCACGGAAAACCCCAGCTTGTCTCCTTTGGCCTGCCCGTCGAAACGGAAGAGCCGGGCTCCCGTGGCCCCCGAAAAGACGAAAGCCGAACCCGCGTTTTTCAGGAAGTCGTGTGCCGTCTTGAAAGCTCCGACGAAAAGATCGGGAACCCCCGTCGCCGTCCACGTCGCCGGCCCCGGCCACGGAAAACCCAAGCTTGTCCCCGTCGCTCTGCCCGTCGAAGCGGAAGATCTGGGCTCCGGTGGCCCCCGAGAAGACGAAAGCCGAGCCCGTCGCGCCCGTCACGGGGCCGAAGGGCGCCCCGACGATCACGTCGGAGGCCCCGTCGCCGTCCACGTCCCCGGGTGAGGAAACCGAACGCCCCAGGTCGTCCCCCGCCGCCTGGCCGTCGAAACGGAAGAGCTGGGCGCCCGTGGCACCGGAGAAGACGAAGGCTGAACCCGCGTCTACAAGACCATTCGGGTCCGTTCCCGGGGCACCGACGATCAGGTCGGAGATCCCGTCCCCGTCAACATCCCCGGCAACGGCAACGGATCGCCCCAGCCGGTCCCCGGCCGCGGAGCCGTCGAAGCGGAAGAGCTGGGCCCGGGTCGCACCCGAGAAGAGGAAGACCGAACCGGCATCGGCGAGTGCGTTGGGATCGGCGAACGGGGCTCCGACGAGCAGATCATCGAACCCGTCTCCGTCCACGTCGCCGGCACCGGAAACGGCGTACCCGAGCTGGTCCATGGCGGCCGAGCCGTCGAAGCGGAAGGCCAGATCTTCGGTGCCGCCCACGGTCTGGGCGGGGAGGAAGGGCGGCAGAAGGGCCAGGGCCAGCCCGGCAAGGGACAGGGTCGGGAAAAAGAGGGAACGCACGGTGGTTCCTGGGTGGAAGGCGGAAAGAGAGAACTCGCGGAACCCGTGAGGGGTCCCGCTTCCGAGGGGAATGCCTTGAACCTAGGAGTCTGCGCCGCAGGTCATCATTCTTGCATGATCCCCATCCGCGTGGGTAAACCGTGGCATGGGGACACGCTTTCGCCCTTACGAGCCGGATCAGGGGTTTCTTTTCCCGCCCTCCCCGCGGGATTGGCTTCCTGAAGGGCACCTTTCGTACTTCATTTCGGACGCTGTGGACTCCCTGGACCTGGAGGGTTTCTACCGTCGGTACCGTGGGAGCGGCCGCCGGGCCAGCCCCTACGAGCCTCGGATGCTTCTGAAAGTGCTGATCTACGGGTACTGCACGGGGGTGTTCTCGTCGCGAAAGATTTCGCGGAGCATCGAGGACAGCGTGGCCTTCCGGTACCTTTCCGGGGAGAACGAGCCGAGCCACCGGACGATCTGCCGTTTCCGGCAGGAGAATTTTCGATCCTTCCAGGATCTCTTCGTGCAGGTGGTCCGTTTATCGCGGGAAGTGGGTCTGATACGTCTGGGGACACTTGCCGTGGACGGGACGAAGCTGAAGGCGAACGCGAGCAAGCACAAGGCGATGAGTTATGGCCGGATGGTGGAGGAGGAGCGGCGCTTGCGGAAGGAGATCGGCTTGCTGGCCGGTCGAGCCGCGGAGCTGGATGCGGAGGAAGACGAGCGCTTTGGCCCCGAGTTTCGAGGTGACGAGATTCCGGAGGAGCTGAAGCGGCGCAAGGATCGTCTGCGGAAGATTCGGGAGGCAAAGAAACGCCTTGAGGCTCGGCAGCGGGAGGAGGACGAGGGGGCCGGGCGCTTTCCAGGGGATGAAGAACGGGCAGGGAAGCCTGGCGCGAGGCCCAAACGGCCTTTTGGGCGTCCACCGGAAAAGTGGCAGGAGAACTTCACGGACCCGGACAGCCGGATCATGGGGAGCCCGAAGAAGGGCTTCCAGCAAGGCTATAACGCCCAGATCGGTGTGGATGCAACGCAGCGTTTGATCGTTTCGAACGGTGTGGACAACAACGCGGCGGACGTGGGGGAATTGCTGGGTCAGGTGGAGCAGGTGAAGTCGAGCCTTGGGGAGTATCCGTTACGGGTGCTGGCGGATGCGGGTTACAAGTCGGAGGGGAATTTCCGAGGCCTGGAGGAGTATGGGGTCCGAGGCTACGTGGCGCTGGGCCAAGGGGAGTCGGGGCCGAAGAGGAAGACATCAGGAAAGCGGGAGGCGACAGTGCGGATGAAGCGACGGCTGCAAGGAAAGCGAGGCCGGGCGATGTACAAGAAACGAAAGCACGTGGTGGAACCCGTTTTCGGGTGGATCAAGCAGGTCCTTGGATTTCGAGCATTCCGCGTCCGGGGTTTGCCGAAGGTGACGGGCGAGTGGAGCCTGGTATGCCTGGCGACGAACCTGAGGCGGATGAACGAGATGATGCAGTGGTCATGAGGCGGGAGGGAGAACGTCCGCCCCTGCCGAGAGGGG
>CAZQAP010000017.1:0-14793 GCA_964591365.1 uncultured Planctomycetales bacterium
ATCTGGGTGGCCTGGGCGGGGAGGGCGGCGGCCAGGGCCAGCCAGGAAAGAAGGGTGCAGGGCAGGGTTCTCATCGTGGTTCTCCTTGGGTTTGGGGCCCTCGGGAGCATCCCGGGGCATTGGGGGAGAGCAGGAATCCCCCCTTTGCAACAGGTTTTTCCGGCGGAGCCGGTTGGGGGATCAGCGCAGCAGGGCCTGGGCGCGCTGGATGGCCCGCTGGAGGGCCACGGAGGCGGAACGGGGGGCCAGCCCAACCTGGGCCGCGATCTCCGCCAGGGCTGTCCCCCGGAAGTGGAGCCTCAGGATCGTGCGGTCCCGTTCGGGAAGCCGGACAAGGGCCAGGAGGAAACGGTCGGTCTCCTCCTTGCCTGCCGCCAGGGAGGGCGGGGAGCCGCCTCCGGTGGGAACGGAGAGCCGGCTCAGCGAGATCGGGGTGCGCAGGTCCTCCCGTCGGCGGCCGGCCCGCAGGCCGCGGGCGTGCCCCATCGCCTTCCAGCGGAGTTTCTGGGCCAGGAGGGAAAGGAAGGCCCCCCGGCTCTCAAAGCGGATTCCCGCGAGTTCCGTCCACAGGTCTCCCAGGACAGACTGGACCAGGTCGCCGGTGTCGAGGAACCGCCGCAGCCCAGGGGAGAGGGCGCCGTGTCCCAGCCGCAGGAAGTCCGAGAGGAAGTGGGCCAGGAATTCGTCGGCAAGCAGCCGGTTTTCTGAAGCTTTCTGGTGGACTTCAGACAGGACGGCATCCTCCATCGTGATGCCGGCCTGGACCCTTTTCTGCACAGCAGAGAGGATCTTCTCTTGAGAGAGGAGGGCCCCGCTTTCCGGTCCCAGGCTTTGGGCGAAAGCCTGGGGAGAATCTCGATCTTCCGGAAGGGCGTTCATGGTGGCTTGAACTTCTTTGGCCAGCCTAGCATGGCAGCCCCGCCCAGGTCCGATGGAGATACCATGTCCGGCCCGATTCCCGGCCCCTCCCTTGCCATGAAAGCCACTCTTGCCCTTCGTCTCCTCCTTCTGCCGGTGCTTTTTTCCGGTGCCGCCGCCTGCCAAGGGCAGCGGGGTCGTGCACCGGCCTCCCCTGCTGTCCCTCCGGGCGACTTCCAGGAGGCGAGCGTCCAGCCGGGCGTCAACGATTCCTTCCACCACCCGGACGTCGCCCAGTTCGTCGAACGTTTCGAACGGGAAGGGCGCGAGGTCTATGACAAACGTCAAGAGATCGTGGATGCCGCCGGCATCCATGCCGGCTGGGAGGTGGCCGACATCGGGGCCGGAACCGGACTTTTCGAGCCGCTGCTCTCCCAGGCGGCCGGCCCGCGCGGCAAGGTCTTCGCCGTCGATATCTCGGCCGACTTCCTCGAGCACATCGTAGAACGGGCCCGGGCTGAGCACCTCGGAAACGTGACGACCATCCTGGCCTCCGATCGTTCTTCGAATCTTTCCCCTCGTTCGATCGACCTGGCTTTTCTGTGCGACGTTTACCACCATTTCGAGTATCCGCAGCACACGCTGGAGTCGATCCGCAAGGCATTGCGGCCGGGTGGAGAGATGGTGGTGATCGACTTCGACCGGATCGAAGGGCAGAGCTCCTCCTGGATCCTCAAACACATGCGGGCCGGGAAGGAGGCCTTCATCAAGGAGATCGAGGACGCCGGTTTCCGGCTGGTGGAGGACAAGCAAGGCCTTCTCGAGACGAGCTACTTCCTGCGCTTCCGCAAGGAGGGCTGAATCCGTCCTGGGGAAGAACCCGTGGCGGATCGGAGACGCCTCGGTCTTCCCAGCGCTTCCGCCCTCGTCGTGGCAAGCATGGTGGGCGCGGGGATCTTCACGACCAGCGGATTCCTCGTTCGTGATCTGGGTTCGCCGGCTCGTGTTCTTGCGGCTTTCGCGGTGGGAGGCCTCATTGCACTGCTGGGGGCTCTCTCTTACGGCGCCCTGGCCCGCAAACTCCCCGAATCGGGGGGTGAGTACCTCTTTCTGAGCCGCACGCTCCATCCCTCGATCGGGTTCACCGCGGGATGGCTCTCGCTGCTTGTCGGCTTCACAGCTCCGCTTGCCGCGGCTGCCGCCGCTTTCGGTGCCTACACCGAGCCTTGGTTTCCCGGGCTGGGGGTTCGGGAGACCGGCACTCTTCTCATCGCCGTCACGGCGGCAGCCCATGCTGTTCATGTCGGCGGAGGGGCCGTGCTCCAGAACTTCGCCGTGGGGATGAAGCTGCTTCTGGCCTTCGGCTTCACGGTCTGGGCCTTTCTTCGTCCTTCAAGCCCCGTTGCGGCCGGCCCGCCTTCGGGCGGGGTGGAAGCTTTTTCCTGGGCCACTTTTGGCGTCTCCCTGGTGTGGGTTTCCTTCAGCTATTCAGGCTGGAATGCTGCGGTCTACGTGGGCGGTGAGGTCCGCCGTCCAGAGAAAAACCTTCCCCGCGCCCTCCTTCTCGGAACCGGCGTGGTGGTTCTTCTCTACCTGGCGCTCAACGGAGCCTTCTTCCGGGCGCCCGTCGAGGAACTCTCGGGACGGCTCATCGTGGGCCGGGTCGCGGCGGAACATCTGGGTGGAGCAGCGGCGGGCGATTTCCTCGCCGCTCTCATCGCCCTTGCGCTGTTCACCTCAGCTTCGGCTCTCGTGATGAGCGGGCCGCGGGTCTACCAGAAAATGGCCCGCGATGGTCTGTTCCCGAAGATCCTGAGCGGAGCGTCCGGTCCTCCGCGCGCGGCCATCCTCCTCCAGGCTGCTCTCGCACTCTTGATGCTCTGGAGCGCGGCCTACGACAGTCTTCTCACCTACATCGGTTTCACGCTCGGCTTGAGCACCGCAGCCACCGTGGTGGGCCTGCTGCGCCTCCGCGCCCGGGAGGGAGCCCGCGCCGTTCGAATCCCCGGGGGGCCCTGGGTGCCGGCGCTCTTTCTCCTGGCCGTGGCTGGGCTGACGGCGGCCTCCATCGCGCAGCGGCCTGGCGAGAGCGCCTGGGGCCTGGCCACCATCTTTTCCGGTTTCCTCCTCTGGCGCCTTTCCGCGGCAATCCAGTTCAGGGGATCGCAGCGGCGAAGCACTCAAGATCCTCTTCGGTAGTGGCGGGGTTGAGGAGGACCAGGCGGAGGACTGCCGCACCATCGAGGGTGGCATAGTTGATCATGAACTTCCCGGAACGAATCAGGCGATCGCGGAGCGCCAGGGTGAACCGATGGGCTTTCCGGCGGCGTTCCGGGCCCGGTGGGAGGGCGCGAATGTGTTCAGGAAGCCAGCGGAAGCAGATGTTGGTCGCCTGGGGTTTCCGCACCAGCTCGAAGCCAGGATCGGATTCCATTCGTTTCTGGAACCACTCGGAAAGCTCGAAAAGACGATCGATGCGCCGTCGCATGCCATCGTCTCCCAGGGCCTGCCAGGCCAGCCAGAGTTTCAAGGCATCCAGGCGGCGGCCGCATTGGATCGTCTTCTTGCCCGTGTCCCATGCGGAGAAGCCCCCTTCATGGAACAGGTAGTCCGCCTGCATGGAAAATGCTTCTTCCAGGCGACCTTTCTCCCGCATCAGAAGGGCCGAACAGGAAAGTGGAACTCCCATCATCTTGTGCGGGTTCCAGGTCACCGAATCCGCCTGTTCGATCCCGGCAACGAGCGGGGCATGCCGCGGGGAGAGAAGCACCGAGGCGCCCGAAGACCCGTCCACGTGGAACCAGAGTCCTTCCCGGCGGGCGACCGCGCCGATTTCAGGCAGCGGATCGAATGCGCCGCAGACCGTGGTGCCGGCCGTAGCCGCCACGAGAAAGGGCTGCCGGCCCGCCTTCCGTTCCCGGGCGATCGCTTCTTCAAGAGCCGCGGGAACCATGCGCCCCGCGTCGTCGGCTGCGACCGGAATCGCCCCCCGGCTCCCCAGCCCGGAAACGATGGCGGCTCGCGTCAGCGAATAGTGGGCTTCTTCGGAGAGGAACAGGACCGGCCGGACACCGGCCGGCAGGCCTTCCTCCTTCACCGACGGGAAAGCGCGCTGTCGTGCGGCCAGCACAGCCATGAGATTGGAGAGGCTTCCCCCGGGCGCGAGGATGCCGTCTCCAGCCCGGAACCCGGCCAGGGCGTTCATCTTGTCGATCACTGCCTTTTCGAGGACCGTCCCCACCGGGGCGGCCTCGTAGGTGTACATCGAGGTGTTGGCCACCGCCGCCATCCATTCGCCAAGGAGGGCGGCGGGTTGGAACCCGCCGAAGAGCTGGTTGAAGAAACGCGGGGATCCCGTGCGCACGCTGTAGCGGAGAATGCCGCGAAGATCGTCGAGCAGCGGTTCCAGGCCGCGGCCTTCCCGGGGGATGGCGGGTTTCAACCGCCGTTCCAACTCGTCCGGCGCGAGGATCCGGGTTACGGGGAGGCTGCGGTCGCCGTGTTCTTCCAGGTATTCGGCCGCAATTCGGGCCGCTTCCCCCAGGAGGGGGGCGAGTTCGGTCTGGAGCAGGGTCATGCCGGAGGAGGCGATCCGCGGCGGCGGACCTGCAAGGGTATCACGCCAGCTTTTTGACCAGCACGCGCCGGCTCCAAAGCCCGGCCAGCACGTTGAAGACCACCAGCCCCGCGAAACAGTGCCAGGCCGTAAGCGTTCCAAGCCAGGTCTGGGCAAGCGGAGTCGAAAGACTCCAGCCGGGCTGGGTGTAGACGAGGCGCAGGGGTTCGATGGCCAGGGTGACCGGGTTGAGAAGCACCAGGTTCTGGAGCATCTCGGGCAGGCGGTCGAGCGGGGCGAAAGCGCTGGAGAGAAAGATCAGCGGCAGGGTGATGATCATGACCACGGCAAGCATCTCGAAGTGGCGCTTGAACTGGAAGGCCAGTCCGAGGCTCAGGCTGGTGAAGCCGAGCGTCACGAGCACCAGAGCCAGGATCCCCACCGCGCCGCCCAGGAGCCCCCCCTGGAAGCGGACCCCGAGCAGCATCGTCCCGATCACGATGACGAGGCACTGGAGCAGCGTCATGCAGGCGATGTGGATGGCCGAAGCCAGAACGATCGAAAACCGGTCCGAAAGGGGGGCCGCACGAAGCCGGTCGAGGAAGCCCAGTTCGCGGTCGAAGAGGATCGGAACACCCGCATTCAAAGAGGCGTTGAAAGCGGTGAAAAGGAGCGCCCCGGGAGTGACGAAATCGAGATAGTCCACGCCGGAGCCGAGCACCTTGTTCATGCTGTTCTTGAAGATCAGCACGAAGAGCGTCATCCAGATCACAGGCTGGAAGAGCCCGCTGATGACGACGATCGGGCGCCGTTTGCTGTGGATGAACCAGCGCCAGGTCTGCGCGCGGGTCTCCTGCCAGAAGGGACTACTCATCGCCGTCCTCCACGAGGTCGAAGCTCTCGCCGACCCGGGCGCGGTAGACGTCCTGCAGGGTGGGCCGCCGGATGGAAGCCGAGAAAAGCGGGGTGCCCGCCTCGAGGGCGCGTTCCTGGAGGGCATCCACCTGTTTGCGGCCGTCCGTTTCCGCCTCCGAGGCCGGAAGCACCCAGTCGAATTCGGCCCGGCGCGGATCGGGAGGGAGCGGGAATCCGGGAAGCTTTTCGAAGAGTTTCGACAGGCGGTCGAAATCCCCCTCGCGGGGATGTTCGCCGAGCGAGGCCCCGAGAACGTGCGCGCCAAGCTTTTCGCGGAGTTCCGAAGGCGGGCCGGCCGCCGCCACCTTTCCGCGCGCCATCAGGACCACACGATCGCTCAGTTCGTCGGCCTCCTCGAAATCGTGCGTGGCCAGGAGCATCGCGGCACCTTCCTGGCGGAGCTGGCGCAGGAAGTCCCAAAGCCTCCGGCGGGCGTCGTAATCGAGCCCGGTGGAGGGCTCGTCCAGGACCAGCAGGGCGGGATGGTGCATCAGGCTTGCGGCCAGATCGAGGCGCCGGCGCATCCCCCCCGAATAGGTCTCGCACAGGCGGTCGGCGGCATCCTGGAGATCCAGCCGGCGGAGGGCCTCATCCACCCGGGAGCGGATGTCCGCACGCGGAAGATGCACGATCCCCGCCTGGAGGCGCAGGAATTCCCGGCCGGTGAGGACCTTGTCGATGGCCGCGTCCTGGCCGGCGTAGCCGAGATGTTCCCGCGCCAGGGCCGGCTCGGCCTTCACGTCCACTCCAGCGAGTTCGATTTCCCCGGAATCGAACCGTTCCAGGGTCACCACCGAGCGCATCAGGGTGCTCTTTCCCGAGCCGTTGGGGCCCAGGAGCCCCACGATCTCCCCGGCTTCCACCTCGAGCGACACGCCCGAAAGCGCCTGGATCTCGCCGAAGCGCTTGGACCCTTTCCGTATGTTCAGGACCGCCATGTGACCCTTTCTATAGGCGCCGGACGGGGCTCTTCCAAGCCCGGTCCGAAACGGCCCCTCAGCCGTAGCGGCCGAAACCGCCGATGTCGGGAAGGAGCGCCAGGGCCAGAGCCGTGGCGAGCAGCAGGGGGGGGATGAGAAGGATGAACTTCCAGGGCCCCTCGAACTTCAAGTGCATGAAGTACATGGCCACAAGGCCCGACTTTGCGGTGGCGATTCCGAAGATCAAGAAGACGGTGGCCAGCCAGGAGAGTTCGAGTTCGTCGGCGAAGACGAAAGCCAGGGCCGTGCCGATCAGAAGCAGTGTTCCGATCGTGTAGTAGGTCCGGATGGAGACGTCCTGGTGGGTTTGGGTCGGGGATTCGGACATGGTTCAGGCGGGCGGGTTGGGCAGGAGGTAGAAGAGCGGGAACAGGAAGATCCACACGATGTCCACGAAGTGCCAGTAGAGTCCGGTCAGCTCCACGGCCCGCTCATTGGCGGAGGTCAGCTTGCCGGCCATGCCCTTGAAGAAAAGAATGGACCAGACGATCAGACCGCCCACCATGTGCAGGGCATGGAAGCCCGTAAGGGTGAAGTAGCAGGACGCGAACATCCCCAGACCCGGCTGGTAGTGCTCGTTCATGGGATCCGTCACGGCCGGTCCGCCGGGGTAGATCCCGTGGTGGAACTTGCCCGAGTATTCGAATGCCTTGATTCCGAGAAAGGTCAGGCCGAGGAGGATGGTCAGGCCGATGTAGAGCTTTCCCTTGTTGAATTCCTTCTTCCCCATCGCGGCATGGGCCAGTACGACGGTGACCGACGAGGCCAGCAGCACCCCGGTGTTGATCGTGCCGATCAGCGGGGAAAGAACCGAATTCGGAGCCGGCCATGCATGGGCCCCGGCCCGAAGAACGATGTAGGCGCTGATGAAGGCTCCGAAGAACATGACTTCGGTGGCCAGGAAGAGCCAGATCGCGAATTTCGACTTCGGGATCGGCGGCCCCATCTCCAGTTCATCGTGGGAGTAGGCGAGGGTCGTCATGAGGAGAGTCGGTTTGTCGGGTGCGAAGTCATCGGGATCAGCCGCCTGCGGTCCGGGCCGTGTCGACCAGCAGCAGGACGAGGATCATGGGCAGGTAGGCGAGGGAGGCGCGCAGAAGCGATCGCGCTCCCGGGTGATCTCCCGTCAGGCAGAACCGCAGCGCGAAGGCGAGAAAGCCGACGGAAAGGGTGAGGGCGCCGAAAAAGTAGAGCGGTCCGGCGCCGCCGGTCGTGGCCGGCAAGAGGCTGACAGGCACGAGCACAAGTGCGTAGATCGCGGCTTGGCGTCCCGTCATGCCGAGATCGACCACGGGGAGCATTTTCAATCCGGCGCGCTGGTAGTCCTCGCGATGGAGCCAGGCGATGGCGAGGAAGTGGGGGAACTGCCAGAGGAAGACGATCCCGAAAAGGATCCAGGCGGTGACCGCCAGGCTGCCGGTGGCGGCCGCCCATCCCAGGAGAACGGGCATGGCGCCCGGAACGGCTCCAAGAACCGTATTGAAGGAGGTCACCCGCTTGAGCGGGGTATAGACCAGGTCGTAGAGGACGACCATCAAAAGGGCGAGGAGTCCGGTGAGCGGATTCACCCAGAAAGCAAGAACGGCGATTCCCGTCAGGCTGCCCGCCAGCCCGATCCCCAGAGCGGTCCCACGCGCCATCCTCTGCGCTGGAAGGGGCCGGTTGCGGGTGCGTTTCATCAGGGCATCGGTGCGGACTTCCGCAACCTGGTTGAGGATGGCCGCGCCGCTGCACACCAGGAACAGGCCCGTCAGGAGGGGGAGGAGGGACGAGAGGCTCAGGGAACTTCCCGGCGCAAGCAGAAAGGCGACCATGGCGGCGCCCAGGGCGAAGACCTGGATGCGGAGCTTGGAGAGTTCCGCGAGATCGTGCGCCCGGCTGCGTGTCGCAAGGGGGCTCACGCCGCGGCCTCCACCGGCATGGCCGTCTTGAAACGGGCCCGAAGGGCCAGCACGGCCGCGGTGGCCGTGATTGCAGCGCCGGTGAACAGGTGGGCCGTCGCGAGAACGGCGGGAATCTCGACCAGCGTGCTTTCCGAGAGGGGGCCGAACTTGAAGGCCCAGGTGCCCAGGCCCAGGCCGAGCTGGATCCCAAGCAGGGTGGCGAGCCGCAGGGCGTGGCGCCGGAAGGCTGCCTGCTCGCGGAAATGGGTCAGGATGTGGTGCACAAGGGCCAGGATGAGGAGCGTCACCGCGCCCGCCAGCCAGAGGTGTCCCGCCAGGCGGGCTTGATGCTGGCGCACGCCGGCCCCCGCCCAGAGATGGGCGAACAGGACGGCAAGCGTGAGAAGCGTCAGGGCCCGCAGGCGGCCGGTTTCCGGGTTGGAAACCGGGGCCTTCTCGGCGGCCCAGCGGGGCGAGGTGATCGTGGCCAGGACGGCGACGGTGCAGAGGACGACCTGTGCGCCCAGGGCGTGGAAGACGGCGATCGCGCGGTCGTTCTCAAGCACCCGCAGGCCCCCGAGGACTCCCTGGAGGGTGACCAGGACGAGAGCCGCCAGGGCGACCCGTCGCCAGAGGCGGGGGACGTTGCGCGTCAGCCAGGTGGCGAGCGTGAGCAGGATCGCGAGGATCCCGACCGTGGCGCCCGTCAGCCGGTGGCTGTGCTCATAGAAGACCCCCATGCTCTCGAGCATCTTGTCGACCGGATAGCCGAACATGGAGTATCCGAAGGTGGTGGGCCAGTCGGGCACCGACATGCCCACGTCGAGGCTGGTCACGATGCCGCCCAGGGCGATCAGGAAGAAGGTGGCGGCCAGGGTGAGGACCGAAAGCCGGTGGATCCAGGGGAACACGCCCGCCTCCCGAGCCGAGGCGACGGCGTCTCGAGCGGGCGTGATGGCGGGAGCGCCGGCGGTCATGGTTCAGCCGGCGGATTCCGATTGGCCGGAGGGGGCGGTCTGGGCGAAGTAGCCGTCCTCGTCCGAGCCGGGGGCGGCGTATTCGTAGGGGCCCCGGTAGACGACCGGGGTCTTTTCGCCCCAGTTTCCATGAGGCGGGATCACGGTGGGGGTGTGCCACTCCAGGGAATTGGCCCGCCAGGGATTGACTTCGCACCTCTTGCCCTTGACCCAGGTCAGGATCACGTTGAGGAAGAGGATGATCTGGAAGAAGCCGAGCAGGATGGCGGCGATCGTCATGAGCTGGTTCATCCCCTGGGCGCCGCTCCACAGGTTGAAGTGGTAGGGATCGGCGTAGCGGCGCGGGAATCCGGCCATGCCCAGGATGTGCATCGGGAAGAAAACCACGTTGAAACAGATGAAGGAGCCGAGGAAGTGGACTTTGCCCCAGAATTCGTTCATCTTCTTTCCGAACATCTTCGGGAACCAGTAGTAGAGCCCGGCGAAGAATCCGAAAAGCGAGCCGCCGAAGAGGACGTAGTGGATGTGGGCGACGATGAAGTAGGTGTCGTGGATGTGGATGTCGACCGGCGTGGCCGCCATGAAGATTCCGCTCAACCCCCCGATCACGAACATGCTCACGAAGGCGACCGCATTCAGGAACGGGGTCGTCCACTGGATGCGCGAGCCCCAGATCGTCCCCAGCCAGTTGAAGGTCTTGATGGCCGAGGGGAGCGCGATCAGCATCGTGGAGACCATGAAGGTCATTCCCAGGGCCGGATTCATCCCGGCCTGGAACATGTGGTGTCCCCAGACCATGAACCCCAGGCAGGCGATCGAGGCGATCGAGAAAACCATCGGCTTGTATCCGAAGAGCGGCTTGCGCACGAAAGTGGTGATCACATCGCTCACAAGCCCCATCGCCGGCAGGATCATGATGTAGACCGCCGGGTGGCTGTAGAACCAGAACATGTGCTGCCAGAGAAGCGGCTGGCCGCCGGTGTTGTGGACCAGCGAATTGTTGACCGCATAGTTGGCGATGTCGGGCAGGAAGAAGCTGGTCTCGATGGTCCGGTCGAGAAGCTGGAGAATCAGGGCCGAGGTCAGGACCGGCAGGGCGACTGCCTGGAGGATGGCGGTGATGAAAAGCGCCCAGGTGGTCATCGGCATGCGGAAGAACTTCATCCCCTTGGTGCGGCACTTGACCACCGTGGTGATGTAGTTCATCGAGCCGAGCAGCGAGGAAATGCCGACGCAGAGCATCCCCGCCAGCCAGAAGGTCTGGCCAAGGTGGGAGCCCGGGGAGGCTGATGCGACGTCCGCCAGCGGGGGATACGAGGTCCAGCCAGCGGAAGCCGCACCGCCTTCCACGAAGAAGCTGGAAAGGAAGAAGGCGATGGCCGGCCACATGAACCAGTAGGAGAACATGTTCATTTTCGGGAATGCCATGTCCCGGGCTCCGATCTGAAGCGGAAGGACAAAGTTCCCGAAGGCGCCGGTCAGGGCCGGGATGATCACCAGAAAGATCATCACCGACGCGTGCATGGTGACCAGCATGATGTAGAACTCGGGAGGCATGATGCCGCCCTGCTTGGCGAACAGGAGCTTCCCGAGGATTGGGACCTCGGACCACGGGTAGGCGAGCTGCCAGCGGATGCCCAATGCCAGGAGGCCGCCCAGCATCAGGGTGAAGAAGACCGTGATCAGGAACTGGATCCCGATGATCTTGTGGTCCGTCGAGAAGATGTACTTCCGCAGGAAGGAAAGTTCGTGGCCGCCGGCCGGGGCGGCCGTTGCGGAAGCTGCTGCGGTTGCGGGGGGCGGGGGCGTCATTCCGGGTAGTCCAGGTCTTTCTGGTCGGCGTGCTGGGCGGCCAGCGCTTGCTGGTACCAGGCTTCGTAATCCGCCTGGGTTTCGTGGACGATGAGGTGGCCTTTCATCTTGTAGTGGCCCCACCCGCACAGCTCGGCGCAGGCGAACTCGTAGGTCCCGGCCTTCTCGATGGAGAACCACATGGCTTCTTTTTCGAATCCCGGCATGACGTCCTGCTTGAGGCGCGCCTCGGGGATGAAAAAAGAGTGGATCACGTCGCGGCTGCGGATCCGCAAGAGGGTCGGCTGGTCCTTCACAACGTGAAGCTCGTTGACCATTTCCAGTTCCCCGCCCTTCCAGAGCCGGACTTCCTCGTCATTGCGTTTCGCGTGGGTCTCGGGGAAGGGATAGCGGATGCGCCACTCGAACTGGCCGGCCAGGACTTCCGCATGGATGTCGGATTCCGGCGCATAGTCGAGGAACTTGGCCTTCTTCCAGGTGCTGAACTGGTAGAAGACCAGGAAGGTGAGGATGATCGCCGGAACGATGGTCCAGGCGATCTCCAGCCTGTGGTTCCCGTGGGAGTAGACCGACTTCCCGGGAAGATCCTTGCTGCCGTACTTCCAGAGGAACCAGACCAGACACGCGTTGACCAGGAAAAAGACGATCCCCGTGATCCAGAGGATCAGGTAGAACAGGCCGTCGATCTCGTGGCCGATCGGGGCGATGTTGTCGGGGAACCAGAGGCCCTTATGGGCGGGGGCCCAGAGGAAAAGCCCCAGAACTGCGACGGGGACCAGGGCGAAGAGGAGGATCCAGAATTTTCTCATGATGGGATCCCGGGATCAGCCCTTCATCTTGGGGTCGTAGGGAATGTTCAGCACGAAGTTCACCAGATCCCAGATCTGCTCCGGTTTCAGGGAATCTCCGAACGAGGGCATGGGCGTGCCCTTGATGCCGGCGTAGATCCTGCGGTAGATGTCGATGGGCCGGTTTCCGCCGCGGTAGATCCCCAGCCGCAGGTCGGCCGGCTGGGCTTTGTTTCCCCACGAGTCCTCCAGCTTGAACTCCTTCTTCTCCGCGTCGTAGACGTTGGGGCCGTAGCCGTCCCCCTTCTGGCCGTGGCAGGCGGAGCACTCCGTGCGCGCGGACAGGAAGAGCGCCCGGCCGCGTTCGATGGAGGCGGAGTCGGAGGCCGGGCGGGGGATCGGAGGATTGACGACTTGTCCGCGTGCGCCCGCGAATTCCTCCTCGACTTCCCCATAGGCGTCTTCCGCGTAGCCGAGGACCGCGGTGCGAAGTTCGTCGGGATCCATGTCCTCTTCGAAGGTCCCCTCGTCGTCGAGGGTGAAGGCCAGCGAGGACTCCGTCTTGCCCCGCAGGAGCAGGAACTGGACGAAGGATGCCAGGGCCTCGCGATCCTCCTTGGGGTCCGATGCGAAGTTGGGCATGGCCGTGTAGGCCACCCCGTTGTGCAGGATCCGCAGGATGTCTTCCCGCACTGGAGCCACTCCGCTGGGCGTGCTGGTGAACTTGAGGACCCCCTTGCGGAAGTTCCGCGGACGCGGTTTCACCCAGTTCGCGGTGGGACCGTCGGCGCCGCCCGAAGTTCCGTGGCAGTGCATGCACTTGCGCACGAAGAGCGCCAGACCCTTTTGGAGCTGGCCGGGATCGAGGCCCAGCTCCCCGGGCGAGGCGTCCTCGGGAAGTTTCGGACTCACGTGGGGCCCGAAGAGTTCCCGCATCACGTCAAGGGTCGTGTCATCGCCCGCCTCTCCGAAGCCGAGCGCGACCGTGTCGGGGTCGAGATCCCAGTGCAGGTCGGGAACCCGGGCCTCGATGCGGGCGGGGCGGGTGAGGGCGATGCCGGTGGCTGCCAGGGCGAGCACGACGGCGAGCCCGATTCCATCAAGGATTTTCATCCTCTTGTCTCTTGTTGGGGGGGCCTTTCCCGGGGGACCCGGGTCCCAATGAGGGGGGTGTGCCGACGGGGAAAAGGTGCGGAATCCTACGATTTAGCACCAAATCTGTCCAACCCCGGCGAGGGTCAGTCTTCCCGTGGGTTTTCCGCCTCGGGATGGCGATAGGAGCGCCAGAGGGCGAAGCTGAATACGGCCGAAATGGCCAGTGGAAGGGCGATCAGGAACATGACGCTGGCGGAAATCCCGTCGGCAACCGAGCCTCCGGCCTGCTTTTCCCGGTTTGCGACCACCTTGCACATGGCGCACTGACCCAGGACCCGGGGAGTGAGCCCTGCCAGGAAGAGGGCCGCTCCGACCAGGGCGGTCCGGGAAGGGAGGGGAAAGCGGGGAATTTTCATCGCTTTGTCAGCCAGCGGCCCGGGCAGCGGCGGCCGAGCCGGTCCAATGATAGAGGATCAGGTAGATCAGCACCCCGGTCACGGAGACGTAGAGCCAGATCGGCAGGGTGATCCGGGCCCAGAAGCGGTGTTTCCGACGCCGGCCGTGCAGCCCCAGCCAGATGGTGCGCAGGGCCAGGAAGGGGACCAGGGCGGCCAGAAGGGTGTGGGAAAGAAGCAGGGCCAGGTAGAGGCCCCGGGCCCCGGCCCCCCCCACGAAGCTCACCCGGCCGGCCTGGAGGTGGAAGGCGAGGTAGGAGACCAGGAAGAGGATGGAGCAGGCGAAGGCGGTGAGCATGACCCGCTTGTGGGCCCGTTCCCGGCCGCGGCGGATCAGCCCGAACCCGGTGATCAGCAGGACGGCGGCCGACCCGTTGAAGGCCGCGTTCAAGGTGGGGAGGTCGTATAGGTCCACAGTGCGGCCCCCCTCCTCAGGGGGCGTCCATCTCGCGGAACAGCGCGTTCAGATCGCGGTCGAGCCCTCTCAGGTCGTCATCGTCCAGGGCGTTGTAGTAGCCGCGGATGCGGCCATCCGCGTCGACCAGGACGAAACGCGAGGAATGGGTGATATCGCCGCCAGCGTCCATCTTGATGCCCATGCCGAGCTTGAAGGTTTTCTGGGAGAGGTCGCGGATGGCGGTTTTGTCGCCCGTGGCCAGCGTCCAGCGGGAAAGGGGGATGTCGTGCTCGTGGGCGTAGCTTTTCAGGATCTCGGGCCGGTCGAATTCCGGATCGACCGAGATGCTCAAGAAATGGAGCCGGTTCTCGCGGTGCCAGCCGCGGGCGAGATGGTCCATCTTCAGGGTGAGCTGCGGGCAGAGGGTGTGGCAGCGGGTGAAGAAGAAATCGACCACCCAGACCTTCCCGAGCAGGTCCTCCCGGCGGAAGGGATTTCCGTCCTGGTCGAGCAGGTCGAAGGCGTCGATCGGACCGTAGACCCGCAAGGGTTCCTTGCCGGGTTCGGGAACCTGGGGGCCGCCGAAGAGGGCCGACCAGAGGAAGAAGCCGGCCCAGGCGGCCAGCACCACCAGGAACAGGAGTGCGAAGCGGGAGAAGCCTTTCATGGTTGCGGCCAGGGAAGGGTTAGGCCCCCCGGCCGGGGGTTCAAGCCGCTTTCAGCCCGGATTCCCCGAAGCGGTCCGGCGGCGATCCCGGGCGCGGGTGATCTGGTCGAAGACCAGCAGGCCCAGCATGGATCCGAGTCCGATCAGGGCGAAAGTGGTCCACATGGAGTAGGGATGGTAGGTGTCCCAGAGGAAGTGCCGGGCCTGGTCGGCCCCCATGCCCATCTTCTCCTGCAGAAGCGGCAAGACCTTGGTCTTGGGAAGCGCGGCCACGGATCCCGGATCCATTCCCAGGATCTGGATCAGATGACGGCGGGCCAGGTTGACCTTGTCGCCGCCTTCGTCGTAGAGGCCTCCCGCCACCCAGCTTCCGATCGACCAGCCGATCCCGTTGGTGGCGTTGACGTAGC
>CAZQAP010000017.1:14893-28849 GCA_964591365.1 uncultured Planctomycetales bacterium
CCCGCCACCCAGCTTCCGATCGACCAGCCGATCCCGTTGGTGGCGTTGACGTAGCCCATGTAGAGACCCTGCTTCCCGGGCGGGGCGATTCCGGCCAGGTATTCGAGCAGCTTGGGGCTGGCGGCCATCTCGCCGATCGAGAAGACCCCGATCGCGAGCAGCGTCCACCAGCCGCTCATGCTCATGCCCAGCATCCAGATCGAGGCCACCGAGATCCCGATGCCGGCGATGATGTTCTGCAGGGTGCGGAATCGCCCCGTGATGTAGCCCATCAAGAACGCGAACAGGCTGATGAGGCCCGCGTTCAGGTTGATCATGATCTCCTGGGGCATGTTCCCCTCGGGAGTCACCGGCATTCCGGGCCAGACGTGCTGGATCGCGGCGACGGCATGGCGCGAATCGACCCAGTCGTCGATGAAATTGGGCAGAATGTCGAACAACTGGTTGTACATCAGCCAGAAACCGGAAAAGATGATCGTGAAGAAGAAGAGGCGCGGCTCGAACAGGCCCCGGATGCTGGCGAGCAGCACGCTGAGGGCGCCCTCCTTGCCGAAGCCTTCCCCTTTGTGCTCGGGTTCCTTGAAGGTCAGAAGGGCCACGAAATTGAAGGCCACCGTGCCTGCGCAGATGAGGAAGACCGATTTCCAGTCGATCAGACGCAGGTAGGCGGCCACCAGGGGGCCCAGGAACCCGCCGATGTTGACCATCTGGTAGAAAAGGGCCCAGCCGACCGAGGCGCGTTTCTTGTCGATGCTGATGGCGATGATGCCCTGCACGCCCGGCTTGAAGATGGCGGTGCCGGCGGCCAGCAGCATCGCCCCGGCGAAGAAAAGGGGGTAGGTGAAGGTGCCTCCGGCTGCGCCGCCCAGCTCCGCCATCGTGTGCCCGTTGAAGAATCCGCCCAGCTCGATGGCGTAGCCCATGAGCAGGTAGCCGGTGATCTTGACCGCCGTGGCCACCGCGATGTTGAGCTTGTAGCCGAAGCGGTCCGCGAACCCGCCGGTGAGGATCGGCAGGAACGACTGCACCAGGGCCCACACGCCGAAGATGGTCCCCTTCTGGACGTGGGTGAACTGCGGGCCGCCTTCTTCGTAGGCCAGCACCATGTAGACGGGAACCACCGTGCGCAGCCCGTAGTAGGCGAAGCGTTCCACGAGTTCCATCCAGTTGGCGATCCAGAAGATCCGCCCCATTCCCTTGATCTGGGTGAGGAGCGGTTCCTGGCGCGGGGGGGAAGAGCCGGTTTCGGCCGCGGTCATCCCGGAAAGGTATCAGGGCGCCGGCCTTGTTCGTCCTCCTGCCGCCACGACGAGTTGTATATTGGGGTTTTCGGAGCGCGATCGTGTTCACCCATGCAATCACACGGCTGCCCGGTCCGAACTGCGCTGATGGCGTCAAGGCTTCCG
This sequence comes from uncultured Planctomycetales bacterium, assembly GCA_964591365.1. Classification (GTDB taxonomy): domain Bacteria; phylum Planctomycetota; class UBA1135; order UBA1135; family UBA1135; genus CAZQAP01. The sequence continues at coordinate 16,300 of CAZQAP010000017.1, forward strand.
GTCGTCCTCCGCCGGTGTTCGACGTTCTTCTGGCGCAACATGCGGCCTATAGGGAGGCCCTGCGGTCCGCCGGGCTCGAGGTCCTGGTCCTGGAAGCCCTCGAGGATTTCCCGGACGCCTACTTCGTCGAGGATGCCGCCGTCATTCTCCGGGAAATGGCCGTACTCGCGCGGCCGGGCGCCCCCGAGCGCCGGGGCGAAGAGGATGCCCTCATCCGGATCCTCTCGCGATTCCGGACCGTGGAGAGGATCGGCGCTCCGGGCACGCTCGACGGCGGGGACATCCTGGCCGTGGACGGCCACTATTTCATTGGGATTTCCGAACGCACCAACCTGGAAGGCGCCATGGAACTGGGCCGGATCCTGGAAACCTGCGGCCAGGCCTGGAGCATGGTTTGGGTGGAAAAAGGACTTCATCTCAAGTCGAGCGTGAGCCACCTCGGAGGAAGGACGCTGCTCGTTTCTCCCGAGTACGCCGGCCACGAGGCCTTCCGTTCCTTGAAAAGGATCGTGGTCGAAGAGGAGGAGTGCGGCGCCTCCGACGTCCTCCGGGTCAACGACCATCTTCTCATGCATCCGGGATTCCCCCGGACCCGCGCCAGGCTGGGGCGGCTGGGGCTCCCGATCCTCGAAGTCGACGTGAGCGAAGCGCGCAAGATGGGCGGCGGCCTGACCTGCATGTCCCTGCGCATATGAGCGGAGGGTAACGTTAAACCCATGAGCGCACCCGGCCTCCCCGTCTTCTTCCTGCTCCTTCTGCCGGCGGCCTGCGTCCTCCCGCGGCAGCAGCCCCCGGCCGGCGGCCTCCGGAACGGACCCGGGAATCCCCGCCTGCACGAAGTGGCGCTCTCCGCCCGGTCCGGCTGGGACGCCTTCCTCCTGTTCGACAACGGGTCCACCGGCATCTGGACCGTGGCGAGCTATCCGGTCTTTCCGCAGTACGGCTCGCCGGAGGTCGTGGGGGCCGACGACCTCGGCCGCCTCTGGGTGCTCGTTTCCTACAGCGGCAAGTGGACCCCCTTCCATGCGGTGGACGACGGCAAGTGGCTGGGCGGCCTGGCGCATGGGGACGTCGACCCGCGCATCCCGGGCGCCGAACTCTACGCCGGAAGCCAGCGCGGCAACGTCTATCAGGTGGTCCCCTATCCCCATACCGCGCTCGACAGCCGCTTGATCGCACACCTCCCCGGGAAGGAGATCCACACCCTGATCGCGGGCGATTTCGATCCCGGCAATCCCGGCGCGGAGCTCCTGATCTTCACCAATCCGGGCGCCCTCTACGAGGCGGCCCCGACGGGGGCCGATGGAACCTTCCAGACGAAACTGTTGGAAACTTTTCCCGGCCGCGTGCGGGATGCGTTGGCGCTCCCCGCGGAGCCCGGCAGGCTTCCCGCCGTCGTCACGGTCTCCCGCGCGGGCAAGGTCCAGCTCCTGCGCTTCACCGAAGAGGGGCCGGTCTGGAGCCTGATCCACGCCGAAGCGATGGGCATGGGGCGCATCGCCCTGCGGCCCCCCGAACCGGGAAGACCGCTGGTCCTCTATTCCGCCCTCGACGACGGCCGCATCCTGCGCCATCAACGGCAGGCTTCGGGCGCCTGGAAGACGGAGACCATCTTCCTCGGTCCGCAGGGCGCGCGCGGGGTGGCGGCCGGCCGCTTCGATGCCGATCCGGAACGGGAAACTGTGGCCATCTTCGGCTACAGCGGCAAGGTCGAGCTGCTCACGCGGACCGAAACCGGGTGGAAGGCCGAGACCCTCTTCCGCGACCGCGACAAGGGGCACTGGCTGGCCGCCGCCGAACTCGACGGGCGCAACGCCACCCGGGAGATCCTTCTCTCCGGCTACGGCGGCCGCATCGTGATGCTGGCCCGCCCGCCCGGCTACGGCCGGCCCGGGATTCCAGGCCCTGCCGGGCATTGACCGCCCGGCGGCCGGCCGGGTTGCCGGCCTGCCTGTTATTCTCGGGTCATGATTCTTCCAAATGGCATGCTGGCGGGGTTGCTGGCGGCCATGGCCGCCGGACCCTGCGCCCTGCCGGGCGCCGCGCTGCCGGCCCCGCTCCCGTCTTCTAGTCCGGCGCAAGCGGCGGCCCCTGCGGCGCTTGCCCCCCCCTCCGCGGATCTCATCCTCCGGGACGGGCGGATCTACACGGTCGATCCGGCCCGGCCCTGGGCCTCGGCCGTTGCGGTTCGCGGCGGACGGATCGTCTTCGTGGGCTCCGATCGGGGCGCCCGCAGGTTCCGCGGCCCGCGGACGAAGGTGTTCGATCTGAACGGGCGCATGGCGATGCCGGGGATCGCCGACGTCCACGTCCATATCCTCGAAGCCTTCCAGAAGGCCGCCGGCACCTGCTTCCTCCCCCCCGGCCTTCCGCTTTCCGATTACATTCCCATCATCCGCGCCTGCGCCCCGAACCAGGTCGGCACGAACTGGGTGCTCGGCTTCGGCCACTCGATCTTCGATCTCCTGAAGTTCATGCAGAAGGGCGGAGTTCCCAAGGAGATCCTCGACCAGGCGGTTCCCGACCGACCGGCCGCCTTCCTGGAGGAGACCTCCCACTCGGTGTGGGCCAACAGCCGGGCCCTCCAGGCGCTCGGGTTCGATGCGGCCACCCCCGACCCTCCCGGCGGTGTCATCCTGCACGATCCCGCCACGGGCGAGCCGAACGGCGTGCTGCTGGATGCGGCCGGCGAGATGGCCATGGACCTGGCCCTCGTTCCGAACCCGGTTCTGGACCGGCTCAACCATGAGGCGCTGCTCGAGGGCCTGGCCTTCGCCAACCGGCACGGCATCACCTCCCTCTGCGATGCGCGCTGCTACTGGAAGCGCGGGTACGTCGAGGCCTGGAAGCGGGTGCGCGACGAAGGAAGGTTGACGGTTCACGCCGTGGTCGGCCTGTGGGCCTACCCCTATCGGAACGACCGCACGCAGATTCCCGAACTGGCCGCGCTCTATTCCAACGACCCCGCCTCGCGGCTGCGCTTCTCCCAGATCAAGCTCTACACCGACGGCGAGATCTCCCACACGACCGCGGCCCTCTTGCAGCCCTACCGCAAGACCCTGCGTCTCGCCGGGCCCCAGGGGCTGCGCTACTTCGACCAGGCCCGCCTGGAGCGCTACCTGACGCGACTTGGCCCCCTCGGGTTCGACTTTCACATCCACGCCATCGGCGACGGCGGGGTCCACGGCGCCCTGGACGCCATCGAAGCCGCCCAGGCGGCCGGGGCCGCGGACGGATCCCGGCACCGCATCACCCACGTGACCCTGGTGTCTCCGCCCGACGTGCCCCGCTTCGCCGCCCTGGGCGTGACGGCCGACCTCCAGATGGCCGACGACTCGGTGTTTCCCGGCCGTTTCCAGAAGATCTTCGGGCCTTTCCTCGGAGGAAGGCGCGTCCGGCAGGAGGCCTTGAGGCTGCGTTCGCTCTACGACGCCGGGGCGCGGGTGGTCTTGAGCAGCGACTACGACGTGGGCGGGATCTCCCCCTTCGCGGGCATGCAGCGCGCCCTCACGCGCGGTCCGGAAAGCCTTCCCTCGCTGGCGGCCGCGATCCGCGCCTGCACCGTCGAATCCGCCTGGGTGATGCGCCAGGAGGATCGCACCGGAACGCTCGAGAAGGGCAAGCTGGCGGACATCATCGTGCTCGACCGCGACCTCTTCCGGATCCCGCTCGCGCAACTCGGCGCCACCAGGGTCCTCCTGACCCTGCTCGAAGGGGAAACGGTCTGGCGGGCGCCGGGGTTCTGACGGGAGGGTAGACTCTCCCAGGATCACGAAAACGCTCACCACCCTTTTCTTCCCGGCCCTGCTGGTGTTCGCCACGGCCTGCTCCGGCTCCAGCGGAGAAGCTCCCGAAACCGGGGACACGGTGCTTCCCGACCAAGCACACGCGCCCCGCCTTGATCCGATTCCGGACACCGTTCCCGATCTTCCTCCCGGAACGATTGCGATCCTGATCAAGGTCTCGGGCCGGGCGGCCCGGGAGCCGGCGGGGTCCGATTCCGACCGTTCCATCGTCGTCGATACCGGGGACACCAAGGTCCGCGTGGAAGTCGCCCCTGCCGACGATCTGCGCGGGATCATGGAGAAGATCGCCCGCCGTTTCCTCCACGAGGGCTGGAACCTCCATCTGGAACCCGGGCCGCAGCCGCGCCTCTTCCTCTACCTGCCGCCGGGGCCGCTCAACCTCAGCTGCACCGTTGCGAGCCACGTTCCCGGGCTGGATGTCGAGTGGGCCCTGACCTCGCCGCCGCGCCGCTGAGCGCCGTTTGGAAGCCTCGGGCCGCTTCCGCTCAAAGCCCCTGGAAGAAGGCCCAGACCGCCTCGGCCATCTCCAGGTCGTGATTCTGGGGGCCGACGATGTTCTGCCACCAGGCGGAATACTTTTCCTGGATGCTCGGTTCGATGTGGCCTCCGCCGATGATTTCATAGAGCACCACCCGCGTTCCGTTCTGGCCGTTGGAATAGGTGTGGCGTCGGACCGTGGAACCGTCCTGGGTATCGAGATCGGGAAGATCCTGGACGGAAGGGATCGGATCGGTCTGATCGAACTGCACCCACCAGGCCACCGAATCGGGCGTGGAGAGGACCGTTCCGCGGCTTCCCTGGCCGGTGCCGAGGCCCGCGACCGGCCCCCCGTTCCAGGGAATGAATGGATCGGCGGTGCCGTTCATGAAAAGGACCGAGACCGGGCGGACCGGCGGGCTGCATGCGTTCACCTGGGGCATGGGGGCCACCACGGCCGCCACGGCACGGATCCGGTCGGAAAGTTCGATGGCGAGCCGCAGGACCATCTGGCCGCCGTTCGAAACCCCGCTGGCATAAACACGGCCGGGATCGACGTGGAAGGAACGGGTGAAACGGAGGATCAGTTTCCGGAGAAAGAGGACGTCCTTGGAATGGGGATTGGTGAGCGTGTCTCCGCGGCAGTCGTTCCATCCGCTCTTGCCGTCCGGGCTGATGACTCCCTCCGGAAAGACGACCAGGAATCCCTCCCTTTCGGCGATATCCATCCAGATGCGGAAAGGCGCGGCATTGCCGGCCAGGCCGGTCATGACGTCGGCGTCGCCGCCGTGCCCGTGGAGAAGAAGGACCAGCGGGACCGGCTTCCGTCCCAGGTGGCGGGGCACGAAGAAATCGTAGGTCCGCGGGACGCCGCCCACGGGAATGACGTTGTCCGAATGGATCCCGGGGAAGGGCGGCCAGGTCCGGGCGGAGGGCGCCTGGGCCCCGAGGAGAGGCGGGAAGATCCCAAGAATCGCAAACCAAGCTGCCAGCCGCCGTCGCATGCTTCTATTCTATCTGGCCTGCCATGCTCATCCTTCAGGAAAGCAGACGGCCGCTTGCGGCCCTCGGCGTGCTGGCTCTTCTCCTGGCCCCGGCCGGGGCGCAGGCGGGCCGCGGCGCGGTGGTGGGCCTCGATGCCGGGCAGGTCCGCGGCGTCCGGGCCGCGGCGGGATCCAAGGCGCTCGTCTTCCGCGGGATTCCTTTCGCCCGTCCGCCGGTCGGGCCGCTGCGCTGGAAGCCCCCCCAGCCGGCCGAGGCCTGGGAAGGCGTTCGCGACGGCTCGCGCTTCGGACCCGCCTGCCTCCAGCCGGGCGGGGGCGGCCTTCGAATCGGCGGGGAAGAGCGGAGCGAGGACTGTCTTTACCTGAACGTCTGGACTGCCGCCGGGAAGGGGGACGGGCTGCCGGTGATGGTCTGGATCCACGGCGGAAGCTTCAGCATGGGAAGCGGCTCCAACCCCATCTACGACGGCCGCCATTTCGCCGAAGACGGGGCCGTTCTGGTCACCGTCAACTACCGCCTGGGGCCCTTCGGTTTCTTCGCGCATCCGGCCTTGAGCGCGGAATCCCCCGAACATTCTTCCGGGAACTACGGTCTGCTCGACCAGATCGCGGCCCTGAAGTGGGTCCGGAAGAACATCGCCGCCTTCGGGGGCGACCCCGGCAACGTCACCGTCTTCGGAGAATCGGCGGGCGGCGTTTCGGTGGGGTGTCTGCTGGCCTCTCCGCTGGCCAAGGGCCTCTTTCAGCGGGCCATCCTTGAAAGCGGGGTGGCCGACGGCGTCAAGACGCCCTTGCGTTCCGGGGACGGTTCGGCTCCCTCCGCCGAGGCGACCGGGGTGGAGATCGCGGACCGCCTCGGGGTTTCCGAGCCGGGCTCCGATGCTCCCGCCACCGCGGCCGCTCTTCGCGCGGTCCCGGCGGACAAACTGCTGGCCGCCGGTCATGCGCGCCTGGGGTTTTTCGGGAAGGGAAGCGTCCTCTGGCCCGTGGTGGACGACTGGGTGCTTCCGCGGCCTCCCGGGAAGATCCTGGGAGCCGGGCAGGGCCACGACGTTCCCGTGCTCCTGGGAACCAACGCCGACGAAGGCACCCTTTTTCTGCGATCCCTGCCGGTCGAGGATCCCGCCGGCTACAGACTCCTCGTGCACCGGTACTTCGCCGACCGCTCCGAACAGGTTCTGGATCTTTTCCCGGTCGATTCCGTCCCGGAAATCCGGCCCGCCATGGCCCGGCTCCTCACGGTCTCGGCCTTCCTGGCTCCGGCGCGGCGGACCGCGCGGAAGCTCGCGGCCCGGAACGAGTCGCCGGTCTGGCTCTACCGGTTCACCCGCGTCGGGCCGGGGGCCCGAAAGATGCACATGGGCGCCACCCACGGAGCCGAGATCTTCTACGTCTTCGGCAACCTGCTCAAGGGGAGCTGGACGGAGGATGCCGACTTCGCTCTCTCCCGGATCATGCACGCCGCCTGGCTGCGGTTCGCCAGGACCGGCGATCCCAACGGGGAGGGCCTTCCCCGCTGGCCGGCCTTCCGGCGTGGAGAAGAGGCGTACCTGGAAATTGGCGATGCCGTGAAGCCCGGTTCCGGATTCATGAGCGCGGCCTGCGATCTGTTCGACGAGGTTTCCCATGACTGAACCCGCCGGTCTGCGCGCGGGCCCGCCGGGGCGGCCGGCCTTCTTCGGGGGCCTTCTCCTGGCGGGGATGATGCTCTGCGGAGCCTGCGGTCCGGCCGGGGAACCGGCCGGCGGAAAAGCCGGGGGTCCGGACTCCAGTCCGCAAGCAACCGGCCCGAACCTGATCCTCATCAGTCTGGACACCTGCCGGGCCGACCGGCTCTCCTGCTACGGCGGGCGGGAGGGCGTCACGCCGAACCTCGACGCCCTGGCGTCGGAGGGGGCCCTGTTCACCAACTGCCTGGCCCAGAGCACCGCCACCGCTCCCAGCCATCGCAGCCTGCTCACCGGCCAGTACGTCCAGCGTCACGGCCTCACCTACAACGGCGTCGCCATCCGCCCGCGCTACACCCTGGCTTCGATCCTCCAGGCGGCCGGCTGGCGCACCGCCGCGTTCACGGGAGGCGGCTACCTCCATCCGGCCTACGGGTTCGACGTGGGCTTCGACGTCTTCGAATACGGAGACGGTCCGCGCAAGAAACTGAAACCGACCTTCGCCGACGTCCTGCCGAGGGCCGAGGCATGGCTGGCGAAAAACGCCCGGGAGCCCTTCTTCCTCTTCGTGCACGCCTACGACCCGCATTGCCCCTACGTCCCCCCGGAACCGTTCCGCGGCCGCTTCGCCGGCTGGTACCGGGGCTTCCTCGATCCCGAAGGCCGCTGCGGCCGGGACGATTACGAACCGATGATCGCGCAAGGGAAGCTGGGCCCGGACGAACGCCGCTTCTTGAGCGATCTCTACGACGGGGGCGTGGCCAGCGCGGACGCCCTTCTGGGCGCGTTCCTGGATCAGCTTCGCGGAAAGGGGCTTCTGGAGCGTTCCATCGTGGTCTTCACCAGTGACCACGGGGAAAGCCTGGCCGAGCACGGTTTCGTGGGCCACGGAAAGATCTGGGAAGAGGAGATCCACGTTCCCTTGATCGTTCGCTTCCCGGATGGGAAATGGGCCGGCCGGTACGACGCCCCGGTCCAGAGCGTGGACCTCCTGCCCACTCTCTGCGCTGCCCTGCACCTGGAGGTTCCCGAAGGAGTCCAGGGCGTGAACCTGCTCCCGCTTCTGGACGGCGATCCCGGTGCGGTACCCGCCGAGCGGATGCGGCTCTGCAAGGTGAGGCGCAAGGAAGCCGTGCGTTTCGACGGGCGCTGGAAGATCACCTTCCTGGCCCCCAAGGAGGCCCAGGGGGCTCCCGAACAGCCCCACGTCTACGACATGCAGGCCGACCCGCGGGAGGAGCACGATCTCTATGGAACCCCGGGAGGCCGCGCCGTCTTCGACCGCCTCTACGCCCGCTACCGGACCTGGCGGGCTGCCAGCCGGGAGGAAGACCAGCGCCTCAAGGCCTTGCCGGAGACTCCGGAGACCGACGCCCACCAGCGCGCCGTGCTCGAGGAGCTCGGCTACCTGGGAGGAGACGAAAGCGGGGGGGGCTGAACCCGCCCGCGCACGCGGTTTTCGATCACCCCGCCGTTGGCGCCGCCTTCATCAGGAATTCGGCGGCGTGGCGCAGCAGGCCTTCGGAGCCGCTGCCGACGGTCACGAAACGGACCACTCCCTTCGCATCGAGGATGACCAGGGTGGGGATGCCCCGCACCTGGTAGTTCTTGAAGTCCTTCGGGGAGCCGACCGCGAACGGGTAGGAGATTCCGGTGTGCTCCCGGAAGGTCTTCAGGTGTTCGAGGAACGACCCGTTGTCCATTCCCTGGACGCTCCGGCCGGAACCGGTGATCTCGCCTTCGGGCAGGAAGCCGTTGGAGTAGAAGCGGGTCACTCCCACCACCCGCAGGCCGTCCTTCTTCTTTTCCCGGTAGAGCGCGTTCAGGTGCGGCATGACCTGGCGGCACGGCCCGCACCAGGTGGCCCAGAAGTCCACCACCACGACGTGACCCTTCAGGGCGGAAAGGGGCTTGGCATCCTCGCCCACCCAGGTGGCGGCCTTGATCTCGGGGGCCGTCCTGCCGACCAGGGCCTGGCGCAGCTTGAGGTAGGGCTCCATCCCCGCACTTTCGTTTCCCGTTTGCGGGAGGGCGCCGAGGGCAGCCTGGTAGGCCTTCTGGGCGCCGCGTGCATCCCCCGCCAGCGCGCGCATGTCGCCGAGATCCTGGAGGATCCGGGCGCGTTCCTTGCGGTCGGCTTTCTTGGCCAGGCCTTCCAGGCGCCGGGCGGCTTCCCCGGGCTCGAGCCCGGCCATCCATGCGCGGGGAAGGTCCCGCGCGAGCACCTCGGGGCGGCGGTCCTTTTCGGGGATCCGCTCCAGGTAGGCATGGAACAACGAGAGCGCCAATTCGGGTTTCTCGTTCAGGGCCCACTGGCCGGCAAGATAGAGTCCGGCTTCCAGGGCTTTCGGATCCCGGTCCGCGCCCCACGATTTCCAGTCCGAGGCGAGGAAGGCTTCGCGAAAACCCTCCTCGGCCTTTTGTTCCATCTCGTAGGCGCGCTGCAAGGAGCCGGAGTAAGCCTTGCGGGCTTCGGGATCCTTGTGATCGGCCTTGTTCCAGGCCTTCCGCGCGTCTTTCTGGAGCGTGGAGGCTTCGGCCCGGACGTCACGGTAGTTCTGGAAGGCGCGCAGAACGGGCGCGCGGTCTTCCGCCTTCCGGGCGGAGGCGTCCTGGGCCTCGGGGGAGGCCTGGAACGCGGGAAGGGGGCCGGGCGAGAACCCGGCCAGGAAGCAGGCAAGCAGCAGGCTGGGGGAAGGTTTCATGACCCCCCCAGAATAGAAGGGGTGCCGGCGGAATGCCCGATTCCAGGGGGCCGGATATGGTGGAAAAGCCCCCGGGGCCCCACAAACCCACCGAAAACGCCATGAAACCCCGCCTGCTTCTGCCCCTCGTCCTTTTCCTGGCCGCACCGGCCGTTCCCCTGGCCGCCCAGAACCTGCTCCCCGACCGGCTTCGGGACCTCTTCCACGAAGAGTTGAGCGGCGAGCTGGCCAAGGAACACGTCATCCAGATCACCCGGCACCACCGCATCCAAGGGTCGCGCGGATACAGGGATGCCGCCAATTACGTTCTCGGACAGCTGCGAGCCTACGGATTCGACGAGAAGAGCGCCTGGATCGAGTCCTTCCCCTCCGACGGCCGCGTCGTCTACCAGACCTGGCAGTCGCCTTCCGGCTGGGACATCGAGTCGGGCGAGCTGCGCATGGTCGAGCCCCGCGAGGAGCGCATTGTCGGCTACCCCGAGATCGCCATGAGCGTGGTCACCTATTCCAACCCGGGGGACGTCACCGCGGAGCTGGTCTGGGTGGGGGCGGGAACGAGCGATGCCGACTACGAAGGCAAGGACGTGCGCGGCAAGTTCGTCCTGGCCACGGGTTACGGCGGAGCGGTGCACCGTCTCGCCGTGCTCAAGTACGGCGCCGCCGCGGTGGTCTGCTACCTCGCCGATTCCCGGGCCAAGGACCACCCCGACATGCTGGCCTACACCGGGATGTGGCCGCGCACCGACGAACTGGAGCGCACCACCTTCGGCTTCAACCTGACCAACCGCCAGGGGGAGAAGCTGCGCGGCATGCTCGCCGCCGGGAAGAAGGTCGTCCTTCACGGCCGGGTCCGCGGAACGGGGCTTGAACCGTACTTCATGGACGTTGTCGTGGCCGACATCCCCGGCTCCGAGAAACCCGGCGAGGTGCTTGTCTTCAGCGCCCACCTCGACCACCCCAAGGAATCCGCCAACGACAATGCCAGCGGTTCCGGCGCGATCCTCGACATGGCGCGTTCGCTGAAGACCCTCATCGCCGAAGGGCGGCTTCCGCGGCCCAAGCGGACCCTTCGGTTCCTCTGGGTTCCCGAGTGGAACGGCACCATGGCCTATCTCGACGCCCATCCCGAGATGGCCGGGCCCGCCCTCGGTGGGAAATGGCTGGCGGACATCAACATGGACATGGTGGGGGAGAACGAGGAGCTGCTGCACAGCCGGATGATCCTCACCCGCACCCCGGCTTCGCTCCCCTCCTGCCTCGACGAAGTCGTCGAGAACATGGCCCGCATGGTGGATGGGATGGCCGTGCGCACCCCGCGCGGCAGCCGCTCGACCTTCAACTGGCGGGTGACCCCCTACAGCGGGGGCAGCGACCACATGATGTTCCTCGACCGGCGCATCCCCGCGACGATGTTCGGGCACGAGCCCGACTACACCCACCACACCTCCGAGGACACTCCCGACAAGGTCGATCCGGTCGAGCTGGAACGCGCGGAGATCCTGGCCACCGGCGCGCTTTGGGTTCTCGCCAACCTCACCGAGGAGCAGGCGCTCGATCTCCTGCCGCTTGTGGAGGCTGACAACGCCATGAGGACCCAGGCCGCCTTCCGCCTCTGGCGCCGGCGCCTGGCCGCCGGCCTCGGCGATCCCCGGGACGCCCTGACCGGAGTTCAGGAGGCCTTTCTCGCCAGCGGCCGGGCGCTCACTTCGGTGGTGCCCTTCCAGGGCGCCCATCGCGTGGACCTCGCCCTCCACGAAGCGGAACGGCGCCAGGAAGCGGCCTATGAATCGCTCCTCGCCGGGCTGTTGAAGCGCGGGGAGTTTGCCGGGATTTCCACCGCCGCTTTGCCGGCTGCGGGGGATGCGGGCACCCTCGTTCCCTCCCGCAAGACCCGCGGGCCGCTCGATTTCGGCCTTCCGGAGAGCCGGCTTCCCGAGGATCGCGCCGCCTGGTACCGGAGCGAGGACTTCCCCTTCAACGGCGATCAGCGCTTCGAACTGGTCAACTTCATCGACGGGAAACGCAGTGTCCGCGAAATCCGTGACGCGCTGACCGGGGAATTCGGTCCCATGGACCTGGCCGCGGTCCGCCGTTATCTGGACGACTTGGTGACCGTGGGAGTCCTGGGTTGGAAGAGCGGATAGCTCCTTCCGGCCGGGAGGCTCAATAATGGGTCTTCATGAACTCGATGCCCGGCCGCATCATGGAACGCCAGGCCTTCTCCACCTCGGAATCGAAACCGGGGTCGGCCTCCTTCACGGCCTGGACGAGGCAGTCCATCCAGAGATCGTAGAGTTCGGGCCGGACGTCGAGATCCCTGCGGCTGTGCCGCTCGGCCAGCCTTTCCATCTGTTGCTGGCCTTCGGGATTGTCGATGGCCGCCTGCATCATCATGAGGATCGAGGCCTTGAGCATGCGGATCTGTTTGGGGAAATCGGTGTGGGAGAATTTCTCGCGGACCTCTTCGGAAGCGTCGAGGAAGATCTCGTAGAAACGGCCCAGGAAGTCGGCGTGGCTCCTCGTCCGCTGGTAGCTTTTCTGGAAGGCGTCCGAGGGCTTCTCGTCCATGAGGTGGCGGCATGGTCGGGCAGGGGGGCGAGTCTCGTCGTGCAGGAAAACCCTACCACTTTCCAGAAATACGGTGCCGGGGCAATTTGTTCTTGATTGGCGGCCGTGTCCGGAAAAGACCCTGCGGGAGGGTCTTCCCTTCCGGACCTCCAGGGGTCCGGCTTTTGTGTAGGCGGGAGGCTTTCCTGGGCGGAGAAAGCGCGGGAGATGAGGGGGCTCCCGGGAAACCTGGAAGAAGAAAAAACCGCGGAGACGCGGAGAGCGCGGAGAAGAAAAGAAACAGAGAAAGAACGAGAGGACCCTCCCCCAAGGCCAGGCTGTCG
>CAZQAP010000018.1:0-10050 GCA_964591365.1 uncultured Planctomycetales bacterium
GCAGATGCGGGTCGTGGGCACGAAGCTTTCTTCTGCTTCTCTTCTTCGCTGGAGGATCTTTTCTTGAGGCCTTCAGGGTCCACCCGTATGGGCCAGCATCCGGGTTATTGGAGGTACCCCAGCTCCTCGAGCGCATGCCGCTGTTCCCGGGTCAGATTCGACAGGGCGGTCCCTCCCGGACGGGGAAGGCCTTCCAATTCATAGGTGGAAACGGGAGCAACCTGTTCGTGGAGAAGGAAGGGTTGGGTGAAGGCCCGGCGCAATACCGATCCTGGCAGGTTTTTCGCCAGAGGCACCCGTAGCCAGAAAGCGAGGGTGGGCAGGAAGGAAAGGAGATCCGCGCCCTCGAGGGAGGCCCCTTTGCGGATTCCGGGACCGGCCAGGGCCAGGACGCCTGGCGGGGCATCCATGTGACCCCCGGAATAAACGAGTTCCTCCTGCTCGGCGACCGGCAGCCAGGGTCTTGCCGGCCGCTGGGCGTGGGCGGAATGATCGGAAAGGATCACGATTCCGGTCTGGGGCGGAAGCATGGGAAGGAACTCTCCCAGGTAGCGGTCGATCCACCGGTAGGCCAGCGGGATCACGTCCCGGAGACGGTCGCGCTGGCTGGCGTCCAGCCGGATCCCCTCGAAAGCAGGATCCTCCGGCTTGTAGAAGATCCAGAAGAGATGCTGGACGTCGTCGATAAGCCGGGTGTAGACGGTGAAAAGGCCGCTCTTGGGATGCAACTGGATCAGCCTCCGGAAGATCTCCATGCGGTTCAAAAACCGGATCAGACGAGGCTCAAGCGCCCGGCGTTCGTGGGGCAGAAGGGCCTGGCCGGAGGTCTGTTCCAATTCCGCATAAAGCCCCGCAAGTTTCTTCCGGATGGTTTCGGATCCCGCAAGGGAGGCCGCCAGGTCCCCGAGTTCCTCCGGCTGGACCGCGAGAAGGTAGTCCTGGGGATCCGTGGAGGGCGGCTGGATGGTGAAAGCGAGGTCGGAGACGAATCCGCCCCTGGTCTTGCTGGCTGGAAAACTGGCGAACCAGCCCACGACCGAGCAGGAGACTCCGGCCTCCTCGAAAACGTCCCAGAAGGGACGCCGCATGCGGGAGATGGCGGTCACCGGGCTGGCGTGGACCAAGCCCAAGGGACCGGTCAGGGGGCGGATCCAGCGCAGAGCGGGGCGCAGGGCGGTCCCGGCCGTACTCAGGGGGAGCGAGGAGCCGGCCAGGCGCACGACCGTGAACTCGCGGACCCCGTGATCCCGCCAGTCCCATCCGGTGGCCAGGGTGTTCCAGATGATGGGAGAAAAGGTCGGGATCATGGTCTTGAGCTCTCCCCGGCCGCCCTGCTCCAGGACCGAGGCAAGATGGGGCACTTCTCCCGCCGCGATCATCGGATCAAGAATGTTCCAGGAAAGCCCGTCGACAGCGAAGACGAAAATACTGTGGGGCAGTCCGGCATGCTCGGCCCCTTTGCGGGCCAGGTGCAGTTGCCGGTCCAGTTCGGGTTTGGGCAGGCGGGCCACGTCCCCGCCCGGGGCTTCCTCGACGACAGGGACCAGGAGCAGGGCCGCCAGGGCGGGGAAAAAGAACCGGCTTCCGCGTGGCACGAAACGGAGCCGGCCGAGGAACAGGAAAAGCCCCAGGGCAGGGATCACCAGAAAAAGCGTTCGCCGCGTGTCCGGGGCTACGACGGCGTCCTGCCTTCCGGGGAACAGGAACGGGTGGAGGAAGAGGAAGAAGAAAACCAAGAAGACCAGCAGGACCACCGGAAGGGAGCGGGGGCGCAGGCCGGCACGGGACGCAATCCAGGCTGAAACCGTTCCCAGGGCCGCCCCGAGACCGCACCAGAGGAGGCCGATCGGCAGGCCGAAGGCCAGCAGCAGGCCCGGGGCCAGACCGAGGCGGTTGGTGAGCACCGCCTGGAGGTAGGCGGCCAGCCAGCAGAAGGCCGCGGTCCAGGCACCGGCGGCCGCCCCCCGGCGGACCCCGTGTTCATTCAGGGATTTCGAGTTCAATTCACGCTGGGATCCCTGGGGATGTGGCGCATCCAGACGAGATCGGAATCGAGCCGGCCCATCAAACGGTGCCAGAGGGTGGCCGGCTCCTCATCGAAGACCAATCCCGGGTCGGCCGGAAGAGTCCGCCAGGTTCCCTGCTCCATCTCGCCCTGCAGCTGGCCGGCATCCCAGCCGGCATAACCGAGGAAGAAGCGCAGGGCCATCTCATCCGAGGTAATGCCCAGCAGGGACTGGAAATCCCCCCCGAAGTTCACTCCTTCCAGGACTTTCTGGGAGCCGCTGGTCGCCCCCAAGCCGGCGTGCAGGACATGCAGGCGGTCCAGGCCCACAGGGCCTCCCCACCGCAGGGCCAGATTGTTATCGTGGAAAGGGTTCGTGCCGGAAAGGACCTGGGCGACCTGGACTTCCAGGGGCCGGTTCAAGACCAGGCCCAGAGAGCCTTCCTCATTGTGGGCACAAAGAAGGACCACCGTTTCATCGAAGTTGGGATCGACAAGGGACGGATCCGCAAGCAGGAGGAGTCCGGGTCGCAGGATGCTGGCCACCTCTCCAGGATAACTTCGGAGGCGGGGGAAGAGGAAATCCTGACTCCTGGATCGGTGCCCCGGCTTCGGGAAGGATTGGAGCTGCCTCCCCCGGCCATTGAGGGCCGCGAGCCCATCGTCAAGCTCCCCTCGGGGCGTTTTTTCGCGGTGGCCCCGGCCGTGGCCGGCCTGCTCCCCCTGATCGACGGCAAGCGGACGGTCTCCGAACTGGCGGCGCTCTTCTCGAAAGAGAGCGGCCGGGAAATATCCGCCGGCGATCTGCTCCGCGTCCTTCAGGAAGTCCTCATCAAGAACGACCTCGCCTTCGTAGGCACCCCCCCCAAGGAGAGCCGCCGTCTCTTCATCCCGGTCTGGATCCGCCTGCCGCTGCTTCCGCAGCGGGTGGTCAACGCGGTGGCCCGGCCTTTGACCGTGTTCTACCGCAAGAAGGTCTTCCTCGCGGTTCTTGCCGGGCTTTTCGGCGTCCATCTCTGGTTCTACCTGGGCTATTTCTTCACTCAGCGGCCGGGCATTCCCGATCGGCTGCTCGAATTCTCCCTCTGGCTCAAGGTCACGGTTCTCCTCGAAGTTTCGGCCCTGGTGCACGAATTCGGCCATGCCGCCGCCATCCGTTCCCAGGGGGAGAAGGCCGGGAGCATCGGCCTGGGCATGTACCTTTTCATGCCGGTCTACTACACCGACGTGACCCGGGCCTGGTATCTGCCCCGCAAGGGGCGTGTGATCGTGGACCTGGGAGGGATCTTTTTCCAGATGGTTTTCGCCGGCCTGTGCCTGCTGGCCTACGGCCTCTTCGGCTGGCCGGAGCCCGCCTGGGTGGGCATTTTCATCCTTCTGGGGGTTTCCGCGGACCTGGATCCCTTCCTGCGCATGGATGGTTACTGGCTGCTTTCCGATCTCACCGGGATCCATGGGCTCCGCAAGTACTCGATGCAGCTCTCCCGCGATCTGTTCCGCGGGCGATTCCGTCCGAAGGGCTGGGCCGACTGGGTGCTCGGGTTCTACTCCGTTTCCAGCCTGGTCTTCTTCCTCGGTTTCAGCATCTGGGCGGCCTTCAACCTGCTTCCCCAGGCCTGGGGGGAGATGGGGCTGGCCTGGAACCAATTCGGAGAACTCTGGTCGAAGGGAGCTCCCTGGAAGGATTTTGCGGGCCCGGGTTTTTCCATCCTGGCCGGGCTGCTTCTTCTGGTGGGAATGATCTTTCCGCTCTTTTTCTTGAAGAGCATCTTGAGTCCGGGAAAAAAGGAGATCCAGGGGTGAAAAAGAAGGCCGAATCCAAGGAGGCCCTGTCGCGCGTCCGGGAGCTGTTGCTCGTGAGCCTGGGCTCGGCGTTTTCCGGACGGATGTCCTCCCGCCGCATCCGGCTGCTGGCAGGGCGTTTCCTCCTGGAACGGAAACGGATCCAAGAGGAACAGGTGCGCGCTCGGCGCCCCGAGTCCCGCATCCGCATCCGCGGCGCCGGCCCCCTTGAGGAGGAACACCGCCAGGGGCGCGGGGGGATCCTCTGCACGATCCGGATGGGAGCCTGGCTTTCGGTCCCCATGGCGGGGGGCCAGCTCGGGATCGGCGGCGTGATCCTGGCCGACGAGGGAGCCATCGAATCCCTGGGCGGGTTCATCCGCAAGAAGGCGGCCTCCCTGGGGGTGGATCTCGATCTCCTTTCCGCCCAGGATCCCCGCAGCATGGTGCGCGCCCTGCGCACCTTGAAGGAGGGGCGCTTCGTCTTCCTGCTGCTCGACTCCAATTCGGGGCTCCGCCGGATGGCCGGACGCAAGAAGAATGCCGCCGTGTTCCCGTTCCTCTCCATGCCGGTCCAGATGAGGGTGGGAGCCGCCTATCTGGCCGCCAAGGCCGGCGTTTCCATCCATCCCGCTCTTCACCGGCGCGGCCGGTTCGGCTGGCGCGGGGTGCAGTTCCTCAGGCCGATCCCCCCCCCCGAGACCCCATCGGAGGAAGGGCTCGCCGCCAAGACGCACGAGGTCTATGCCGTCTTCGAACGCTGGGTCCGCCGTCATCCCGAACAGTGGGAGGGATGGCTCTATCCGTTCCTCTATTGGGCCGACGCCGAACCGCCGAAGGTCACCCGGGAGGAATGGGAGGCCGAAGCCGCCCGCTTGCAGGCGGATCTCCGCCGGGGCGGCAGGCTCCGCTGCCGCACCGATCCCATCCGGGTGGCTTCGATCGACATGGCCGGAGAGGCCGTTCTTCTCGACGGCGGCGGACGCCGGATGCTGCGGGCCACCAAGGCCAGCCTCGCCATCCTGGAAGCCGCCAAGGGCGGGATCCGGCTGGGGGAACTGGTCGCCCGGTTGGAAATCCCCGCCGCCGACGCCTGCCGGGAACTGGCGCGCCTCACCTTGACCGGCCTGGTCACGGCCTGACCCGCCCCGGGCTGCCCGGTCAACGCTTCGGAACCCCGCCGTCGCGGGCGGCCTGCCGCTGGCGGAGCCATTCGATCTGCTCATGGAACTGCTTGCGATAGGAAGTCCCCGGATTCCGTTCCAGAAAGTCTTCAAGCACCTGGCGGGCCGAGTACTCCCGATTCAGGGCGAGATGCACGGAGGCGAGATCCAGGGCCAGCTCCGGGTCGCCCGGCAGGAGGCGGGACGCCTGTTCCAGCAGGGGCAGGGCTTCCTGATTGCGCTGGAGGTACGCCAGCGCATCCCCCTTGCCCCGCAAAGCCGGGCCCAGCGGGCCAAGGCGTTCCACGGCACGGTCGAAATGGGGCAGGGCCTCCTCGAACTTCTTGCGGGCGTTTTCTTCCCGGCCGCCCTTGAGCGCCTTCAGCCCTTCCCGGCTGAGGCAGACGGCCAGCTCCAGGTGGGCGAGGCCTTCGTCGGGCCAGCGGCCGAGGATCTTGCGGTAGACCTCTTCGGCCGAATCGAGATCGCCCCCGACCAGCAGGGAATCGCCCAGCCCGAGGTTGCCCCGCTTGCGGTCGAGCATGGTGATGAACCAGTGGTCGGGAGAGATGGCCAGGGCCTGCTCGTAGGCCCGTCCAGCCTGGTCCGCGGCGCGTTGCTGGCTGAAAGAGCCCGCCTCCATCTTCTGGGCCGCTTCGAGTTGGATCCGGCCCCAGCCGAGGAAAGACTGCATGGAGTGCGGAGAAGCCGTCTGCGCCCACTGGTAGAGATGGAATTCATCCCTCCAATGCGGCAGAGTGCGTTCGAGCGACCATGCGTTTCCGAGGAGCAGGGCGCCCAGGGCGGTGCCTGAAAGGAGCAGGGATCCCTTTCCGGTCCCGGGCCGGCGGACGAAAAGCGCCGCCGCGAGCAGGGCGAAACCCGCCGAGGGGAGATAGAGGAATCGTTCCTCGAAGGGGTATTGTCCCAGGCTGCGGGTGTTCAACACGGGAAGCAGGCTGAAGAGAAGCAGGCCCAGCGGGACCAGGAGCCGGGAGGAACGCCGCAGGGCGCGGATCCAGACGAGGAGGCCGCCGGCGAGAAGAAGAACCCCCAGGATGCTCGGGACTTCGCGGCTGTAGGAGATGTCCATTTGCAGCGGGCGGAAGGGGGCGTGGGGCCACGGCCAGACCAGGAAACCGAAGTACCTTGCGATCAAGTGGAAGCTGAGACCGATTTCCCCGAGGAGGGGGAGTTGGAAGCGGGTGGTCTCGAGATCGAACCCGGCCGCCGGGAAGGCGAAGGCGACCATGCGCAGCAGATAGAGAAGGGCGGCGGGAACCAGCAGCAACGCGCCGCGGGAGCGCCGGCCCGCGCCGCCGCGCAGGGCGAGGATCAGGCAGAGGAGCCATGCTCCGAGCGCCACCTCCTTGGAAAGAAGCGCGGGGACCAGCCAGAGAGCGCAGGCCAGCCATTTGCGGGAGACCGCGCAGCGAAGGGCCAGCAGCGAAAAGAAGGCCGCCAGGAGATCGGGAAGCGAGGAGGCCCAGGCCACCGGCTCGGCGTGCGCTCCGTGAACAGCGAAAAGGAGGCCGGCGGCCATGGCCGCCCATGGCCGCCGGCACAGCCGCAGAGCCAGCGAAGCGACCAGCAGGCTGCACGCGGCGTTCAGGATCCAGGAGGCGGCATGAAACGCCAGCGGGCTTCCGCCCCCGGCATGCTGGAGCAGGGTGAAGACTCCGGTCACCAGGGGGCGGTAGAAACCCGCCTCGCTGCGGGATTGGGAGACCATCTCCCAGAACGGCAGCGCAAAGCCCTTCCAGAGAGCGGACCAGGAGCGGATGAAGGGGTTGTCCCGCAGGAGGATCAGATCGTCATAGACGAACCCCCCCCGGAGCACGGGGGCGCAGAGCGCCAGGGCGGCCAGGAAGGGGATCCAAAGCGCCAGGCGGGCGCCCCGGGGCCGTTCATGGGGAGCCGGCGAAGGCATCAAGAGTCTTTCGGGATCCGCACGGGCAGTTCCTCGTCCGGATCCAGGACCGCCCGGACCGGCCGGAAGGGGAGTTCCGCTTCGATTTCCGCCTTTCTTCCCGTGAACCGGACGGGCACCACCCGGCTCGTGCGCCCGGCCTCGTCGAGGAGTTCCACCTTGGCAGCGAAGGGATGCCAGGCGCCCTCCTGGACCTGTTCCAGGACGACCCGGGCCAGCCAGCCGCCCTGACTCTGGGCGGCATGCAGGCGCAGGCGGACCTCGGGGACGGCATTGCTGCGCACCCAGGCCTCGAAAAACGGGTGAAGATCCTGCCCGGAAGATTCTTGGAAGTCGGCCTCGAGATCCTCGCTGGAAGCATTGCCCTCCCCGTGTCGCTGCAGATAGCGGCGGGCTGCAGCCAGGAAGGTCTCGGTTCCCAGGTACTCCTCGAGGAGATGAAGCACCATGCCCCCCTTGTTGTAGACCAGGGCGCCGGAGAACAGGTTGTCCGGGTTCGGATGGGCGAGAGTCCAGGGGGATCCGGACCGCGCCAGCCGCAGGGTGCTCCATCTCCACGTGGACAGAATGGAATGCCCCCCCCCCGGGCCGCGCTTGTGTTCCACCCAGAGCCATTCGCAGTAGCTGGCCCAGCCCTCGTTGAGCCACAGGTCGCCCCAGCGCAGCGGGCTGACCCAGTCCCCGAACCACTGGTGACCCAGTTCATGGACCAGGACGCGGGGACTGCCGCCGATGCCCCCGCCGCGGCCGAGCACCGTCATGGTCTGGTTCTCCAGGCCCCCCACCGGCCGCCGGAGGAAGACGTGTCCGTAGCGCTCGAAGGGATAGGGGCCGAAGCGGCTCGCCAGGAACGGGATCATTTCCGTGATGGAGGCCAGGTTCCTTTCGACCCGCCGGCGGTCGCCGGGGAGGGCCAGGTCGAGGACCGGCACCTCCCCGGGCCTCACGACCGGTTCGAAAGGGCCCGCAGCCAGGCCCACTCCGTAGGTGGTGGCCCGGTGTGCGCTGCCCCAGTGGAAGGTGGAAAGGCCCCCCAGGAGGGTCATGCCGCGCAGCGATCCCGTCGCCACGGCAAGATTGCCGGCTGGAACGGTCAGGTAGAAATCGTAGGTGGCCTTGTCGCTGGGGTGATCGTTGCAGGGGAACCAATTGCGGGCGCCGTCCGGTTCGTCGTAAGCCACGAGGACGGTCTTGTCGCTCAGGAGACCCACCGGTTCCCCCTGGGAGACGACCCCCTCGAGCGGGCCCCCATAAAAGATTTCGGCCCGGAACGGAGAACCTTCCTCCTTCGAGCGGGAGAGCGGAACGCGAAGGTGCCCCTCTTCCAGGGTCCAGGATGCGGTCCGGCCGTCGAGAAGCACCTGGAAGACGGTCAAGGCCCGGTTCATGTCGAGGACCAGTTCCGGGGCGGGTTCGAGGAAACGGAAATCGAGCCTGGCCCACCCGCGTACCCGGGCTGCCGGGGGGAAGAGGAGCAGATGCAGCTCGTAGTGCTCCACGTCCAGCCCGGCCTGGCCGCGGTTCGGCAGGAAGGGGTCCGGGAGGGCCGGAACGCCTCCGGCGGCCGGGGCCTGGAGGAGGGCGAGGATCAGGGGAACGAACATGCCGCTGGAGGGCCCGCTTTCTCCGTGGGATGGACGGGCTTTTGCGAGTATATTCTCGTGCCATGGCGCGCAACGGACGGCTCCACCTGGCGGTCCTCTTCGGGGGCCGTTCAGCCGAACACGAGGTCAGCCTCTCTTCCGCGCGGTTCGTCCTGGAGAATCTCGACTCGGGACGCTTTGAGGTTGTCCCGGTCGGAATCACCCAGGAGGGGCTTTGGCTGGAACCCGCCGATTCCGCGGCCCTTCTGGAAGGACGCCCCTTCCAGGCCTTGGGCGGGGAGCCGGGCCTTCCCCCGCGTACCGACTGCGTCTTTCCGGTCCTGCACGGCCCCTTCGGAGAGGACGGCCGCATCCAGGGCTGGCTCGAGATGCAGGGCGTCCCCTACGTGGGGAGCGGCTGGTCGGGTTCGGCGCTGGCCATGGACAAGGCCCTCACCAAGCGCGTGCTCCGGGATGCGGGCATCCCGGTCCTCTCCTGGTCCGACGCGGACGCTGGCGAGTTCGAAGCCGACCCCGGGGCCGTCGTCCGCCGCGTGATCTCGGAACGCGGGCTGCCCTGCTTCGTGAAACCCGCCTGTCTGGGGTCCAGCGTGGGGATCACGCGGGTTGCCGAGAAGGAGGGCGAGAGCGGGGTGGCCGCGGCGCTCGGGGAGGCCTTCCGCCACGGCCGCCATGCCCTCGTCGAACCGGCCCTGGATGCGCGCGAACTCGAAATCGCGGTCCTGGAGGGCCAGCCGCCGGTCGTCACCGAGCCGGGCGAGATCCGCCCCGGCGACTGGTACGACTACAAGGCCAAGTATCTCGACGACTCCGCCGAATTGATCATCCCGGCGGCGGACCTGAAACCCCGCATGGCGGCCAACTTGCAGGAGATGGCACTGCGCAGCTTCCAGGTCCTGCGCCTGGGCGGCATGGCGCGGGTCGATTTCTTCCAGAGTCGCAAGGACGGCCGCCCGCTATTGAACGAGGTCAACACGATCCCGGGTTTCACCGGCATCTCCATGTATCCCAAGCTGATGGAACACCACGGGATCCCCCCGCGCGAACTCTTCAACCGCCTGGTCGACCTGGCGATGAATCACGCGGAAACGCAGGCTCCCGCGGGTACAGGGGCTGCTTGAGGCAGTAGACCGAGCCGCCCGACTTGAGGAACTCTCCGGTTTCGAGCGGGAGCGGGCGGAAGCCGCGCACTCGCAGGGCGGCCTCCGTGCGCGGGCAGCCGGCCGGAAGCAGAACGTTGCGGCTGTCGGGGCACCAGGCGTTGGCCGCCAGGCGGAGCGCCTCCTCGGGCGGCACCTCGATGAGGTCCGCGAAGGCGGCCTCGAGCAGCGCGAGGCCTTCGGGTAAGAACGCGCCGGCCACGAAGAGGGCCGTGCGCTCGTCCAGGGCCGCGAGCGCGGTGTCCAGGTGGTAGAAGCGCGGATCGGCCAGGCGGTAGAGCAGCACGTCGAGGCCGGGGTGGCCGGCCGAAAGGGCGCGCCAGGCCGTCTCCTCGCTGCGCGGACCGACCCCGGCGTGGAGCAGGAAGCGGCCGGGGTGCGGAACGCCGTCGCCGCCGCCCTCGAA